>CAZFJU010000050.1:0-22416 GCA_964518995.1 uncultured Gammaproteobacteria bacterium
CGCCGAGCAGAGTGAGCAAGGACTCGATACGGCCGATCTCGTCGACGGGCACCGTGAGGTAGTCCGCTGAGAGCACGGCGAGGTCCGCGAGCTTGCCGGGCTCGAGCGAGCCGCGGGTGTCCTGATCGTGCGAGAACCACGCGCTCCCCAGCGTGTAGAAGCGCAGCGCAGTCATGCGATCGGGCGTCTCCTCCGGACCGCGGATCGCGACGCCGCCGACGGTCTTGCCGTCGAGAAACCACTGCAACGCGGTGAACGGATTGTATGACGCGACGCGATGCGCGTCTGTGCCGGCGCCGATCGGTACACCGATCCGCTTGGCCGTCATCACGGGCGGTATGCGGCGCGCAGCTTCCGGGCCGTCCCGGCTGACGAGCGCGTCGCCGCCGAAGTACATCGCGTTCTGCACCGTCCAGCCCACGCCGAGCGCGTGCATCCTTCGCAGGCTCGTTTCGGACGCGTCGTTCAAATGTGCGATCGACCAGTGCAGCGGCCCGATGGGCACCTCACGATTCACGCGCTCGAAGATGTCGAGCAGATGATGGACGGTACTATCGGGCCCCCAGTGCATCGTGAGCCCGAGCCCCCGCCCAGCCGCCCACCTCGCGATTTCGTAATACGCCGCAATGTCGGCATCGCTCGGCGCGGGATTGTTGTTCATGGCGAGCGTGATCCGCTCGCCGATGCCGTTGAACTTCAATAGATCGTCGCCGAACCCCATCGGCAGGAGCGCGGTGAGACGTTGGAGCTCGGCGGCCTCGGAACCTGCGGTCTGGCCGTTCAACGTATACGCGATTCGCACCGTGAGCTCGCGTTGGCGCCATACCTCGAACAACGCCTGATAGCTCTCCGGAAAAAGATTGTTGCCGCCCGGATCCCCGACGCCGGTGATTGCAAGGCGGTTGAGCTCGCGAAAGAACGCCTTCGTGCCTTCAACCTGCTGTGCAGGGGTCGGCTTCGGCAGCCGGTCGAACAGCGCGATGATCGCCGCGGAATCGCCCGTGATCGCGCCGGTCGCCCCGCCGCGTGCGTCGCGCTCGAGCCGGCTGCCGGCGGGCAGGTCCGACTCGCCGGTAATCCCGAGCGCGGCGAACCCGTCGTCGGTCATCACTACCCACCCGTAGCCGAGCTGCACATAGACGGGATTGCTTGGCGCCGCGGCTTCAAGCTCGGCTTGTGTCGGCCGGCGCCGCTCAATGAACTGCAGCTCGTTCCAACCGCCGGCGACGACCAACCACGCGCTCGGGGGCATCGACTTCGCGGCGGCGTCGATACGCTCCATCGCATCGCCGATCGAACGCACGCCGATCCAGTTCACCTCGGTGGTGAAGGACAGCGCCGCGCGGATCGCGTGCATGTGCGAATCAATGAGCCCAGGAATGACGGTGCGGCCGGCCAGCTCGATCACGCGTGTCGCTGGGCCTGCAAGCGCGCGAATCTCCGGGGTCGAGCCCACTGCGAGCACGCGCCCGGCATGGATCGCGAGCGCTTCGTGCACCGCGGATTGCGGGTCGACCGTGACGACTTTACCGTCGAGCAACACCGCATCGGGCACTTGCGCGGCCCCGAGCGACCATGACATCGCAAGCACCGCGACGCCGATCAATGAACCGAGCCCCACTCGCATGGACTCTCCGCTACGGCCCAGAATCCGGCATCTTCGTCTCGAAATCGGCCGCGTCGTGGCGCTCGCGAAGCTGCTTCGCCGGATCGCCCGACGTGCGGTTAACCATGGCGCCGCGCTCAACGGCGGGACGTTCACGCAGCTGCCGAGTCCAGCGCTGCAGGTGTTCGTACTCGTGGACGGACAGAAACGTGCCGGCCTCCTCGTAAGACTGGTCGAGCGCCAGCCTGCCATACCACGGCCAGATCGCGATGTCGGCGATCGTGTATTCGTTGCCGGCCATGTATTCGTTGTCGGCCAGATGGCGATCGAGCACATCGAGCTGGCGCTTCGTCTCCATCGCGTAGCGATTGATCGCGTATTCGATCTTCATCGGCGCGTAGGCGAAGAAGTGGCCGAACCCGCCGCCAACGAAAGGCGCTGCTCCCATTTGCCAGAACAGCCAGTTCATCGCCTCGGTTCGCGCGCGCAGGTCGCGCGGCAGGAAGGCGCCGAACTTCTCCGCGAGATAGACCAAGATCGAGCCCGATTCGAAGATGCGCACGGGCGCGCCGCCGCCCTCGGGCGCATGGTCCATCATCGCCGGAATCTTGGAGTTCGGATTGACGGCCACGAAGCCTGAGCCGAACTGGTCGCCCTCACCGATTTCGATCAGCCAAGCATCGTATTCGGCGCCGGAATGGCCCGCTGCCAGCAGCTCCTCCAGCATGATGGTGACCTTAACGCCGTTGGGCGTGCCGAGCGAATAGAGCTGCAGCGGATGCTTGCCGACCGGCAGCGTCTTCTCGTGCGTCGGCCCCGCGACCGGCCGGTTGATCGAGGCGAAGGCGCCGCCGGAAGCGGTGTTCGCCCAGACCTTCGGCGGGACGTATCCGGCAGGCAGGTTGTTCTCGGGCGGGAATTTCGTTTCGTCAGTCATCAAAATCTCCTCACCGCTCCAGCCTATCAAACCGCGACGCCGAGAGCCCGCATCGACCCGCGCCGCCACCGCGGAGCGATCCCACCCCTCCTCCCGCGACGGCGCCTGACTCAAGGCAACCCGAGCGCCTCCATCAGCTCGGTGGCTGCCGCACGGCCGGCACGGTTCGCGCCGATCGTGGAGGCGGATGGGCCGTAGCCGACCAAGTGCACGCGCGGGTCTCTAACGACCTGCGTGGCGAGGCGCCCTCCCATGATGATGCCGCCGCCGGGCTCGCGCAGCATCAGCGGCGCCAAGTGATCGAGCGCGCTGCGGAAGCCGGTGCACCAGAGGATGACGTCGGCCCGCTCGAAGGAGCCGTTTGCCCATCGCACGCCATCCTCGGCAATCTCGCTGAACATCGGCCGACGCTCGAGCACGCCTCGCCGGCGCATTGCTGCGATGGCGGGAGTGATCGGGATACCCGTCAGCGACACCACGGATGCCGGCGGGAGGCCGCGGCGGACACGGTCCTCGACGATCGCCACCGCGCGCCGGCCCGCCTCCTCGTCGAAGGGCCCGGCGCGGAAGTCCGGCGGCCGGCGTGTGACCCAGGTGGTTGTCGTGACGCGGGAGATTTCGTCGAGGAGCTCGATGGCCGAAATGCCGGCCCCGACGACGATCACGTGCTGTCCGGCGAAATCCTCGGCCACGCGGTAGTCCTTCGTGTGCAGAACGCGGCCCTGGAAACGTTCGGCGCCGGGATACTCTGGAATGTAGGGGGCTTCCCAGGTCCCGGTCGCATTGATAAGACCTCGTGCGGAGAGGTGCCCTCGGTCGGTTTCGACCCGGAATCGCTCATTACGCTCGCAGACGACCTGCACGCCGGCGGGACGGTAGACCGGCAGATCGAACTCCCGCTCGTAGGCGGCGAAGTAAGCCGGCACCGCGACGCTCGCCTGCACTTCGGGAGAATCGGTCGCAAGCGCATCGCGCATCGACAAGCCAGGCAGATCGTGAATCCGGTTGACGGTGCTGAGGGTGAGCGATGGCCAGCGGAACTGCCAGGCGCCTCCCGGCCCGGGGGCGCGATCCAAGACGACGAAACCGCGATACGCCTCCAAGCCGCGGCGCTTCAGGTGGTACGCCGCGGAAAGGCCCGCCTGTCCGGCACCGATGACGGCGACCTCGGTCCGGAGGACGGCTCGCGTCGAAGGAGAGGAGAGCGGATCAGCCATCGCCAAAGGGTACAGGAAGGGGCGCAGACAACCGGCATACTCCCGGCCGCGGCTCGCCTCGCAGCGGGCAACCCTGCGATCAGGCCGGATATGTGACAGTATCTGGGCGTATGCGACTGTCAGATCTACTCCGCGAGCGGAGAGAAGCCATTCTCCAGGAGTTCGAGGACTTCGCCCGGACGCATACGGCGCCGGGGATTACGATAGACATCGAGGCGCTGCGGGATCACGCCGCCGCTATGCTGGATGCGATGGCGCTCGACCTGGAGCAGGCGCAGACTGCCGCCGAGCAGGAGCGCAAAGGTAAAGGCGATGCCGTCGCAACCGATGGTGCGCCTCTCACCGCCGCCGAGGAGCACGGCCTTGGACGGGCTCAGTCCGGCTTCTCGATGGAAGAGACGTTCGCGGAATACCGGGCTCTGCGTGCGAGCGTGATGCGGCACTATGTCGCCGAGCTCTCCGACTCGGACCACTCCAAGGTACTGGACCTGATCCGATTCAACGAGGCCATCGATCAGGCGCTGGCGGAATCGGTCACCGAATACGCGCACACCGTGAGCCGCTACCGCGACATGTTCCTCGCAGTGCTGGGTCACGACCTCCGTTCTCCGTTGAATGCCGTTCTCAACGCATTAACCCTCCTCGCCCACCACTCGACGCTCCCGGCCCGCGAGCGCGGACTTGCAACGACGGCTGCCCGCAGCGCGACAGCGATGGCGAGCCTCGTCGAAGACTTGCTCGCCTACACGTCCGACCAACTGGGCCGTCAAATGAGCCTGCAGCGAAGCCAGGTCGACCTCGGCGAAATCGCCGCCGAGGTCGTCCGCGAGGCTGAACTGGTTCGGCCGGACCGAAAAGTCCGACTCGCCATCGAGGGCAATGTGATCGGCGAGTGGGATGCCGGCCGTCTCAGGCAGGCCGTATCCAACCTGGTCACCAACGCGCTGCGACATACTGCGGAGCACTCCACGGTCACTGTGTTGGTTGCCGGCGCCGACGGTCGCGATGTGATCGTCACCGTTCACAATATCGGCGCGACCATACCGGAGCATGAGCGCGAGCTGATCTTCCTGCCGTTCCGGCGCGCGACGCCCTATGACCACGCCGGCGGCAGCGGCAGCCGAATGGGCCTCGGCCTGTACATCGCACGGCGGATGGTGGAGGCGCACGGAGGAGGCATCGAAGTCGAGTCGAGCACGGCCGGCACGACGTTCGTCCTGCGCCTGCCGCGGCAGCCGTAAAGCCCCTTTTCGGCGCCTGCTCGGGTGGCGCAACCTGGGCTGCCCGCTCGGTCTCCGTTGCCGCCGCATCCGGCACGAACTACCGCCGACTGAAATCCTGGCACCGCTCGGTCGGCCTCTGCTGTTCCGATACGCGCATCGGCGTCACCAACTGACAATCGCGCAGCAATCTGCACGTCATCTCTGGCTCCTATCGTGGCGATCGCAACTTGCGGTGATTCTCCTGATCAGCGCAACAGCCGTTTTGTCTTTAGATCGCCAAAACCGCGGAGCCGCAGTGAAAAACATTCCGTTCTCGCACTCATCTTCCTCACCCGGCCCAGAGGCCGGATCGATATCAGAGGGCGCATTTCTCAAAATGCACCCTCTGAGCGTCATGACGCGAACCATTCTCGCCGGCTTGACCCTTAGCCTCGGTTCAGCTGCCACGGCACAGGATGCCGCCAGCTCGCAAACGGTTGAAGAAGTCGTAGTGACCGGCTCCTACATCCGCCGTGCAGCAGAGGACGGCACTGTTCCCGTGTCGGTCATCAGCGAAGATGCGATGGAAGTCCGTTCAGCGCTGTTGCCGGTGGACCTGCTCACTTCCCTGCCATCGGTGGTCAACCTGCCGGAGAACGAAACCCGCTTAGGCTCGTCTGGCGCTCGCGGCGACAATGCCAATATCAATCTGCGCAACATGGGCGCCACGGCCACGTTGATATTGATCAACGGCCGCAGGATGGCCATCAACCCGATGACGGCCGGCCTGTCCCAAGCGGTGAACGTGAACCAGCTGCCCACGCACGGTGTGCAGCACATCGAGGTGTTGCGCGACGGCGCCTCGTCACTCTACGGCTCCGACGCCGTCGGCGGCGTGATCAACTACATCATGAAGCGTGAATTCGACGGTGTTGAGCTCGCGCTACAACACGGCGGCACTCAGCACGGTGGCGGCGCGAACACCCAGCTTGCGCTGACGTTCGGCAGTACGAGCGTTGCAGAGGGCCGCGCACGGTTTATCGGCAGTATCGAAGCGCTGTCGCGCGACAGCATCCGCCTGACCGATCGCGCCTTCAGTCGTACCGCTTTCAATTCACATCGTGCACCCGCCCCGTTCGACAACCTGGGCGGCCCCTTCGATCGCCGCTCCGCACGCGGTTACTGGCCGACCTTTCACGTGGGCGACGATACCGCGAACCACTACTTCCGCCCGGCCAACGGTGTGCCGATGTTGACGGACGAAGCGCCATCGCGAGAAACGAATCCAGAGTTTTTTCTGGACCTCAATCCATTGGGCTTTGCCTCGCCAGAGGTCAATCGCATCAATAGCTATTTTGCCGGTGAGTATGATCTGGCCGGCGAGGTGACGGCCTTTGCCGAACTGGGGTACTACACGGCCGACTCCACCATGCAGCGCCAGCCACCGTCCCTCAACGCACCAACGACAGACCCGGTCATGATCATGCCGGTCGATAGCCCCTACAATCCCTACGGCTCACACTTCTACGACCCTACCGGCGCCCCCAACGCCGACGGCAGCCCGCGCCTCGTCGGTACCCCAACGACGGTGGGCTTCACCGGCTTCACCCCTATCGGTCTCGCCCCCGAGCAGGTCAGCACGAGCTCCGACGTCTTTCGAATCAGCGCCGGTCTGAAAGGCTATCTGGGCGAGACTTGGAACTGGGAAGCTTCGCTGTTCTACAACGAAGTCAATGGCAACGACGAGGCCTATCCGAACGTACGCGACAGCCTGCTGCAGGCAGCCATCGCGCGCACCGATGCCAGCGCCTACAACCCGTTCGGCTACACGTTCAAGGTCGAGGATGGCGCGGTAGTCGCCGATGCGCCTCACGTCAATCCGCAGGCGACGGTAGATTCTTTCAGCGACGTCTTCGCCCGCAGCGCCGAGAGCAGCATCGCCAGCATCGACCTACGAGCGTCCGGTAGCCTCTTCACTTGGTGGGGAGGGGAAGTCATGGCCGCCGTGGGCGCGGAGCATCGCCGCGAGAAGCTCGCGGATATGCGCCCGCCGTTCAGCGGCGAGAACCCGCCCGACTCGGGCCTCGATCCGAACGATAACGACTTCCTCCAGCACCCTCCACGCCCGGATGTATTCGGCGACCGCGATGTCACCAGCCTGTTCGCCGAGCTCAGCGTGCCGCTGATCAGGGAGAACAGTGGGATACCCCTGGCGCAGCGCCTGGAGCTGAGCCTCTCGGCACGGCGTGAACACTATAGCGATTTCGGCAACACCACCAAGCCCAAGCTGGGCTTGAACTGGAAGCCGGTCGGCTGGATGACATGGCGCGCCTCCTACAATGAGGGCTTCATGGCACCCAGCCTTGCAGCGCTGTACACAAGCCCGCGTTGGACCAGCAACGCCGGCAGCGCCGGCAGTATCGATCCCTATCGCAATCCCGCCTTGCTGGAGGGCCCTTACCCGACGCGCACCAACTTCGGGGGTAACCCGAATTTGATGCCACAGGAATCCAAAGGCAGCACAGCCGGTTTCGTCATCGACGTGCCCTTCGTTGACGGTCTGACCATAAGCGCGGACTGGTGGCGCATCCGCCGCACCAATCTGCTCGGCACGCGCAGTACCGCCCAAATCGACGAGAGCGACGTCGCGCTGCTGCGGGGCTACACACAAGAACAGTTGGCCGCCGGCGTACCCATCGAGCAGATCGACCTCGGCACTGGCAGCGACAATTATCAGGGTGATCCCGACGTCGTACGCTTTGCGCTCACACAAGAGGATATCGAGGCCTTTGCCGCTCATAACGCGGCTAATCCGGACCGTCCGGTCGCGGCTGTCGGTCGAATCTTCTCCCGCAGCACGCCCTTTCTGAACCTCTCCTCCAGTGACCATAGTGGTGTCGACTTCAGCTTCCGCTACGAGCTCCGCGGCTTGCCCTTCGGCGATCTGGTGCTGAGCTCGGAATGGGCGTACCTAAAGAAGGCGCAATCCACCCTGTCGCCAGCGAATGTCGAGCCCACGGTCAACGACCTGCTCTACTCCTCGGGCGCCGCCAAATGGCGGAGCACCAGCAACATCTTCTGGCGAAACGGCCAATGGAACGCGGGATTGGGCATCTACCATGTCGGCAAGACCCACGATTCCGGCGCGACGACCTCGCAGGCCGTCTACGAGAGCCTGGGTGAACCGAGCTACATCGAACCCTTCTTCACCCAAGGCAGAACGGTTTACCGCCGTGTGATCGATCCTTTCGTGACCTACAACCTGTCCGTGGGTTACGAGTTCGACGGCTCGCAGCCGGCTCTGCGCGGCACCCGATTGCGTTTCAGCGTCATCAACCTGACCGACCAGGAGCCGCCACTGGCAGCAAACAGCTTTGGTTACGACCCGGGCGTGAGCCAGTCCATGATGTCCGGCCGCAGCTGGAATGTTCAATTGAGCAAGAGGTTTTAGTAGTGACTGAGACAACACGCAGGAAAATGGTCATCGGCATGGCCAGTGCCGCTGCAGCCGGCCTTGCCACCCACTCATTCGCACAAAGCCCCGTCGATGAAGGACGACGCGCCGCGTACCGGCAATGGCTCGAGTCCCTGCCCGCTGCGCCGCAGGCGGAGCTGACCCGGCATGGCTTGGTGGCCACGGAGCTGAATCGCTGGCACGTCATGGAAGCCAATCAGGGCGCGGCCGTGGATGGCGAACACTTTTACGGCATCGGCAATCATGCGCTGGTCAAGCACCGCAAGGATACCGGTGAGCGAGTGGCGGAATGGTTCGGTCCGCGCGGCGGCCCCATCGTCCACTTCAACGCCGGTTGGGTGGAAGACGAACGTCTGGTGCTGACCCATTCCAATTTTCCGCAGATGCCGATGGCGGGCTCGCTGGAGATCCACGACAGGCGCACCCTGCAGCCCCTGGAGAGCTACAGCTTCGGAATGCAACTGGGCAACCTGAACTGGGTTGTGCGCCATCAAGGCTACTGGTGGGCGTGTTGCGCCAACTACAGCAATCAAGGTGCGGTGCCGGGTTTCGATCAGCGCGCCACCCACGTGATTCAGTACAACGACAATTGGCAACAGATGCAGTCCTGGCTGTTTCCACCGCAGGTCGTCGCCGCGTGGGGAGAGAGCTCCTGTTCCGGCGGAGACTTTGCGGAGGATGGCCTGCTCTACGTCACCGGCCACGATGAGGCGGAGCTGTACGTGCTGCGACTTCCCAGACAGGGCGTGACACTGGAGTATGTCACGACCATCGATGTGCCCTTCGAGGGCCAGGCATGGGCCTGGGATCGCAGTGTCGGCGAACGTGTGATCTACGGCATCAGCCGTGCGCGGCATGAGGTGATCGCCGCTCGGATTCCGGCGGTGCCGGCGACGCTGCGGGCGTAGCTCACCTAGTAGCCTTGCCGCAGCAGCGCCATCGCCTCGGCCCAGATCTTCCGGGTCAGCGTCTCGGCGGGTTCCACACGGCCGAGCCGAGCCGATTGTCCTGCCCAGGCCTGCATGCGCTCGATGTCACCCGACTTCAGAGCCGCCGCCCGCATCCCACTCGTCAGCCCTCGCTGGACCGGGTAGGGTGCCGGCGGCGGAGCTTTGGGCGACGTGGCCGCAAGCACATAGTCCGTCTTGACGGCTCGACCGGCCCGGCCGCTGAATGCCCGAGTGACGATCGTGTCTTCGGGCGCGATCCGGCCGAGTGCGGCGGCCCATGCAGGGGCGAGGTTTGCCTCGGGGCATCTGAGGTAACCGGAGCCCATTTGGACCGCACTTGCGCCGAGCATCAGCGCGGCGGCGACACCGCGAGCGTCGGCGATCCCCCCTGTCGCGACAACCGGGATGCGGACGGCGTCGACGATCGCCGGTATCAGTGCAGCCAAGCCGACCATCTTCTGCTCCGCATCTTCGGCTCGAAAAGACGCTCGGTGTCCGCCCGCTTCCGCGCCTTGCGCAACGATCACGTCCGCGCCGGCGGCTTCGGCGGCTTGCGCTTCCGTCACCGTCGAGACGTTCGCGAACCAGGCGATGCCGTGTTGTTTCAACCGCGATACGAACGCGCTGGGATAGAGCCCCATCACCGAGGATACGATCGGGGGCTGGGCCGCCAGCAGCGCCTCGCACTGGCCGTCGAAGTCCGGCGGAACAGCGCTGTCCGCGTCTTCCGGCTTCGGACCCCAGTCGGCCAGAAACTCCTGCAAGCGCTGTTCGTGCGCCGGGTCTCGATTTGCCGGAGGGTCCGGAATCCACAGGTTGATCTGAAACGGCCCTTTGCCTTCGCGACGAACTTCGTCGGCCCAGGCCAGGATCTCGTTCGGTTGCATCAATAGTCCGCCGCAAGCGCCGAGCCCGCCGGCGCGCATGACCGCGATGGAAAGGGACAGCGGACACGCGCCTGCCATCGGCGCGAGCATGATCGGCCGCTGGAGCCCAAAGCGTTCGCAGAACGATTCGACACGAGAGCGCAGCGTGGTCAAGGGGAAGCTCTCCTCGGCGTATCCCGGTAGTTTCGCATCCGGCTTTATCTTTCGCCATGACTCCGGGAAGGTGCTGCCGTCGCCCGGCGTCCCCGCGGGGACGCGCAAACCGCGTCAAATGCCATGCGGCTTCTCTCGCCGCTGCCGATTACAATGGCGCCCCATACGATGTCATACGAAAGCGGTCCGGGGGGACGATGAGAAACACAAGTCTGCGCTTGCTGCTTGCGGGCGCTTCGATGGCAGCCGCGTCGTGCGCGTTCGCGCAGCCAAGTGCCGACGACTTCGAATGGCCGAGCTACGGCGGAGACCTCGGACACACGCGCTACGCGCCGCTCGAGCAGATCGATGCGAGCAACTTCGGCTCGCTCGAGCTGGCATGGCGTTTCAGCACCGTGAATCTCGGGCCGACGCCCGAGTACCGTTTCCAGAGCACGCCGGTAATGGTGGACGGCGTGCTCTATACGACGGCAGGCTCGCGCCGCGCCGTCACCGCGCTCGATGCCGCGACCGGCGAGCAGCTTTGGGTCTTCAGCCTGAACGAAGGCGAGCGTGGTGCGGCGGCCCCGCGCCGGCTATCTGGCCGCGGTCTCGCTTTCTGGCGCGATGGCGAGGATCAGCGAGTGCTGTTCGTGACGCCGGGGTACCAACTCGTCGCGTTGAACGCTCGAACGGGCCGGCCGATCGAGACGTTCGGTAACGACGGCATCGTCGATCTGTTCGAGACAATGGATCAGGGCGACGATTGGGATCCGACGCAGCTCGGCACACACTCGCCGCCGACGATCGCGAACGGTGTCGTGATCGTGCCGGCCGCTCATACGCCGCTCGCGCCCGCAGACCAGGCGAAGAACGTGATTGGCTACATACGCGGGTTCGATGTCGTCACGGGCACACACCTTTGGACCTTCCACACGGTGCCGCGCCCCGGTGAGCCGGGCTACGAGACCTGGCTCGACGGCTCCGCCGAAACCGGCTCGGGCAACGCGGGCGTCTGGGCGACGATCTCGGCCGACGAGGAGCTCGGCCTCGCGTACCTGCCGGTCGAGTCGCCGTACGGCGATATGTACGGCGGCCTGCGGCCCGGCGACAACCTGTTCGGCGAGAGCATCGTCGCCATCGACACCCGGACCGGTGAGTATCGCTGGCATTTCCAAACGTCGCGTCATCCGCTGTGGGATTACGACCTGCCCACTGCACCGATCCTGGTCGACGCCGTGAAGGACGGTGCAACGGTCAAAGCGCTTGCGCAGCCTACTAAACAGGGGCTGTTGTTCGTGCTGAATCGCGAGACGGGCGAGCCGGTCTGGCCGATCGAGGACGTGCCCGTGGAAGCAGGCACCGTGCCCGGGGAGTGGTATGCGCCCACGCAGCCGATGCCGACGATCCGGTACGGCCATCAGGGCGTCGCGATCGACGATCTCATCGATTTCACGCCCGAGCTGCGCGCGGAAGCCGAGCAGCTGGTCGCGCAGCACAAGATCGGGCCGATCTATACGCCCGCCGTGCCGTACGACCCGAACGGCCCCATCAGCACGCTGATGGTGATGGGCGGCAGCAACTGGCCGGGCGGCTCATACGACCCCGAGTCGAACATCCTGTATGTGACGGCGAGCGTCGGCGTGAACAGCATGACGATCTGTCGCTACGCCGAAGGCTCGGTCATGCCGCACGGGATCTGCCTCGGGCCGGACGCGGGCGCGTTCGGCGGCGTGCGGGACTTGACCGTGCAGGGCTTGCCGCTATTGAAGCCGCCATACGGCACGATCGCCGCCATCGACTTGACGAAGGGCGAGGTGCTTTGGGAGGTTCCGAACGGCGAGACTCCGGACGCCGTCCGCAATCATCCCGCGCTGGGCGGCATCGAGCTTGGCCGTACCGGCCGGGCTGGGCAGCCTCCCGGTGCGTTGGCCACGAAGACGTTGTTGGTTGCCGCGGAGCCCGGCTATGGGCCGACGCCGGACGGCCAGCGCGGCTCGATGCTGCGCGCTTACGATAAGCGCACCGGCCGCGAGCTCGCGGCGCTGCAATTGCCTGCTCCGCAGAGCGGCTCACCGATGACTTACATGCTCGACGGCCGGCAGTATTTGATCATCGCAGTGAGCGGGCCAGACTACCCCGGCGAGCTGCTCGCGTTTCGTGTGCCCGACTAACGCGTGAGTATCCATGCGAGGCTACGTCGGGAGACGGCCGCCGATCATCAACGCATAGAGGCGAACCTCGACCTGCTAAACCCGACGCTTTCACTCGGCGAGTACCTGTGCGTGCTCCGCAAGTTTTATGGGTTCTACAAGCCGCTCGAGCAACGTCTGCAACAGGCCGCGCCGGCGGCGGAGCTCGGGTTCGCCATTCCTCCGCGGTCGCCGCTGCTTGCGGAAGATCTTGCGGTCCTGGGCGAGCCGGAGAGGAGTGTTGCCGCCGCGCCATGCTGCGAGCGGCTGCCGGCGGTGGAATCGGTCGCGCAGATTGCAGGCTGCGTTTACGTCACCGAGGGCGCAACGCTCGGCGGTCGGCTCATCGCGCGCGCGCTCGCGCGCTCGCTCGGCTTGAGCCGGGACCATGGCGCGAGGTTTTTCGTCGGCGCCGATGCGGCGACCGGCGCCGCGTGGAAGCGAACATTGTGCTGGCTCGAAGAGGTCGTGCGGGCCGGCGCGGATCCGAATGCCGTGGTCACGTCGGCGCAGGAGACGTTCCGCGCGTTTCACGAGTGGCTCGCGACGCCGGAGCCGACCCGATGAGAGCGGTCGCCAGCCCGTATGGGCAGCACAATATCGCGTGCGATAGCGAGCCGATACACATCCCGGGCGCGATTCAGCCGCATGGCGCGCTGCTGGTCGTCGAGCCGTCCACGCTGCGCGTTACGCAATCGAGCATCAATGCCGCGGCGCTTCTCGGCGATGGCGACGAGCACGTGCTGGGGCGCACGCTGGCGGAAGTGATCGGTCACGCACCGAGCGAGCGGCTGGCGAAGGTCCTGCAAACGGGTTCCTTCGAAGAGACGAACCCGCTGCCGATCGATGTGCGCGGACGGCACTTCGACGCGATCATCCACGGCCATGCCGGTGCGATCATCGTCGAGCTGGAGTCGGTTGCCGATGCGGCTGCACGGCCCCTCAGCCGCTATACCCTTCGACAGGCCATGGTGGCGCTGCAGGAAGTGACACGGCTCGAAGAGCTCGAGCAAAGAGTCATCGAGCAGGTCAAGAGCCTGACCGGCTTCGATCGAGTCATGATCTATCGCTTCGACGAGGAGGGATACGGCCGCGTTTCCGCGGAGCTGAAGGACGCGGACCTCGAGTCATACCTGGGCGTTCACTACCCGGCGTCCGATATTCCTCGTCAAGCCAGAGAGCTGTACACGCGCCAGTGGCTCCGGATCATCCCGAACGCGGCGTACGAGCCCGTGCCGATTCAGCCGACGCTTCGTCCGGATACGAATACGCCGCTCGACTTGAGCGCCGCGGTGCTGCGCAGCGTGTCCCCCGTTCATCGCGAGTATCTCCGGAACATGGGCGTCACGGCGTCGATGAGCGTATCGCTCCTCGTGCGCGGGCGGCTGTGGGGGCTCGTGAGCTGCACGAATCATAGCGGCCCTCGCCCGGTGCGATACGAAGTCCGATCGGCTTGCGAGGTGCTCGGTCGGCTTGCATCGCTGCAGATCGAAGCCTTGGAGGAACGAGCAGCGATTCACGCGCGGCAGGCGCGGCGCAGCACCGAGAAAACGCTTGTCGCGGCGATGCGCGTCTCGAACGACGAGATCGACCCGCTCGAGTGCCTGATGCAATCGCCCGCGGAGTTGCTGTCACTGACGCGCGCCGGCGGGGTGGCCGTAGTCGTCGAAAGCCGGTGCGTGACTCACGGCGAAACGCCGGGTAGCGCGTTCGTTGGTGAGCTGTGCGGCTGGTTGGATCGCTGCGGAGAGAAGACACTTTTCGTGACGGCCTCCCTGCCAGCCCTGCTACCGGCGGCGCGCAATCACAAAGACTCTGCGAGCGGCCTGCTGACTATCGCGTTGCCCGGCCCTTCCGCTCGGCGGCTGCTGTGGTTTCGTCCCGAACGAATTCGCACGGTGAGCTGGGGCGGCGACCCCCGCAAGCCCGTCGAACCCGGTGCGCCGGGCGAGCGTCCGCACCCGCGACGCTCGTTCGAAATCTGGAAGGAAGAGGTGCGCGAGAGCTCGTTGACTTGGAGCACGAGCGATATCGAGGCCGCGGGCAGCCTCCGCCGGTACGCGATCGAGATCGATTTGGAGAGGCAAGTCGTGCGGGAACGCCGAGCCGTTCGTCTGCGCGAAGAGATGATGGCTGTGTTGTCGCATGACCTCAGAGGTTTTCTCTCCGTTGTGGATATGCAAGCTACGCTTCTTCGAATGCTGGACCGCGGCGCCCTCGACGATCCCGCCGCGCTGGGCGACGCCGCTGATCGCATCAAGCGCTCCGTCGACCGAATGAATGCGCTCATCGACAATCTGCTCGACCTTGCACGAATCGAGGCGGGCGAGTTTTCGCTCAACTTGAGTGACGAGGATGTCGCAACGCTCGTTGCTGAGGCGCTGCTGACGCTTTCCCCGCTATCGGACGCGAAACGGATCGTCGTGCGCCGCGAGATAGAAGGCAAGTCGATCGTTCGAGTCGACCGGGAGCGATTCTTTCAGGTCGTTTCGAATCTGATCGGCAACGCCGTGAAGTTCACGCCGGAGAGGGGAACCATCACGGTGCGAGCAGCACGCAAAAATAATGAAATCGAGTTCTCGGTATCGGACAGCGGCCCGGGCATCGAGCCCGAGCATGTTCTGCACATCTTCGATCGCTATTGGAGTGGCGGCGGCGATGGCGAGGGGCTCGGTTTGTTCGTTGTGAAGGGGATCGTCGAGGCGCACGGCGGCCGAGTCAGCGTCATGAGCCCGCCGGGCGAAGGCGCTACCTTTAGGTTTACCGTTCCGTTGGCGGAGGGCATGGCCTAGTGCTGAAGCCCCGGCCGGACACGGTCCTCGCCAGTCGGCGGAACGCCCGAACGTGCGCTATTGCCAAGCAAATCGAACAAGTGAAGAATTACCGCAGTCCGTATCGTTATGAAGCCGCGTCTGTATGTCCAGCCCCTGCCTCGCCTGCGGCGCGTGCTGCGCGCATTACCGCGTCTCGTTCCACTGGAGGGAGACGGAGCGCTTCCTCGGAGGGGCAACGCCGGCTGAGCTGACCGTCCAGATCGGCCCTCACCGTGTCGCGATGCAGGGGACCTGCGGCCCCTCCCCCCGTTGTGTTGCGCTGATTGGCAACATCGGCCACGGCGTCCGGTGCACCACCTACGAGTTGCGGCCCTCGCCGTGCCGGGATTTCACGGCCTCATGGGCGGATGGCACGCGCAGCGAGCGCTGTGATCGGGCGCGTGCCGCGCACGGGCTACCGCCACTCGAGCCGCCCCGGCCCAAGCGCGCGGCGCAGCGCAGCTAATCTTGGGCGGGGGCCCTGCGCACCCGGATGGCTTCCTCGTAAACCTGCTCATACCGGCTCGCGAGCGCCGCCGAGCCCGGGAGAGCGGCGTTCCGTCGGCTCAGACTCCGGCGCATCGACTCCGTGGCCAAAGGGGTAGTCACGAGGCTCTCGAGCTGTGCGGTGAGATCCGCTGTGTCCCCGCTCCGGAACGACCACCCGAACCCCGCAATGGTGTGCAGGTTCTCGGGCGTGTGACTGACCAACACCGGTAACCCGTGCGCCATGGCCTCCAACGCGACCATGGAGCAGCCTTCGACGAAGGACGGCAACACGAGCAAGTAGGCGTGGCTGTACAGCTCGTTCAGCTTGGAGGCAGGAAGGCGCCCAGTAAACACGATGCGGTCGTCTGCGGCGTTCCTGCGGAGCTCCCGGGAATATCGTTCGTCATAGCGGTCGTCCCCCACGATGACCAGCTTCAGCGCCGTCTCGAGCGCTGCAAAGGCGGCCGTCAGCAAGTGGACGCCCTTCTCCGGAACGAGCCGCCCAACGAACAAGATGTAGCCGCGCGGCTGCAGGCCGAGGCCCTCCGACAACGAGGACCTCGGCACGCTGCGCTGCGCTTCCACGATGTTCGGCAGCACGACGGCGGTGCGCGTGTACTCGGATATGAGATAGTCGCGCAGAGGCTCAGAGACTACGGTGATTCGGTCGGCGCTCCGCACCGCCATGCGCTCGATAAGCTTAATTGATCTCTTGGCAGCGGCGGGCCATTTGTCGCGACGCCAGTCGAGGCTGTGCAACGTCAGCACCGTGGGCTGACCCCAGGCGCGCGCGAGCGGACCAAACAGAGCAGGCGCCGCGTCGTGAAAGTGGATCACGTCGAACTCCGCCCGCAAGGCTCGGAGCGTGGCGAGCAGCGAGCGCGACAGCGTTTCCCCATACTTGCCGCCTATCGAGGGCACGGCCTCGAGTGACGCACCTTGGAATGTCGTCACGGCACATCGCTCGCCGAACACGGTCACCGCGTGCCCCCTATCGACTAAGCGGGGGCAAAGCTCGCGCAACATGCTCTCGATCCCGGAGTACTCGCTCGCTAATCCTCGCGAGCCGATGACGGCTATTCGCATGTGCTGCTCCCGCTTGCCCGCGGCGCCATACAAGATCATCCGCCCTTCAAGAGATTCGCTCATGCTATGCTAATTCTCCTCGGTCATCACGGAGTTTTGCGTGCGCGGATGTCTGCCCGGGTCAACAGCTCTGGTTACCGGCGCCGCCGGATTCATCGGCTCCCATCTATGCGAATCTCTACTGCAGCGAGGGTACAGAGTGATTGCCATAGACGACCTTCGCAGCGGAGACGCACGCAACCTTCCACTGGATCGGCGGCTGCTTTTCGATCCGCTGCCTGTCGGCGCGCCGGGCTCACTGGAGCGCATGTCTGCTCACGTGGCGAGTTGCGACTTCGTGTTTCATTTGGCGAGCCCCGTTGGCGTCGGCATCGCACACTCTCGACCGGCACACACCGCCGCGAGCATCGTCCTTGCAGGCGCACAACTTCTCGAGCTATGCATGCGCCATAAGCGGCCCGTGCTATTCACCTCCAGCTCGGAGGTTTATGGCATGACTCCAGTGCAGCCTACGCCGGAGGACGCGCCTTTCTTGCTTTCCACCGCGCCGCGGTTCTCGTACGCGGCGGCGAAGCTCGTGGTGGAGCAGTTCTTGTTGGATCTGTATCGGCAATCTGCAGTCCCGACCTGGGTCGTTAGGCTATTCAATGTCGCTGGACCGCGGCAACGCGCCGATGCCGGCGTCGTCGCGGCATTCGCGGCCTGCGCCCGGTCAGGGCGGCCGCTCCTGGTGCACGGAGACGGCGCGCAGACGCGCGCTTTCCTGCACGTCGCGGATGCCGCCGAGGCCGTTCTGCAAGTCGCGGGAAACGACGAGCTGCGAGGGCGGCCAGTCAACGTCGGCGGTACCGTTCCCGTGTCGATCATGGAGCTCGCTCGACGCATTCGCGCCGGTGCCGGCGGCGGGCGCGTCTCGCGCATCCGCTACACGCAGGTATTCGGCGCTGGCTTTCACTCGGTCGAGAGTCGATTGCCGGACGTCAGTCTCCTTCGACGCACGACCGGGTGGGCGCCCCGCAAGGATCTGGAGGAGATCATCCAAGATGTGCTGGCGGGTTCTCCGACCTGCTGCGAACCTTCGTCGCGATGAGCTTCTTGCTGCCGTTCTCGATGGCGGCCGCGATCGCGGCGGTAGCCGCTCTGTTGACTGCGCGACTGGCGCGCATTACCGGAGCGGTAGCGCGGCCGCGGTCCGATCGCTGGCACCGCGGACGTGAGATACCGCGCTTGGGCGGCCCGGCCCTACTTGTCGCGCTGATCCCGTGGGTCGATGCGAGTGCGCTCTTCGTGCTGGCAGGCTTCTGCGCAATCGGCGCGTGGGACGATCACCGGCCGCTCGGCGCGGGGCCGAAAGCAATGGCCCTGCTGATTCCCTGCGCCGTCGCGAGCGCGGTCAGCGGTATCTGGTGGGTAGGACCGGCCTGCTGGGTGGCGGCGAATGCGGTCAATATGCTCGATCACGCCGACGGCGTCGCGGTATCGGCGTGCGCGGCTTCGCTGATCGTCGCGGACGGGCCGCTCGGGCCGAGCGGCGCCGGAGCCAGCATCGGCTTCCTCGCGCACAATTGGCCGCCGGCGCGATCGTTCCTCGGCGACAGCGGCAGCCTGATGCTCGGCGCGTTACTCGTGATGGCGTGGAGTCGGCACGGGGCGGTTCCGACGCTCGCCGGAGCGGCCGTCCCCTTGCTCGACGCGGCGTTCGTCATCGTGCGCCGCGTCCGCGGCGGGCGCCGGCCGTGGTTCGGCGGCACCGACCACAGCGCGCATGTGCTGTTAGCACGCGGCGTCCCTCCGGCAACCTTGCCGCTCCTCTACGGCGCGGCGTCGGCAGGCGTCGCCTCGATCGGAGCGGCGCTCGCATGATCCCGGCGCCGCGTATCGCTTTGACCGTCGATCTCGAGGACGCCCATCACGGGATCGGCGTCACCGCCGGCCCTTCCAGCTTCGAGGCGGACGTCGACTGGATTCTCGAGCAGTTCGCCGGGCTCGGTGCGCGGGGCACCTTCTTCGTGCTTGGCCAGATATTGGATCGTTACCCGGGCACCGTCGAAAGAATCGCTGCGGAAGGGCACGAGATTGCTTTTCACGGCGCCACTCACGAGTTTCTAGCAAAGGTTGGGCCGCGCGCGTTCGAGGCGGGCCTCGCAAGCTTCGTACCTCGGCTCGAGCAACTGGCCGGCAGCAAGGTGCGCGGCTTCCGTGCGCCGTACTTCTCGCTGGTGCCGAGCACGCAATGGTGTCTCGAGATCCTCGCTCGGCGCGGGCTCCTGTACGACGCTTCGATCTACCCCGGGCTCAACGATCGTTACGGTTGGCCAGGCGCGCCGGTGACGCCCGTCCTCCACCAGCCGACTGGATTACGACTGTTTCCGGTGCCGATGCTGCACTGGCGGACGCCGATCGCATTCTCGGGTGGCGCTTACCTACGCATCCTGCCGTGGCGATCGGTGGCATGGGGCATTAGTCGACAAGCCGCGCTGATGCAGCCGAGCATGATCTACTTCCACCCGTGGGAGATTGCAGACGCGCTTCCGTGGCGGCGCGATGCGAGCTTCAGAGCCAACGTGACTCGCCACGTGCTGCGTCGCCGTATGCGCGCCCGTCTGCATCGGCTGCTTTCTACCGTTGCGCCCGAACTCGGCCGCATGGACGACGTGCTGCGGCATCTCCGCGATCTGCCCGCGTGGTCGCCGCGCGCTACGGTAGCCTGAGTCGGCCGGATAAGCGCGTCCGTAGATCAGAACGGGTATTTCGGCGGCGCATCCTTGATGGTCACCCACTGCCAACGAGTGTACTCCTCGAGATCCGCAGGTCCTCCGACGGCATTGCCTGCGCCGGCCGCGCCGGGACCGCCGAACGGGTTGTTGCCCGCATCGTTCACGGTCTGGTCGTTGATGTGGATCATGCCGGCATTGAGTCGATCGCCGATGGCCATGGCACGCGGAATCGATTGCGAGATGATGGCCGCCGCCAATGCCCCGGCATGCAGGTTCGCGAGCTGAACGGCGTCCTCATCGTCCTTGAAGGTAATGATGTTCGCGACCGGGCCAAAAGTTTCTTCGTGAAACGCGCGCATGCCGGGTTTTACGCCCGACAACACCGTCGCTTCGTGAAACAGTCGCTCGCTGCCTCCACCCGCCTCGATCTTCGCTCCCGCCTCCACTGAATCGGCCACAATGGACTTCACGCGCGCCAGCTGCCGCTCATTGATGACCGGACCGAGCGCCACCTGCGCCGTGGCCGGATCGCCGGCGGGCAGTTGCTTTGCTTTGTCTGCCAGCTTACGCGTGAACTCCTCGGCCACCTTTTCATGCACGAAGACGCGGCTCGAGGCCATGCAGATCTGCCCCTGATGCATGTAAGCGCCCCACGCGGCGTTGTTCACGGCCGCATCGAGATCGGCGTCGTCCAGCACGATCAGCGCGTTGTTGCCGCCGAGCTCCAGCGACACCTTCTTCAGAGTCCGCCCGGCGATTTCGGCGACGCGGCTGCCGACAGCCGTCGAGCCGGTGAACTGAATCATCTGCACATTGGGGTCGGCGCACAGCGCCTCGCCCACTTCGGCCCCTCCGGGCAGGACGTGCAGCACGCCCGCCGGCAACCCGGCCTCTTCAAAGGCCCGCGCAATGATGTAGCCCCCGGACAAAGGCGTCTGCGGATCTGGCTTCAATACGACCGCGTTACCGGTGGCCAACGCGGGCGCCACGGCTCGCATCGACAGAATCAGCGGGAAGTTGAACGGAGAGATGATGCCGATTACGCCTCGCGGCACGCGGCGTGCCAAGCTGAGCGAAGGCGATGGGCTCTGCAGAATCTCGCCTCGGGGCTGCAGTGCCAACGCGGCTGCCGTATGCAGCAGAGCGATAGTTTCTTTGATTTCATGCAATCCCTTGGGAAGAATGCCGCCGGTTTCGCGCGCCACGATACCTGCGAGGGGATCAAAGTCCTGCTGTAGCGCAGCCGCCGCGTTGCGCAGGATCTCGGCACGTTCGCGCGGTGCCACTTTGGCCCACTCGCGCTGAGATTGCGCTGCGCGCTCGCAAGCCGCCGCCACGTCCTGGGCCGTTGCCGCCCCAACCTTACATAGCACTTTGCCACTGGCGGGCTCGACGACGTCGAGCGCACCGCCCGCGGATTCCGTCCATTGCCCACCGAAAATACGGCTTTGCCAGCGAGTGTCCCCGAGAAGTTGACCGGAAATCGTCATGCTTTTTCCCCTATCCATAATTGGGATGCGCGAAGCCTAGCCCGCCCGTCTTACACAGCGGAGGCGAAATCAGCCGCCTGTGTGAAACTTGTTTAGGCAGAACGAGTTAAACGCCGCCCAGAGGTGTACGATGCAGACAGTGTACCGCTGAACGGCTCGAGTTTGGATGCATCGAACTGCGCGGCGTTGTCGCCGCCGCTTCGGTTCGGCTCGAACTCCGCGCCCTCAACTCGCGTCCGTGTTGCTTTTCCTGACTGGGACGATCCGGGTCGTATGACCGAACCAGCCCGCGACCGTGGATTTATTGCGGCGGCTAATCGGTATCTTTAGGTCGTTGGATAGAAGGCAGTACCATTGATCGCCGTTCTTGACGATCTTCACGATGGCGCGCCGCGCTACCCAGTGGGCTCGATGAACGCGGAAGCCGGCCTCCCCCATTGAATCCGCAGCCTGCTGCAGAGAACCGAGAATCATGCAGCGCCCGACGTCCGTGTAGACGTGCAGATAGTGAAGGTCGGAAGAAACCGCAATGACGTTCGTCCCGAGCGCTTCGGGCAACCGGCTGATGAACTCCGCTCGGGCGGATTCGGCGTAGCGACCCGCTTCCGCCTTGTCGAGCTCGACCGGCTCGGGCGAGCCGGTGACGTTGGGGTCTCGCGCATCGCCGAGCAATCGGCGATGCGCGAGAAACGGCAGATTGATGACCATCCAGGAGGCCAACGTTGCCGGTGCAAGCTGCAGGAACTCGGCCGTGATGGCTTGCCACCCACCGCGGCTCGCGAAGACGTTTAGCCACTCCTCCTCGTCTTCGAGACCGCGCAGCGATGCCGGCAGCACTTGTTCGACGAGGTAGCTCAGCGGCGTGACGAGTAACGCACCACCGGTCCCAGCGACGAGCAATACGAGCCACGCCGGCGATGAATTCATCATGTGCGGCAGAACGAGCCAGCTTGCAGCGTAGAGGGATACAAGTCCGAGTCCTACGTGAATCGCCCAGAAGACCGTTCTTGCCGCTACGCCCAAACCCCGGCTGGCCTCGGGCTCGATCACCACGAACGTAATCACGAGCAGAGCGCTGACGACCGCGATGGAGCGCCCGAGCGCCCAGGCTCCGAAAACTGTTCCGTTACTGACTACGGCGTTGCGATTCATACGGAGCGTTCGGAAGCTACCAGGAGTACTCGAAGGTGAGCCCCAACAGCGGCAAGGTTTCCTCGTCTTCC
>CAZFJU010000051.1:0-22406 GCA_964518995.1 uncultured Gammaproteobacteria bacterium
CCGTGCGGGTCATCAAGGGCCGCGTGCTGGTCGGCAACTCGGGCGGCGAGTTTGGGGTGCGCGGCTATGTGTCCGCATACGACGCCGAGACGGGCGAGCTCGATTGGCGCTTCTGGACGGTGCCCGGAAATCCGGCCGATGGCTTCGAGAACGAGGCCATGGAGATGGCGGCGGAGACCTGGAACGGCGAGTGGTGGACGCTCGGCGGCGGCGGCACGGTTTGGGATGCCATCGTCTACGATCCGGTCAGCGATCTCGTCTACATCGGCGTGGGTAACGGCAGCCCGTGGAACCAGGCGCTGCGCAGCCCCGGCGGCGGCGACAATCTCTTCCTTGCGTCGATCGTCGCCGTTGATCCGGACGATGGCGCGTATGTATGGCATTACCAGACGACGCCCGGCGAGACGTGGGACTTCACGGCCACGCAGCCGATTATCGTCGCCGATCTCGAGCTGGACGGCACGACGCGCCGCGTCGTCATGCAGGCGCCGAAGAACGGCTTCTTCTACGTGCTTGACGCGGCGACCGGCGAACTGATCTCGGCCGATGCGTTCGCGCCGGTGAATTGGGCGTCGCATATCGATCTCGAGACGGGCCGACCCGTCGAGAATCACGATGCGCGCTACGATCGCACCGGCCGCGTGGCGTATGTGACGCCGACCGGCGCCGGTGCGCACAACTGGCGGCCGATGTCATACAGCCCGAAGACCGGGCTCGTCTATTTTGGCTCGCGGCATTCGGCGCAGGCGTATCTTGGCGATCCGGATTTCACGCCGACGTCGGTCGGCACGAATACCGGCGTCTTGCGGGCGACAACGCCGGAGGTCGATGCGGAGCTCGCCGCGCATCCGGATCTGCAATTCGACGATCGCGGCGCCATGATGGGATGGGATCCGGCTGCCCGCGCGCCTCGTTGGCGAGCCGTCGATCCGGACAACGCTCCGGCCTGGGGCGGCACGTTGGCCACGGCGGGCGACCTTGTCTTCGCCGGCGGCGGCCGCGGCGAGCTGATCGCCTACCAAGCCGAGAACGGCGAGCGTCTGTGGCACTTCACCGCGCAGACAGGGGTCGCCGCCGGCCCGATCAGCTACGAGGTCGACGGTGTGCAATACATTGCCGTCGCAGCCGGACGCGGCCTGCAGCCTTATTACCAGCCGAACTACTCACGGGTGCTCGCGTTCAAGCTCGGCGGCACAGCGGAGCTGCCGCCGATGCAGGAGTATGCATCGCCGCCGCTCAACCCGCCGCCCAGCACGGCATCGGAGTCGGTCGTCGCGCGAGGCGCGGAGATCTACGGCCAGCATTGCGCGCAGTGCCATGACAACCGGATCGGCACGTTCCCTGACCTGCGCACCTCGGCTGCGCTCGGCAATCCGGAATTTTTCAACGCTGTAGTGCTCGGCGGCGCGCTCGCCGGGAACGGCATGGTCTCGTTCGCCGCGGAGCTCGACTTGGACGACGCAGAAGCGGCGCGCGAATACATCATCACGCTGGCTCACGCGGCGAAGATCGCCGAGGACGCCCGCAACGGAGAATAACCTTGGCTCGCGAAACACACCGAATGCTTCCGCCGCGCAAAGGGTCACTCACTGCCATATCGATCGTGCTGAGCTGCGTGTCCATTGCGGCCGTGGCGCAAGACGATCTCGGTCGAGAGTACCCGGTGTTCGAAGTCGATCCGTCCTGGCCGCAAACGCTGCCGTACAACTGGACTTTCGGTCACGCGCCGTCCGTCGCGGTCGATTCCCGCGATCATGTCTTCATCTTGACGCGGCCCAACACCTTGGCCCCGGAGGTTCGCGCTCGGGCCGCGCCGCCGGTCATCGAGCTCGATGCGGACGGGCAGTTCATCAATGCATGGGGCGGACCGAGCGACGCTTACGACTGGCCGGACAGCGAGCACGGCATTGCGATCGATTTCGAGGACAACGTTTGGATCGGCGGCAGCGCGCCCGTCGCGCCGTCGCTGCGTGAGCTCAACGACGATATGCTGCTGAAGTTCTCACCCACCGGCGAGTTCTTGCTGCAGATCGGCGGCCGCGATGCGAGCCCCACGTCGCACGGGCAGATGGGCGGCAACCGCGACGGCACGAGCGTCCACCAGTCGGCCGACGCCGCAATCTATGCGGCGACCAACGAAGTTTTCGTCGCGGACGGCTACGGCAACCGCCGCGTCGCGGTGTTCGATGCCACCACAGGCGAGTTCAAGCGCGCGTGGGGCGCGTTCGGTAACGAGCCGATCGATGTGATTCCGGAGACGCGTGTCGTCGGCGAGACCGTCGCGCTACCCGCGGGCGGCGGCCAAGGGCGGGCGCCAGCGCTCGACACCGAGGGCGCTGGGCCGGATCAGTTTCGCTCTCCCGTGCACGCCATCAAGGTATCGAACGATGGCAAGGTTTATGTGGCCGACCGCTCGAATCGGCGTATCCAAGTCTTCTCGATCGATGGAGAATTCGAGACACAGACGTTCATCAACCGTGCGGGCCCTTCCTCCGACTCCGCCGCGGGGCTGGCGTTCTCTCCTGACCCGGAGCAAAGGTTCCTGTATGTCGCCGACTACGGAAATTCACGCATCGCGGTCGTGGACCGCCAGAGTCTCGAGGTGCTTTACCAGTTCGGGCAGCGGTCGGCCGAGCCCGGCGATTTCCGCGGGCTTCACCACCTGGCCGTCGATTCCGACGGCAATATTTATACCGGTGAAGTCGCCCCCGGCGCACGCGTTCAGAAGTTCAGATTCGTAGGCATGTCGGCGACGCCCCCCGGATAGAATTACGCCGCCAGAACCGGAGCGCGCACAAACACTGCAGCGCTTAGTCTGCCCGCATCGAACGTCAGGAACGGAGTCTGTGATGACGACCGAGCAGCAGATGCGCGCCGCCGTGCAAAGCCGCGATGCTTCGTACGATGGGCGTTTCGTGTACGCGGTGATCACGACGGGCGTCTACTGCCGCCCGTCCTGTGCCGCCCGCGCGGCGCGCGCCGAGAATCTACGCTACTTCGCCAGCACGGCAGCGGCCGCCGCGGCCGGGTTTCGCCCCTGTATGCGCTGCCGTCCCGATGAGACGCTCCGCGACTTCGATCGTGTCGTCGAGACGGCCCGCTACATCGAAGCGAACAGCGACGCGCCGCTGACGCTCGCGTGCCTCGCGCAGCGCGTGGCTCGATGCGTTGGTCGAGCACATCGGCCAGGGTGCACCGCGGCCCGAGCTGCCGCTGGACCTGCGCGGCACGGCGTTTCAGATCAAGGTATGGCGCTTCTTGCTGTCCGTGCCCGAAGGGGAAGTCGTGAGCTACGGCGAAATCGCGCGCACGCTCGTACCACCCAGCGCCGCGCGCGCCGTCGGCGCCGCCTGCGGCGCCAACCGGATTGCGGTGCTCGTGCCGTGTCATCGCGTGCTGCGCGGCGACGGACAACTCGGCGGCTACCGATGGGGCCTCGCCCGCAAGCGCGCGTTGCTCGCGGCGGAGCGCCGCCGCAGGTAAACGCCCAGGCTGAACACCGCCTGCGTCGGCGATCACGCTTTACGCACGAACTCGGATTTGAGCTTCATGGCGCCAAACCCTTCGATGCGACAGTCGATGTTATGGTCGCCTTCGACGAGCCGGATGCCTTTGACCTTGGTGCCCACCTTGAGCGGAGCCGAAGCGCCTTTTACCTTCAGATCCTTGATGATGATGACCGTGTCGCCGTCCTGAAGCACGTTCCCGTTGGCATCTCGTACATCGAGGCCGGAATCGCCTGCTGTTTCTGCGATGCCGCCGGCCGCTTTCGGCCACTCGTGAGCGCATTCGGGGCAGATATACAGTGGATCGTCCTCGTAGACGAGAGCGGATCGGCAGCTCGGACAGGTGGGCGTGTCGTTCATGGCGTTTCTTCGGAACCAGAGAGCAGGAGCGACAATGATATAGTCGATGTGCGCCCTACCGGGTGCGAGCGACAGATAGTGCGCGCGGAGATCGCAGAGTGCCGTCATGAGAATCGATTTCGTATCCGATGTGGCCTGCCCTTGGTGTGCGATCGGCTTCAATGCGCTCGAGCGGGCACTCGAGCGTATCGGCGCGGACGTCGGGGATATCGAGCTGCACCTGCAGCCCTTCGAGCTCAACCCGACGATGCCGCCTGAGGGAGCGGACGCCACTGAGTATCTTAAGACCAAATATGGGCTCGACCCGGCCGAATTAGCGGCCAATCGAGCGCGAATCGCCGAGCGCGGCGCAGCGGAGGGCTTCACTTTCGCCGAGCGAGCGCACATCTGGAACACGTTTGATGCGCATCGGCTCCTGTTCTGGGCCGGCGCCGAAGGCCCGCCGGGCAGCCAACGCCGGCTCAAGCACGCCCTTCTCACGGCGTATCACGGCCAGGGCCGCAGCCCCGGTGCACACGACGTGCTGCTCGAGCTCGCGGCCGACGCCGGCTTGGATGTCGCGCGAGCGGCTGAAGTGCTTCAAGGCGACGAATTCTCAGAAGCCGTGCGTCAGGCCGAGCGGTTTTGGCAGGAGCTGGGCATTCGCTCCGTCCCTGCCGTCATCGTCAACCGCAAGCATCTCATCTCCGGCGGCCAGCCGAGCGAGGTGTTCGAGCAGGCGTTGCGGCAAATCGCGGCCGACGGAAACGCCGAGTAGCCACACCACGGCAGAATAGGCAGTGGCATGCAACTCGCTGCTATTGGGCTCGAGATGATTCCCTTTCGAGCACTGTAGTCGGCGCCGTCCTCGCCAGCTTCAGGCTCGCGCTCATCGCTCACGACGGTCTGCTGGTCACGCTCGGCCTCGCGCTCTGCGTCGGCGCGCGCATATGGGCGGGCATGCCATTCATCTGACCGTCCCGCGCGATCCTTCACCGTCATAGCCGCGCTCGCATAGAATCGGGCCGTGGGGCTGCGCGGCCACCGTGCAGCCTATCGCTCTTCGAGGGGGGAGACATGGCAAGGTCGGTTCCATTGGTTTCGCTCGGCATGCTCGGTATTCTTGCGCTCGCGCACGCTGCGGCGACGGAGACGCACGGCGGCGTCGACGACGCAGCGCTGATCGCGGCCCGCGCGGATGGCGAATGGCTCACGCATGGCGGCGACTATGCCGAGTCGCGCTACAGCTCGCTCGATCAAATCAACGCCGAGAACGTTGCGCGCCTGGGGCTCGCCTGGTCGGTCGAGGTGGGTTCCAGGGACGGCCGCCAGGAGGCGACACCCGTAGTCGCGGACGGCGTGCTCTACGCCACCACGACGTGGAACGTCCTGTTCGCGGTCGATCTCCGCACGCACCAGCTCAAATGGATTTGGGATCCGGGCGTCGTTCGCGGCCGGGATTTCGGCGGTCCACGCTATTGCTGCGGACCGGTGAACCGCGGACCCGCGCTGTACGGCAATAAGGTCTACATGGGGATCATCGATGGGCGGCTCGCGGCGCTCGACCGCGAAACCGGCCGGGTCGAGTGGGTCGTGAAGACCACGCCATACGACGAAAACTACAGCATTACGGGCGCGCCGCGCGTCGTCGACGGCAAGGTGGTGATCGGCAACGGCGGCGGGGACTACGGCGCGCGCGGCTACGTCACCGCTTACGACGCGGAGACCGGCGCGCAGGCTTGGCGCACGTTCATCGTGCCCGGCGACCCTGCGCTCGGTTTCGAAAGCGAAGCGCTCGAGCACGCCGCGGAAACCTGGTCCGGCGAGTGGTGGACGCTAGGCGGCGGCGGCACGGCGTGGGACGGGTTCGCTTACGACCCCGAAGCGAGACTGCTCTACGTCGGCACGGGCAACGGCGGCCCGTGGAACCGCGACCTCAGAAGCCCGGACGGCGGAGACAACCTCTATCTTGCATCGATTCTCGCGCTCGACGTCGATACGGGTGAGCTCGTCTGGCACTACCAGACGACGCCGGGCGACAACTGGGATTTCACGGCCGTGCAGCCGATGATACTTGCGGATCTCGAGATCGACGGCGAGCCTCGCAAAGTCTTGATGCAGGCGCCCAAAAACGGCTTCTTCTATGTGCTCGATCGAATCACCGGGGAGTTTATCTCGGCCGCGCCCATCGCCCGAGTGAATTGGGCGTCGGGTATCGACGAGTCCGGCCGGCCGATCGAGACGCCCGAGGCCCGCTACGGCACGGCACCCGTCGTGATCTATCCGGGCCCGCGCGGCGCGCACAATTGGCATCCGATGTCGTTCAATCCCGAAACCGGGCTCGTCTATATCCCCGGCCAGGAGAACAGCTTCACGTTTCGGGCCGATCTCGATCAGTACCTCGGTATCGTGTTCGGCGGCAATCCGGCACCGCCGCGAGAAGCGCCCGTGACGCCGCCGTCAATCGGCGCCCACGCGCCCGAAGGACAGCCGGGCTTCCTGCTCGCTTGGGATCCGGTCGCGCAGGAAGAACGCTGGCGCGTGCCGTTCCGCACGCGTGAGAACAGCGGCACGCTGACAACGGCCGGCGCGCTCGTCTTCCACGGCTCGGCCACAGGTCTCTTCGCGGCGCATGACGCGCGTACCGGCGAGGTGTTGTGGCAAGCACAGCTGCTTCCGAGCATCGCGTCGCCAGTCGCTTACGAGGTCGACGGTACGCAGTATATCTCCGTGATGGCCGGCACTCCGGATAACGATCCGCCGGGGCGACTATTCACGTTCGCGCTCGATGCGGACGCCGCGCTGCCGGACGAAGAAAACTGACCCAGAGCGGACGGCCCGCTGTCGACGGTCCCGGCTCGCGGCCGGAGCTCGATACGCCCGGCGTTATTGAGCTCCTGCCTCGGCCGGACTGCGCGCAACTGCGACCGCCGTGCCGAGTTGCGTCCGGGTCAGCTTTACGATCACGGGCGAAAGCGCTAGAAGTGCAATCAGATTCGGCAGCGCCATTAAAGCATTCAGCGTATCGGCGAGCAGCCAGGCGACATCGAGCTGAGTGACGGCTCCGATGAACGCTGCGACGCACCACATGATGCGATAAGGCACGATTGCCCGTGTGCCGACGAGATACTGCCAGCAACGTTCGCCGTAGTAAGCCCAGCCAAATATCGTCGTCACAGCGAAGACGGTGACGGATACGGCGACCACCGCGCCCCCGACGCCGGGTAGCGCCGACTCGAATGCGAGCTGCGTGAGCACGGCACCGGTCTCGCCGCTGTCCCATGCGCCGGACACGATGATCGCGAGCGCAGTCATCGTGCACACGATAATCGTGTCGATGAACGTGCCGACCATGCCGATCATGCCGCTCTGCACCGCGCTCGTGCTCTGCCCCGCGGCCTGCACGATGCCGGCCGTGCCGAGGCCGGCTTCATTCGAGAAAATGCCGCGCGCGACACCGAAGCGGATCGCGGCCATCACCGCCGCGCCGGCAAAACCGCCGGTCGCGGCGACCGGCGAGAATGCACTTTCGAAGATCAGCGCGAACGCCGCCGGAATATCGGCGAAGTGGGCCGCGAGCACGACCATCACGGCGGCCATGTAGCCGATGACCATGAACGGTACGAGCTTGTTCGAGACGGCGGCAATCCGCTTGATGCCGCCGAGCACGACGGCCGTCGTGAGCGCGAAGATGACGACGCCGACGACGGTCGTATCGAGGCCGAAGGTATTGTTGAGCGCGCTCGCCACGGTGTTCGACTGCACCATATTGCCGATACCGAAACCGGCAAGGCCGCCGAAAAGCGCAAAGGCGGTGCCGAGCCACGCCCAGCGGCGGCCGAGACCGTTCTTGATGGCGTACATCGGCCCGCCGACCGCGCGGCCGTGCTCGTCGATCTCGCGGTAGTGCACGCCGAGCACGACCTCGCCGTACTTCGTGGCCATGCCGACGAGCGCGGTCATCCACATCCAGAGGATGGCGCCTGGCCCGCCGAGCGCGATCGCCGTGGCGACGCCGGCGATATTGCCCACGCCGACGGTGGCGCAGAGACCCGTCATCAGCGCGGCGTACGGCGTGATCTCGCCCGCGGCGCCGGCATCGCCCTTACGACCGCGCCAGAGAAGCCGAAAACCCGCGCCGAGATGACGGATGGGCATCAGGCCGAGTCGGATTTGCAGGAAAAGGCCCGTCCCGAGAATCAGAACGAGCAGAAACGGGCCCCACACGAAGCTGTTGAGCGAGCCCAGCCAATCTTGCACGGTGCCCATGATGGGTTGCGACTATACAGTGAGCCCGTGCCGGCAACTGAGAACCGTGTTCCGTTCGAAGCTCAAGATTTGTTGCCGCCCGGCGATCAGGGGTGTTTGCGCGCCGTCAACGGAATAGGATTCGGTTCTGGAATTCAAGTTCGAACCATAGGACAGTCCATGACCGCATTGAAGACTTTCCTCGTCGCAGCGGGCGTCGCCGGTTTGCCTGTCGTTGCCGCGTACGCCGAGCAGCCGGATTTCACCGGGCTCTGGGAGAGCTATCGCGGCGCGACGGTCGTCGGCGGCGCCCCCCGAAGCGCGCAGCGGCCGAGCTTCACACCCGAAGCGCAAGCGAAGGTGGATCAGTATCGGCGTATCATCGCCGGCACCAACCATTCGCCGGGCAACTATTGCGTCGGTACCGGCATGCCGGGCTCGATGCTCGGTTCCGGCGGCTACCCGATGGAGATCTTGCAGCGGCCGGAGCAGATCAACATCACGTACGAAGCGCACAACGAAGTGCGCCGCATCTATCTCGGTGATCGAGTCATCGATCCGGAAGAGGTGTTTCCGGAGCGCAATGGCTACTCGATTGGCCGCTGGGAAGACGACACGCTGATCGTCGAGACGACCCGCCTCGTCGAGCAGATCGATCAGACGTACGCGCACAGCGACCAGGCGACGATCGTCGAGCGCTACACGCTCAGCACCGAGGAAGACGGTCGTAACGTCTTGACGGCCGTTATGACGATGACGGACCCGGTCTTCCTTACCGAGCCGTTCACGACGGAAAAGAAGTGGCAGCAGGTGCCGAATGGGCGGCTGCAAACCTATGAATGCACTGAACCCGATTGGCTGGACATCCTCGACGAGCTCATTCGGGAAGACGAAGCGCGTCTTAGCGACGCGGCCAGCGAGTGAGATCATGAAGAACAGGACGTTAAAAATGCCGAGACCGAAGAGCGGCCCGAAACTTGCGCTGTTCGGCGCATGCCTCGCAATCGGCATTGCGCTGCCAGCGGGTGCGCACCATTCCGCGGCACAATTTGATTTTCAGAATCCAGTGAATATCGAAGGTATCGTGAAGCTTGCACGCTTCGCCAATCCGCATGCGAGGATCATCCTCGAGGTGACCGACGAGGAGCGCGGCACGCGGGACATCGAGTATGAAGGCCACAGCCGAGCCAACATGTACCGCCAAGGCCTCCGGCCGGACATGATGGAGGTGGGCGACACCATCACGATACGGATCGCACCGATGCGGGACGGCAGCGACGGCGGCTACGTCACCGCGCTGATTACGGCCGACGGCGAGCGTATCGGCAACATTACTACGTCAGACTGAGCTTGCGCGCGCGCCGAGCACGTCTCCGGGCGTGCTGCGGTGCAGCAAGCGGCCTTTTTAGTCTGCTGCGACAGCGGAGAAGAACAGGCCGTCCGGCGTATCCTCGGTTTCGAACTGCCGCACGAGCTGCAGCGATTCCGGGTCGAGCACGGACACGACCCCGCTGTAGGCGGTGGTATAAACGAGCCCGTTGACCGGATTCACCTGCAAGCTGCCGGTGCCGGCGCCAAGGTCGGCGGTCGACTCCGCGACGACTTCGCGCTCCTCGACGTCGACCTTCCACACCCGGACACCGGCAGACGGCCCACCGGGCGCCGTGCCCATGTTGTAGAGATAGCGGCCATCGGGACTGAAGCGGGCGACGAACGGCCCGCCGTCGATCTCCACGGCAAAATCGAGCTGCTGATCGCTCACGCGGTAGAAGGCAATTTGCCCGGATCGCCATAAGCTGGTCACGAACCAACGATCGTCCGGGCTCACGGTCATACGTTGATTCGAAGCCCCGGCATCGACCGTGGCGAGCAGCCTGCGCCCGGGAACGTCGATCACCGACAACGTCGCATCGTTGACGTTGCTGGTGAAAATCATGCTTTCATCGCTCGTCATCGCGAAGAAATGCGTATTGCTGGATGCGGTCGGCAACGTATCGACGATCGCCGGTTCCCCCGGATCGACGACGAGGATGGCCTGATTCATCTCGGCGGTCACATACAACCGCCCGCTCGGGCCCTGCTCGATGTAGTGCGGACGCTTGAACTCGCCGGTATCGAGCGTCGTCTCGATGACGCAGTCGTCCGTCCGCATAAACTCGATCGCATGTCCATCCGGACCCGGCTGACCGATATTTGCAGAGCTGTAAATCGGCACATAGAGCATCCGCCCGTCGCTCGAGAACGCGGCTTCGTGCGGCGCGACATCCATTTCCGCGTGACAGATCCGGCGATCCGTAGCGGCATCGTACAGCACCACTCCGGGCAGGCCTTTGCTGACGACGGCATACACGGTCTGCGGCGCTTCGGCCGCGCCCTCCTGTGCTCCGGCGTAGATCGGCGCGAGTAGCGCGCCAGCTGTGCAAAGAACCGCTCGAGTCGTCTTGTTGCTCATCTCAGCGCTTCGGTACGTAGAGGTCCGTGACGGTTCCGGCGACCACCTCTGCGGCAAACGCCACCGTCTCGGACAGGGTGGGATGCGGATGAACCGTTAAGCCGATGTCCTCGGCGTCGCAACCCATCTCGATCGCGAGCGCCGCCTCGGAGATCAGGTCGCCGGCGTTCACACCGACGATTCCAGCGCCGATCACGCGCTTGGTGTCGCGATCAAACAGCAGCTTCGTCATGCCGTCGGGCCGGGCCAGCGACAACGCGCGCCCGCTCGCGGCCCATGGGAACACGCCTTTCTCGTAGCCGATGTCGCGCGCCTTTGCTTCGTCTTCGGTTACGCCGACCCAGGCAATCTCCGGATCGGTATACGCGACCGAAGGAATCACCCGCGCATCGAAAAAGCTCTTTTCGCCCGCGGCAGCTTCCGCAGCCACCTTCCCCTCGTGAGAGGCTTTGTGCGCAAGCATCGGCTGGCCGACGATGTCGCCGATCGCGAAGATGTGCGGCACGCTGGTCCGCAGCTGCTTATCGACTTTAATGAACCCGCGCTCGTCGACCGCAACGCCTGCGGCCTCGGCGCCGATCGCGCCTCCGTTCGGCTTGCGCCCGACAGCGACCAGCACCCGGCCGTAGGTGTCCTCGCCGTCCCGCGCTGCATCTCCTTCGAAGCGCACGCTGATGCCGTCCTTGCGCGCTTTGAGGTCGACGACCCGGGTGCCGAGCATAATCGCCTCGCAGCGGGACGCGAGCCGCTTCTCGAGCGGCCGGACCAGGTCGCGGTCGCAGCCCGGAATCAGCGTCTTCGTCAGCTCGACGACCGATACGCGGACGCCAAGCGCCTCGTAGACCGTCGCCATCTCGAGACCGATGATGCCGCCGCCGATCACGAGCATCCGCTCCGGCAACTCCTCGAGCTCGAGCGCGCCGGTGGAATCGATGATCCGAGGGTCATCCGGCAGGTTCGGCAACTGCACGGGCTCGGAGCCGGCGGCAATGATGCACTGGTCGAAGTCGATCGTCTCGACCTCGCCGTCCCGCGTGACCTCGATGCGATGCGCCGATACGAAGCGGCCAGTGCCATGCACGACGCGAACATTGCGTTGCTTCGCCATGCCGCCAAGGCCGCGCGTGAGTTGGCTGACAACGCCGTTCTTCCAGCCTCGAAGCTTGGCGGTGTCGATACGCGGCGCACCGAAGTCGAGGCCGTGGGCGGCCATCTCCTTCGCTTCCTCGATGACGCGCGCGGCGTGCAGCAACGCCTTCGACGGGATGCAGCCGACATTGAGGCATACGCCGCCGAGAGTCGGCCAGCGCTCGATCAACGTGACGTCGAGCCCGAGGTCGGCCGCACGGAACGCGGCGGTATAGCCCCCCGGCCCGGCGCCGAGCACGACCAACCGCGAGCCTGCGCCGCCGCCGCGCGCTGCGGCGACGCCTTCCGTGCGCGCAGGCGCAGCGCGATCTGAGCCGACCTCGCGCACCGCACCTTCGTTACCGCGTGCGGCCGCAGCGGTGCTGGCGCCGCGCTCCGGCGCTGCGCTGTCATCGCGGGCCGGCACGGCCCGATGGTCGGCGTCCGACGCCGCGGCGTCTGCCTGAGCTGCAGCCTCGAGCGTCGCGACGAGATCACCGGTCGAGACTTTGTCGCCGGCCGCCACGCGCACATCGGCAATGACGCCGGCATCGGGCGATGGCACATCCATCGTCGCCTTGTCCGTCTCGAGGGTGATCAGCGGATCGTCTTTAGCGATGCGATCGCCCGCCGCGACGTGCACCTCGATCACATCCACGGATTCGAAATCGCCGAGATCGGGGATGCGGATCTCGGTGCCGCTCATGGAATCGCCTCGACCAGGCGTTCAACCTGGCCCAGCACCTTCGCGAGGTGAGTCGTGAAGCGCACCGCATCCGCGCCGTCGATCACCCGATGATCGTACGACAACGATAGCGGCATCATCAGACGCGGCACGAATTCGCCTTCCTCGAGCACCGGCCGCCACTGATTGCGTGACACACCGAGTATCGCCACCTCGGGCGCGTTGATAATCGGCGTGAAGAACGTGCCGCCGATGCCGCCCAGACTCGAGACGGTAAAGACGCCGCCCTGCATGTCATCCGGCCGCAGCTTGCCTTCGCGCGCCTTGCTGCTCAGCTCACCGAGCTCCGCGGCGATCTCGTACACATCCTTGCGATCCACATCGCGGATCACCGGCACAACCAGCCCGTTCTTCGTATCAACGGCGAACCCGAGATGGGTATACCGCTTCATGATCAAGCTCTCGCCGTCGCTCGCAAGCGAAGACTTGAACTGTGGGAATTCATCCAACGCGAGCACGCAGGCGCGCAGCACGAACGCGAGCGGCGTCAAGCGGATGCCGCGCTCCTCCGCCCGGTCTTTGAGCGACTGCCGGGTCTCCTCGAGCTCCGTGATATCGGCCTCATCATGCTGAGTGACGTGCGGCAGATTGACCCAGCTCGCGTGCAGGCGCGCGCCCGCGATGCGTTGAATGCGCGACAGCGGCTGCCGCTCGATTTCGCCGAACCTCGAGAAGTCCACCTCGGCGACTTTCGGCAAGGCGCTGCCGGCCGCATCGCGGTCACTGACAATCTCCTTGACGAACGCCTTCACGTCCTCGGGGCGGATCCGGCCCTTGACTCCGGTACCGCGGACTCGGCCGAGATCGACCCCGAGCTCGCGCGCCAGCTTGCGGACGGACGGGCTCGCATGCGCGCGCGAGAAGGCCCCCTCATCGACGGGCTGGCCATGCGACGAAGCCGCCATGACGCCGGGCTTGGCGCCGCCAGGAGTGAGCGGCCGAGGCGCCGCAGGCATATCCGCGGAACGCGGAGCCGCGACCGACGCTTCCAGACCGCCGGCCGCCGCGGGAGCGGTCGCCTGTGCCGCCGCGGCCCGTTCGCCCGCGTCCGCACGCCGCCCCTCGGACCCGCCGGTGGGGCGAAGCTGCATGATCTCGTCGCCCGCGGATACGCGGTCGCCGACCTTCACATTCAATGCCACGATGATGCCGGGCTCGGGCGCCGGCACATCCATGGACGCCTTTTCGGTCTCGAGCGTGATCAGCCCCTGCTCCGCTTCGACGGCGTCGCCTTCGGCCACCAGCACTTCGATGACCTCGACCTCGCCGAAATCGCCGAGATCGGGAACGGTTACGGGTTGCGGCTCGGCATCGCCGCCGCTCGCCGGTGGCGCATCGCCGCTATCCGCCTCCGCGGGCGAATCCTGGTCGCGCGCCGGCGCCGACGTGCCCGCCCCGCTGCCGACGGTCGCCTCGGCATCGGGCGCCGCGCCGTCGTCCCTGGCTGCAACGGCCGCATCGGGCGTCGCACCGGTCTGCGCGGAGGACTCTGCGGCGCTTTCCCCGTCGACGACCATCAGCACATCACCGGCCGAGACTCGATCGCCGACCGATACCTTGATCTCGGTGACCGCGCCCGCGGCCGGCGATGGCACGTCGACGGTGGCTTTCTCGGTCTCCAGGCTGACGAGCGGATCCTCCGGCGAGATGCGGTCGCCCACTTTGACGAGGATCTCGGTGATTTCTACGTCAGCTACGTCACCGAGATCGGGGACGGCGATTTCCACGGAACTTTGACCGCCCAAGCTAGTGCACCCCGCCGCTTATAGCGAGCCGTTTCCGCGGCGGCGTTTTGCGCCCGGCCGCGTCGCCGCGCCTCGCCGTATTCTCGGTATCGCCCATCACCGCGCCCTGCCCGCCGCGAAACTTCGCATTAGAAGACGGTTTGTCATGTACGCAGCGGGCACTAGAGCGTCACCGGATCGCGCTTCTCGGGATCGATGCCGAGCTCTCGAATCGCCTTCTCGACCTGCTCCGGCTTCACGGCTCCGTCGTCCGCAAGCGCCTTCAGTGCGGCGACGACGATCGAATGTTTGTCCACCTCGAAAAACTCCCGCAATGCTTGGCGCCCGTCGCTGCGGCCGTAGCCATCCGTGCCGAGCGTGACGTACCGCCCGGGCACCCATTGCCGGATCTGATCCGGCACCGTCTTCATGTAATCCGTTGCCGCGACGAAGGGCCCCTGCCGATCGGCGAGGCACTGCGTGACATAGCTGGTGCGCGGCGCGTCGAGCGGATGAAGCTCGTTCCAGCGTTCCACGGCGAGCGCGTCGCGGCGCAGCTCGCTGAAGCTCGTCACGCTGAAGATGTCTGCATCGATCTTGAAGCGCTCATCGAGAATCTTCGCGGCCGCCTGAACTTCCCGCAAGATCGTGCCGGAGCCCAGCAGCTGCACGCGCGGCCTGCTCTTCTTGCCCGACTCAGCGTTCTCCAATAGATACATGCCTTTCAGGATGCCATCGGCCACGCCTTCCGGCATCGGCGGGTGCACGTAGTTCTCGTTCATGCAGGTGATGTAATAGAAGATGCTCTCCTGCTCGGCGTACATCCGCCGCATGCCGTCTTGCACGATCACGGCAAGCTCATAGGCATAGCAGGGGTCGTAGGCGCGACAGTTCGGCACCGTGGTGGCGACGAGCTGACTATGGCCGTCTTGATGCTGCAAACCTTCGCCTGCAAGCGTCGTGCGCCCGGCCGTGCCGCCGATCAGGAACCCACGTGCCCGCATATCGCCGCCAGCCCAGATGAAGTCGCCGATTCTCTGGAACCCGAACATCGAGTAGAACAGATAGAACGGAATCATCTGCAGGCCGTGATTCGAATACGCCGTGCCCGCAGCCGCCCACGAGCAGAAAGAGCCCGCCTCGTTGATGCCCTCCTGCAGGATCTGTCCCTTCTTATCCTCGCGGTAAAAGGTGAGCTGATCGGCGTCCTGCGGTGTGTACAGCTGGCCGAGCGGCGAATAGATACCGACTTGGCGGAACATGCCTTCCATGCCGAACGTGCGCGCCTCGTCGGGCACGATCGGCACGACCCGCGGACCTATCTTCTTGTCGCGGACGAGCGCGGTCAGCATGCGCACGAGCGCCATCGTCGTCGAGATCTCACGATCGCCGCTACCTTCGAGCTGCGTCTTGAAGAACTCGAGCGGCGGCGTCTCGAGCTGCTCCGCCTTTGTGCGGCGCGACGGCAGGAAACCGCCGAGCCGTTTGCGGCGCTCGAGCAGGTATCGCTGCTCCTCGCTATCCTCGGCGAACTTGCAGAACGGAATGTTCGCGATCTCTTCATCCGAGATCGGCATATTGAAGCGATCGCGAAACGCCTTCAGGTCATCTTCGTCCAGTTTCTTTTTCTGGTGGGTGATGTTCTGACCTTCGCCAGCCTCACCCATGCCGAAGCCTTTGACCGTTTTGGCGAGGATCACGGTCGGCCGGCCTTTGTGCTCGACCGCTTGACGATAGGCGGAATACACCTTGATCGCATCGTGGCCGCCGCGATTCAGCCGCCAGATCTCGTCATCCGACATATCGGCGACCATCGCCTTCAACTCCGGATGTCGGCCGAAGAAGTGCTCGCGGGTGTATGCGCCGCCCTTGGCCTTGAAAGCTTGGTATTCGCCGTCGACGCACTCTTCCATCGTTCGGCGCAGAATTCCATTCTGATCCTTCGCGAGCATTCGGTCCCAGCGAGAGCCCCAGACCACCTTGATCACGTTCCAGCCCGCGCCCTGATAAGTCGCCTCGAGCTCCTGGATGATCTTACCGTTGCCGCGCACGGGGCCATCGAGGCGCTGCAGATTGCAGTTGATCACGAAGACCAGGTTGTCGAGTTGCTCGCGTACCGGCACCGTGAGCGCGCCCATCGACTCCGGCTCGTCGGTCTCGCCATCGCCGATGAAGCACCAGACCTTGCGGTCTTGCGCCGGCACTAGACCCCGGTTCTCCATATAGCGCATGAACCGGGCCTGATAGATCGCCATCATCGGCCCGAGCCCCATGGACACGGTAGGGAACTGCCAGAATTCCGGCATCAGCCACGGATGCGGATAGGACGACAGCCCCTTGCCGTCGCCGACGACCTCCTGCCGAAAGTACTTGAGGTTCTCTTCGCTCAGCCGGCCTTCCAGATAAGCGCGCGAGTAGATTCCGGGCGACGAATGGCCCTGGAAAAAGACGAGATCGCCGCCGTGCTCGGCGGTCGGCGCCCGCCAGAAATGGTTGAAGCCGACTTCATACAGCGTAGCCGACGACGCGTAGCTCGCAATGTGCCCGCCGTACTCCGCGCTGAGCCGATTCGCCTGGACGACCATCGCCATTGCGTTCCAGCGCAAGTACGCCTCGATGCGGCGCTCGAGCGCGCGGTCACCCGGGTACGGCGCCTGTCGACCGACCGGAATCGTATTGAGATACGCGGTGTTAGGGCTATACGGCAGATACGCGCCGGAGCGGCGCGCATGGTCGATCATGCACTCCAGCAAATAGTGCGCGCGCTCCGCGCCGTGCACACGGAGGATCGAATCGATCGACTCGAGCCACTCCTGAGTCTCCAGAGGGTCCAAGTCATCTTCGGCCGCCCTGAACGTTGGTAAAGGTCGTACGGTTGCCATGGACGTCTCCTCGACGAAGCGCGGCAATTCAAGGTGTTACCTATGAATTCCCGCGGAGCTCCTGCTACGATGCTGACCCGGTCCTGAATTGTAACCTCGCGGGCGGCGCTATGATCTGCGTTTGCCTGACAGGGGTCAAGGCGACAGGAATGCTCGATCTTCCCGAATTCGCACCGCTGAAAGTCACTCAGGCTACGCGCACATTCGCCGAGTCGAACCTCGCGTCGTTCGATCACCTCGCGATCGTTCTGCCGAAGGAGCCGCATAGCTCGGTGTTTGCCGATCTGCCGCAAGGCAAGCAACTGCACAAGCTTGTCGACCGCGCGCGTGCACAAGGGCTGAAAAGCGCGTTCACGCGCCTCTCGAATGCGCGCGCCACCGGCGTCACGGTCGCCCTCTTCGATGGCTCGACCACCTTCGCGCATCTCACCTGGGCGCGTGAGCTCGTGGCGGACTGCCTGCGCGAGCGTCCGGCGAAGATGGCTCTGCTGACTGCCGGGCTCGGCGACGAGGCGCGCATGGACGCCGCCGCGGCTGTCGCCGCCGCCGCGCACGCCGCCGCGTTCAAGCTGCCCTCGTTCAAGACGGAAGAGCAGCCGCGACCGGTCGAGCTCGAGCAGCTTTCATTGCTCGACAGCAAACCCAAGTTGCCGCTGGAGCGGCTACGAGCGGAGGCACTCGGCAACAATCTCGCGCGCTGGTTTACCGCACTGCCGCCAAACCGCCTGAGCGCCGGCACGTATCGCCGCGCGGTCGAGCGCCTCGCGGAGCAGCATTCCCTCGGTTGTAAATTCATCGGCGAGAAGGAGCTGGAGAAGCTCGGCGCCGGGGCATTTCTCGCGGTTGCGCACGGCAATCCGCACCGCGACGCGGGCATGCTGCGCTTGTGCTATCGCCCATCCGGTCAGCACGCGCCGGATCTGTCGCTGGTCGGCAAGGGCGTGCTGTTCGACACCGGCGGCACGAACTTGAAGTCCTTCAAAGGCATGCTCGACATGCACATGGACATGGAAGGCAGTGCCGTGGCGCTCGGTACGCTGATCGCCCTGAAGGAGCTCGGCGTGCCGTACCCAGTGGACGCATGGCTCGCGGTCACCGAAAATCGGCTCTCTCCGACCAGCTATATACCGCAGGAGATCGTGACCGCGGCAAACGGCACGAGCATCCAGATCATTCATACGGATGCCGAGGGGCGGATGATTCTGGCCGATGCGCTCGCGCTCGCGGCGCGTGACGAGCCGAAGCTGATCATCGACTATGCGACGCTGACCGGCACCTGCATCTCCGCTCTGACGCAGCGTTACTCCGGGGTATTTACCAACCGAATCCGCGCCAATTCGCTGCTGCAGGCAGCCGGCGCCGCGTCGGGAGAACGAGTATGGCCGTTTCCGATGGATGAAGACTTCGATCAGCTGCTGCGGAGCGACGTGGCCGATATCAAGCAATGCGCTGTCGACGGCCACGGCGACCACCTTCTCGCGGCGCGCTTCCTGTCGCGCTTCGTGCCGAAGTCGATCGCCTGGGCGCATATCGATCTGTCTGCCGGCGAGCATAAGGGCGGGCTCGCTCACGTGCCGACCGACGTGACAGGCTTCGGCGTGCGGCTGACGCTTGCGCTGCTGCACGGCACCCATCCGGCCGCGTTGGCCGAAGCGATAACGGAGCGATGAGCATCAGCAGCCAGAATCCGATCCCGTCCGAGCGCGCCATCGAAGAGCTGGAGACCGGCGCGCCTACGGCGATTGCGCAGCGTTTTCGCGGGTTTTTGCCGGTGGTTGTCGACGTCGAGACCGGCGGCTTCAATTCCGCAACGGACGCGCTGCTCGAGGTGTCCGCCGTGCTGGTGCGCATGAACGACGCGCGCGACCTCGAGATTGCGAGCAAATCCCGCTATCTCGTCAAGCCATTCCCGGGCGCGAATCTCGAGCCCGCGTCGTTACAGGTGACCGGCATCGACCCGTACCACCCGCTGCGCCCGGCGCTCGACGAGGCCGACGCGTTGCGCCGGCTCTTTCAGGAGATCCGCAAGGAGGTCAAGGAGCAGAAGTGCAACCGCGCGATTCTCGTCGGGCACAACTCCTTTTTTGATCTGCAGTTTTTGAATGCGGCGATTGCGCGCACGTCGATCAAGCGCAATCCGTTCCACCCGTTCTCGAGTTTCGATACGGCCACGCTCGCCGGTGTCGCGTTCGGGCAGACGGTGCTCGGCCGCGCGGTGGTCGCAGCCGGCATGGAATGGGACGACTCGCAGGCGCACTCCTCCCTTTACGATGCGGAGAAGACGGCGGAGCTGTTCTGTCGAATCGTCAACCGGTTCCGGCCGGTGTTCGAAGACGGACGGTAAGCGCCGGGGCGGACCTACACGCGATCCGCGCCCGGCGCAGCCCGGTCAGGACGCGGGCGCAGCCGGCGCCTGGGCGCCCTTCACGATGTCGGCGAGCTCACCGGACTGGTACAGCTCGAGCGTAATATCGCAACCCCCAATCAGCTCACCGTTCACGTAGAGCTGCGGGAACGTCGGCCAGTTCGAGTAGACCTTCAAGCCCTCGCGGACCTCGGGATCCTCGAAGATATTGATGTACGCGAACTCGGCGCCGACGGCGCGCAGCGCCGCCACGGTCTGTGCCGAGAAGCCGCACTGCGGGAAATCGGGAGTGCCCTTCATATAGAGCACTACCGGGTGCTCCGCAAGCTGGCTGCGGATACGGTCGTTCACATCCATTGATCGTCCTCCGTGCAGTCGATGTCCGGCCGGGATAATCGCTCGCCGCCACAGCGCGGCCGCCGGCTTCCGAAGAGCCGGGCGATCACGATGGGAAGCGGGGGCGGCCGGATCGTTGAACTGCCACAATGTGTCACCTATTCTTCTAGACTCGTTCCGCCGGGGCAAGTCCCCGCTGCGCACGAATAAAAACACCCACGCGCCGCGACTGATCCCTCGGCACGGAGAACGGCATGAATCCGCTCAATTCGATCACCGGGACGATCACCGCCGGCGTCTTCCTTGCTGTCGCCATCGGGCTGCTCGACGGCGTCGATTTCAGCGATTTGACCTTCATCGTATGGATCCACGTGTTCGCCGGCATTGTGTGGGTCGGCCTGCTCTACTATTTCAATTTCGTGCAGATGCCGGCGCTCGAAGCCGCTGCCGCCGATACCCGCGGGCCCGGCAGCGCCGGCATCACAAAGTATGTGGCGCCGCGAGCACTCGCGTGGTTTCGCTGGGGAGCGGTGGTCACGTGGCTGACCGGCGCCGCCGCGCTGCTGCGTTACGGCCTCTTCGGCGACGCCTTCATGCTGGGCATGAACCCCGGTGCGCCCGGCAATGCCTGGATCATCGGCGTCGGCGCGTGGCTCGGCACGATCATGCTGTTCAACGTGTGGGTACTCATCTGGCCGAGCCAGAAGAAGGCGCTCGGCCTCGTCGAGGCCACGACCGCCGATATTCGCAAGGCCCGCCGCACCGCATTCCTAGCGTCGAGGATCAACACGGTGCTGTCCGTGCCGATGCTGGCGAGCATGGTCGGCTTCGGTCATGCCCAGTTCTTCATCTAGCGAGGCGCTGCGTTGTCGTCGAACATTGCCACGGATGTGGCCCAAGCACTCGCTGAGGATCTCGGCAGCGGTGACGTCACGGCCGCACTGATCGCCCCGGACCGCATGGCCGAGGCGTGTGTCGTCTGCAATGAACCGGCCGTGTTATGCGGCACAGCGTGGTTCGACGAGGTGTTCCGCCAGGTCGACCCCGCCATTGCGGTCGTTTGGCAGCTCGACGAAGGAGCCGACGTGGCCGCGGGCGACGTCGTCTGCACATTGCGCGGCCCCGCGCGCGGGCTGCTGAGCGGCGAGCGGACGGCGCTGAACTTCCTGCAGACTCTATCGGGGACGGCCACGGCTGCCCGGCATTTTGCCGCAGCGGTGGCCGGTTATCGCGCGCGAGTGCTCGACACCCGCAAGACGCTGCCCGGGCTTCGGCATGCGCAGAAGCATGCCGTTCGCTGCGGCGGCGCAGGGAACCATCGACATGGCCTCTATGACGCCGTGCTCATCAAGGAAAATCACGTCAACGCCGCCGGGGGCATCACCGAAGCCGTGCAGCGCGCGGCGGCAGCCACGCCGGATTTGATGATCGAGGTCGAGGTCGAGACACTGGATGAACTGCGTGAGGCGCTCGCGACCGATGCGCGCCGCGTCATGCTCGACGACTTCAATCTCGCGGACCTGCGCGCGGCCGTCGAGCTCCGCGATGCGCACTCCGCCCGAACCGGCACCCCGCCGAAAGAGCTCGAGGCATCCGGCAGCGTGGGTCTTGACACTCTAGCTGCGGTAGCCGCCACCGGCGTCGATTTCATCTCTATCGGCGCGATGACGAAGCACGTGCGCGCGATCGACTACTCGCTGCGCTTTCGTTGAGCGCGCGGCGCAGCCACTAAGCGCTCGGCCCTATACGACTCCGGCGACTAGCGCTCTCGGCCATAAAAAGGGCTCTGACCCCTTTTCTACTCGTCCATAAAGGGCTCTGACCCCTTTTCTGCTGGGCCGAATTGCACGTCAGGCGGCGACGTCGAGGAGGCGCTTCGGCTCGGAGACGCCATAGCCCTGCGCGTAGTCGATTCCGATCGAACGCAGCATCGCGATGATTTCAGCGTTCTCCGCGAACTCGGCGATCGTCTGCTTACCGGTGAGGTGCCCGATCTCGTTGATCGAGCGAACCATCTCGCGGTCGATGGGATCGTGCAGAATCTCCTTCACGAAGCTGCCGTCGATTTTCAGGAAGTCGACAGGGAAGTGCTTCAGGTAGCCGAAGGAAGACAACCCGGTACCGAAGTCGTCGAGTGCGAACTTGCAGCCGATCTCCTTCAGGGCCTGAATGAAACGATTCGCCTGCGCGTAGCTGGCGATCGCGGCCGTCTCGGTGATCTCAAAGCAAATGCTGCGGCCGTCGAGCCCGCTGCGCCGGAACTGCTCCACGACGAACGGCAGAAACTTCTCGTCGGCCAGGCTCTGGCCGGATAGATTGATCGAGCACAACGCGAGCCGCTCCCGCTCGTCGGCCTCCGAAACCAGCCAGCGAAAGGCATGACCGATGACCCAGCGGTCGATCGACGGCGTCAACCCGTAGCGCTCGGCGGCGGCGATGAACAGCTCGGGCGAGACGAGCGCACCGTTCTCATCGCGCATCCGCAGCAACAGCTCGTAGTGCGCACCCGTATCGAGCCCCGGCTGCAGCGGCTGGATCGTCTGTCGGAACAGCTCGAACCGCCCTTCCTCGAGCGCGTTGCTGATACGGGCAGCCCACTGCATTTCCTTGCGCCGCTTCATCAGGTCCAGATCGTTTTCCTGATAGCTATAGACGCGGTTGCGGCCGGCGTCCTTCGCGGC
>CAZFJU010000052.1:0-22274 GCA_964518995.1 uncultured Gammaproteobacteria bacterium
CCCCACTGATAGCTGCCGCGCAGGTCCCAGCCGTTCGCGAACGCGTGATCGAAACCGATCGAAGCCGAGAACATGCGGCTGATATTGCTGTCGCTGCGATTATCGTAAAAGTTGCTGATGCCCGGGCCGCGAAGCTGGCCGATCTTATGCAGCTGGATCGAGTCGCGCCCCTCGGCGACCATCGCCTCGCGCAGCGCGTCGGGTAAGAACGCGTTGTCCGCGTAGATCGTGGCGTAATACTGTTGGCCCATCTCCGGATTGCCGCGCCGACCGTGGGTATTCGACTCGGTACGGCCGAGCATCACCTGCGCGAACAGTGAGGTCGAATCGGTCAACCCATACTGCGCTGCAGCGAAGGCGGAGCGTTGCACGACCTCGGCGCCGAGCGGCCCGCCATCGAAGGCCGCTTCCGCGAGCCTTGCTTCCGGGCCGCCGGCCTGCATGCCGTTCGCCCCAACACCAGTACGGGCCGGAATGTCACCCGGGATGAACGGGCGAACTTCGCGACCGTCCTCCGTGAACGTGTATCCGTCCAGCGAAAAGCCCGGCGCGGTGATCAGCCCGGCCGCGTTCTGGGTGGCGGAGTGCACGTGGGGCACCGTGATCCTTTGCGGATGCGTGCCGCTCGGATCTGTGGGGCTCCACAGCGGATTGATCACCCAGCCATAGCTCTGCCAATTGTCGAGCGATTTCGGCGTGCGATAGATCTGCTCGACGTGCCGCGCTTCGAGCGAGCCGATCACGTTCAGCCGCTCGCCGAAACGATGTCCGCCGGCCAGCGAGAAGCTGACGTTCTCGCCGTCACCCTCCTCCGTGATGCCCGTTGAGCCGCGAATTTCGACGCCTTCGAACTGGCGGTCGAGAACAAAATTGACGACACCGGCCAGCGCGTCGGCACCGTACGCCGCCGATGCACCGCCGGTAACGACCTCGACATTGCGCACGAGCGCCGTCGGGAAATTATCGACGTTCACGCTGCTCGCCCGATCCGCCGGCACGATGCGCGAGCCGTCGAACAGGACGAGCGTGCGCTGCTTGCCCATATTGCGCAGGTTCAGATAGCTGCCTGCGGCGTCGCCGAACAGCGTGCCGCCGCCGCGCTGCGCGGTTTGCGTGTTCAGAAACTGCGGCAGGTTGTCGAGCTGCTCGGATAACGTCGACGACGGATCGAAATCCCGGATCTCGTCAGGCCGGACCGACGTGATCGGCACCGGTGTGACCATGCCGTCGGTGTCGCGAATGCGCGTGCCGGTGACGAGCACTTCCTCCACCGCTTGTTGGGCCTCGACCGCGCTCGCTCCGATGACGGCCGCTACCGCCAAAGCCAGCGCATGCAGCTCGAATGTGCGTCCGCTACGTCCCATCGGAAGTCTCCCCGCACTATCGTAACGCTTATGAGAACATCGTTCCTAAGCGAATACCTTCGCATTGTCAATGGCGCGGAACGTCACGCCGCTCGTGGTGCGAGTCGAGGAAGGCGCGCAGGCTGCGAGAGCGAGCCGGAACCGGCGCTTGCTTGTCAGCGCTAGTGGCCTGTAACAGCCACCGGGCCGCGTGTCGGCACCGCGCCCCGTGCGCAATTCCTTGCTCAATCGGAGCGCCGATTTACAATCGTCCGTTCCGTAGGGCCCGCTTCGATGCGGGCATCACCACACCTTGACCGCGCAAACATTATGTGTAGTGCATTGACCCGGCCCGAGCCGACCACCACCCGTGCCGAGGCTTCCGGCCAGGGCATCGCGGCCCCGCGCCGCGCCATCAACGAGCTGACGATCGAAAGGCTCGCGCCGTGGATTCTCGGCGCCCTGCTCGCGATCGGCACGCTGCTGCGTCTCGTCGATCTGGGGGCTCTTTCCTTCCGCTGGGACGAGGACTTGACCGCGCTCGCCGTCAAGGCGATTGCCGAGCACGGCATACCGGAGCTGCCGAGCGGCATGATTTATCTCCGCAGCCTGCCGTTTCTGTACATGATCGCGGCAAGCGCTGCGGCTTTCGGTTTCGACGAATGGGGCATGCGTCTGCCGGCCGTCCTATTCGGTATCGCAGCGATCCCGCTGGTGTACGTCTTCGGCAAGAACCTGTTCGGCACGAGCGTCGGCCTGATCGTCGCGGCGCTTGTCACATTTTCGACGTGGGACATCGAATTTTCGCGCTACGCGCGCATGTATGCGCCGTTCATGTTCTTCTACGTCCTGACGTTGCTCGCGATATGGCGCTATCTGATCGTCAGCCGGAGCACGGCCGGCTGGGTGCTGTGCCTGCTGAGCGCCGCCGCCGCACTGTCCCTGCACGATCTCGCATATTCGCTCGCGCTGGTTTTTCTGTTGCCGCTGCTGATCGACGGCAAACGAACGCTCGAGGAGCCACGCCGGGCCGTGCTGCCGCTGGCCGGCTTCGGCCTGACCGCCGGCGGTTTCGTCGTTTGGTCGCGCATCCAAAGCTACTACTTCGATCGGGCGGCCGTGCTCGCCGCCGAGCGCGATGCGGCCGACACGGCCGCGCTGCCCACGGATCTGACGCTGCGCTCGGTCGAAGAGGCCGCGAGTGACGGCGGCCCGATCGAGGCGCTGAAGTCGCTCGCATCCAAAGCGCAGCTGCCGGATCTCCCGGCATTCGGAGCGCTCCTCGCCGACGCGCCGCTGGCCGCGCTCGCCGTGCCCGGGTTCGCTCTCGCCGCAGCAGCGGTGTTCCTGGCTATGCGCCGCTCCGAGCTTCGTCGCTCCGCGTACGTGCTGTTGCCGGTCATCGCGCTCTTTTGCGCCGTCCACCTGTTCAACCTGGCACTGATCGCAGCTCTAGCACTCGCGTTCGTGCGCCGCGAAGGGCTGCGCGCGTTTCGCGCGCCGGAGGTTATTTTCGCGCTGGCCTTGATCGCGGTCTCGTTCGTCGGGTGGCTCGCGCTCACCGTGAGCCTAGATCTGCTCCGCGTGCCGGGAGGCGTCGGCGCGACGATCAAGGAGGCGATTCGGCAACAGCTGAACTACCCGCGGTTCTTCGTGTTCTGGGGGTACGCGCGGGAGTATCCGCTTACGACGGTGCCGGCTTTGCTCGGCGGCCTCTGGCTGTTCGACCGAATCGCCCGGCCTCGGCCTGACCCGGCGGCTCTGTTCGTCGCCGCCGCGCTCGCTTTGCCGCTCGTGCTGAACGGCATGTTCGAGTCGCGTTACGCGAACTTCCGCTACAACGTCCCGTTCATGACGCTGTTCTTCGTGTTCGTGGCGCTCGGCATCTTGAAGTGGCGGGAGGTTTACCTCGCGTGGTGCGAGGCGCTCGGTCGCGGGCCCGGAGCCGCGGCCCGGTGGCCGCGCACGGCGGGAACGGCCCTGCTGATCGCGATCGTCGCCGTGTACGACTTCAACCCCATGAAAAGCTGGTTGGTCGCCCGGCTGGACCACTCCGAGCCGAGCGCGTTGCAGACGTTCTTTGGCATCGGCGGCTTTCGCGACTTCCGGTCTACCGCGAACTATGTCGAAACGCAGGCTGCTCCAGGCGATACGCTGATGACGTTCGAGTGCCGCGAATATTACAACTACCTCGGCCGCATGGATTACTGCATCGTTTCCAACACCTACCGATCGGGCGAGCAGATGATTCAGACGTACGTCGACGATGGGATCATTCGGGATCTTTACGTGGATGCGGCGATGATCCTCGACCTCGAGGCATTGCAGCGTGCGCTCGCCGACGCGCGCGGCGATACCTGGCTGCTCGTTTCAGACGTCATCTTTCGAAACCCCGCAAATTTTCCGGCCGACGTAGTGCAGTTTCTGGCCGCGAACGAGGATCACATCGTGTACCGCACGGGCAGCAGGTCGACGATGGTCTATCGATTCTGATACGGGCTCGCGCTACCATGATGCGTGCCGTGCACGTCGACGGTTAGGGCTCACGCTCAGCGAAGACCGGTCGTGCCGAAACGCAAGCGGAGGGTCGTCGATGCGCCGCTGGGCTGCCGAAAGACCAAGATTCGTGCTCGTTCTGGGCATGCTGGCCGCGATGGCGGCCGGCCTCGCCAGCGCCCAGAGCTTTCTTCGTTCCGCTCCGGCCGTCGCGGACGTCAGCGAGCCGCCAGAAGCGGAATTCCATATGGCGCGGCTCGTCTACGAAGCAAGCGGCTGCGCAGGCTCTCGCGGCTGGTGCCAGCCGCTATGGGCTGTGGATTACCCGTTGGCCGAGCAGCACTTTTTGCCGGCGCTCGCGCGCATGACACGGCTCGATGTCGCCGCGGACAGCCGCCATGTGCCGCTCGACGAGCGCATTTTCGACTACCCGTGGCTGTTCGCGCAGCAGGTTGCGCGCGGCCGATGGCGCCCGTCCGACGTCGAGCTCGAGAGGCTGCGCGAGTATTTGCTTCGCGGCGGCTTCCTCGTCTTCGATGATTTCCATGGCGACGGCGAATGGCGTTACTTCGAGTCGATCATGCGGCGAATACTGCCTGGGCGCCCGATCGTCGACATCCCGGACGACGACATGCTGATGAACATCCTGTTCAGCCTCGATCGTCGCACGCAGATCCCGGGGCAACGGCACCTTGGCTGGCAAGCGATGGCCGGCCCGCCGCACTGGCGCGGCATCTATGACGACGAAGGCCGGCTGATGGTCGCGATCAACCATAACATCGACATGGGCGATGCATGGGAGCACGCGGATGATCCGTACTACCCGGCGCCGATGACCGCCACGGCGTATCGCTTCGGCGTCAACTACGTCATCTATGCAATGACGCATTAGACGCGGCCTGCAGCTGACGTCACTCCGATCCACGTGCCGCGCTCGCAGCGATGAGCGCCTCGCGCTGCGCGAGCAAGTACGCACGCAGCGCGCCGAGGTCGGCATCGCTGAACCACGGAAATTCCGGCATGCCGAGCCCGAGATAGGCGCCATCGCGGACGATATCGCCAAGCGCATCGTAGATCGCTGGCGCCGCATAGCGCAGATCGGCAATCGTGCCGCCGCTGATCGCGCCGACCCCATGGCACATGGAGCATCGATTCGCATACAGCGTGGCCCCCTGGTCGATTTCTGCCTGGGTGGCTTCATGCTCGATGCGCGTCAGCGTCGGCCGTTCCTCGCCGCGCACCGGCTCGATCTCGGCATCGCCGTCGAGCACGAAGGTCCAGACGCGGCCGCTCGCTTTGTAGAGCTCGGATGGGCTGCGATACAGCGCGCTCGCTCCGCCGAGCCCGGATAGCACAGAGACGTACTGCCTGCCATCCAACTCATAGGTGCTGGCGCCGGCCATGATCCCTTGGCCCAAGTCCGCCTCCCAAAGCTTCTCGCCGTCGCTCGCTCGATAGGCAATGAAGCGCCCAAGGTTCGTGCCCTGGAAGACGAGATTACCGGCCGTGGTCAACGTGCCGCCGCCCGTCTCGCCCTGGTACGGCTCGCGCCAACGCGCAACTTGCCGGATCGGATCCCAGGCGGTCAGGTAGCTTGCGGCGCCAAGCGTCTCGCCGGTGCCCTCCTCGTACTCCGACTCGGGAAGCGCCTGACGGCCCTCCGCGCCCATGCTCCCCGCAAGGTCGATGGCCACATTCCACGCGTTCGGCCGAAACTCGAAGCCGGTATCCGCGCCGTAGACGAAACTACTTTCGGAGACCGGGATGTACATCAGCCCCGTGACCGGGTTGAACGACATCGGCTGCCAGTTATGGGCGCCGCCCGGTCCCGGAGAAATCGTCGTCTGCATCGCGTCATAGCGCGCTTGCGCGGTTTCGATCGGCCGCCCGGTCTCGAGGTCGACGCCTTTCGCCCACGTCACTCGCGTCAGGGCTTCGGCGGACAGCAGGTCGCCGGTCAAGCGGTCGAGCACATAGAAAAAACCGTTCTTCGGCGCTTGCATGATGACCTTACGCTCGCGCCCGTCGAGCTCGAGCTCCGCAAGGGTCAGCTGCTGCACCGCGGTGTAGTCCCAGGTGTCGCCAGGCACCGTCTGGTAGTGCCAGACGAGCTCCCCGCTATCGATATCCAGCGCGAGAATCGATGCGAGATAGAGGTTATCGCCTCCGCCGGGGCTGCGAATGCGCCGATTCCACGGTGAGCCGTTGCCGGTGCCGACATAAAGCAGACGCGCTTCGGGATCGTAGGCGACGGCGTCCCACACCGTGCCGCCGCCCCCCATCGTCCACCACTCGCCCGTCCACGTCTCCGCGGCAGCCTCCAGCGCAGCTGACTCGAACGGCTGCGCCGGATCACCAGGAACGGTGTAAAACCGCCAGACGAGCTCACCGGTTTGCGCATCGTATGCAGACACGAAACCGCGCACGCCGAGCTCTGCGCCGCCGTTGCCGATAATGACCTTGCCGTCGACGACGCGCGGAGCACCCGTGATCGTGTACGGCTGATCGGTCGGAGTCGTCTGCACGTCCCAAACCGGCTCGCCCGTCTCGGCGTCGAGCGCCGCGAGCCGGCCGTCGATCACGCCGACGTAGACCTTGCCGTCGTAGAGCGCTACCCCCCGATTGACCGCATCGCAACACGCCCTCGAGCCTCGGGCCCGATCGGCTTTCGCATCCCAGAACCAGCGCTCCTCGCCCGTGCGCGCGTCGAGCGCGAACACGTTGCTCCAGCTCGTCGTGGCGTACAGCACTCCGTCCATCACGAGAGGCGTCGCTTCGTGCCCGCGCACGGAGCCCGTGTCGTACGTCCACGCCAGACCGAGCCGCGCAACGCTTTGCTCGTCGATCTGATCGAGCGGGCTGAAGCGCGTCTCCGCATAGTCGCGGCCGTAGGTCAGCCATTCGGCGGCGAACTGAGCGGCTTGCTCGAGCGCGGCGTCGTCGGGCGCAGCTGTCGGCTGCGCAACAGCCAGCCCGAGCACACTCTGGCACGCCGCAGCGAGCAGCCAGGCTGCTGATCTGTTCTTCATTCGACCTCCCCAGAAGCCTGGCTTCGCCGGCCTGTTCTTGAAACCGGGCACAATAGTGCCACAGCGGCGCCGGTGTGCGTGCAGCCCGCCGCCGGCTCCGGCCGGCGAGCGGGTCGATGCGCGGTGCACAGCGTGCTGGAAGCACGGTACGCTAGGCGCGACAATGGTTAGGCGATAGCGTCCCGGCGGAGCCGGAGGCGCGATTCGGCACGAATTTTTTCACTGAAGGCAGCGAGTTCTATGAGCGTCGATTCCTCACGCAAGGTCACCACACGCCGGCTTCAGGAAATGAAAAAAAAGGGCGAGCCCATAGCGTGCCTCACCGCATACGACTATTTGACTGCGACCATTCTCGACTCGGCCGGTATCGATCTCATTCTGGTCGGCGATTCGGCCGGCAATGTGTTCGCGGGCCACGATACGACGATCCCGATGACGATGGAGCAAATGCTCTATCACGCACAGGTCGTCGCACGCGGCGTCGAGCGCGCGTTTGTCGTCGCCGACCTGCCGTTCATGTCATATCAGGTCAGCGAGGAGGAAGCCCTGCGTAACGCGGGCCGATTCGTGAAGGAGGCGCTCTCCGAGGCGGTCAAAGTCGAGGGCGGCGAGCACGTCTGCCCGACGATTCGACGCATCGTTAACGCGGGGATCCCGGTGATGGGCCATCTCGGGCTCACGCCGCAGTCGATTCACAAATTCGGCACCTACAAGGCGCGTGGCGCGTCGAGCGCAGAAGCCGAGCGCATCATGGCCGACGCCGAGGCGCTCCAGAGCGCTGGCGTCTTTGCCATTGTGCTGGAGAAAATCCCGGCTGACCTGGCCGAGCGGCTGACCGCTTCGCTATCGGTTCCGACGATCGGAATCGGCGCCGGCCCCGGCTGCGATGGCCAAGTCCTTGTCACGCCGGACATGCTCGGCATTTTCACGAAGTTTCGGCCACGCTTCGTGCGCCGCTACGCCGAAGTCGGCACACAGATGGCCGAGGCGTTCGAGCGCTATCGGGTCGATGTGAAGCAGCGGGTCTTTCCGAGCGACGACGAAAGCTATTGACGCCGCTAGAGCGGCGGAGTCAAGGGCCGTACGCCGTCACATGTACGGGCGGCGGCCCCTGGCTTCGTGAGCCCAGCATGCCCCACGCATGACAATGGGGCTCAAAGCCCTCAATCAATCAGGCTCGAATTCAATCTGACGCTGGTCAGGCAGCGTAATGGCCCTGATGAAGCCTATAGGCCTGCCCGCGCGTGACGGGAAATAGCGAATCGTCACCCTGTCACCCGCCGTGACCGTGTTCGGGCCGGAGCCGCCGAAGCCCAGATTGGCGAGCGCGTTCGCCGAACCCGTGGTCATCACCCATTCCGTCTTCGATCCGTCTTCGTTCTCGACCTCGAGATGCATCGCGCCATGAGGGTTCGTGAACGCGACTCTGGTCAGAACGCCGGTCACCTCGCCTTCACTGCGTATGTCGTACGTCGCTGCAAGCGAATGATGGGCTTGCAGCGGGCCGCTGAACAAAAGCCATCCGCCCAGTACGGCGCTCGTCAGAGTCCCCTTGATCATTCGTCCCTCTCCCCGAATAGTTGTCGGCCGCGGATCCAGCACCCGAACCGGGCACCCGATCGACCGCGGATTCGAGCGTACCACTGCCGGTGACGCCGCTCAATTTGCGATGATCGTACCTATTGCGCGAGCAGCGGCTCGAGCTGTTCCCGCAGCGCGGCCTCGTGCACCTGCATCTGCGCGAGGGTCGGCAAGCTCTGCGAGCTCGGGTCCGCATCGAGAATCACCGCATTCACCGAATCGAGCCCGGCATGCGGGGGCCAATTCGCAAGCCCCTCGCCATTCGGGTTACCCGACCGCGCGAAGTTGACCCAATAGGAAGCGACCATGTCGGCCACCCGCTGATCCGCTTCGGACGCCGCCGCGAGTTCGGCGTCGCTGGTGTCCGGGAACAGCGGAACCTCGCCGAGATTGTCGAACACGTATTTCACCTCGGCGGCATGCACCGGCAAATACGGGTCGCTTCCTTCCGGCGCAGGCGACGTTTGGGTAAACCAATAGACGTACGCACTGTTGCCGGCTTCGCGTTGATACTCTGCAATTCGCCAGGCTGTCCAGAAGATGCGGTCCGAACCATCGGAGCCGGCGGCTGCGCCGCCGCGGCCGCCGAACGAAAGCTCCGCCGCGTTCGCGCCCATCAGCACGTCGACCGGATGCTGACGACCCTGAGCGAAAACAATCGCCGGATCCTCGGGAATCACATAGTTGTCCACGATCATCGTCTGGGTGCGCGGGAACGCCTGCGCGACCTCATCGGGCGAGAGAGCTCGCATCGCCTCGAGCGTTTCGAGCCCTGCCGCCTGCGCATTGCGGAGCCCCTGCTGCTCCTGCGCGGCGAGCGTCGCGTTCGGGCCGTTCGGCGAGACCGCCCCGCCCATGATGCTCTGCCCGATGGCTCGGTGAAAAAGCCCCTCAGCGACCGGCGACGTCATCAACGAGGCGATCGCCATGGCGCCAGCGGACTGCCCGAAAATCGTCACATTGTTCGAATCTCCGCCGAAGGCGGCGATATTTTGCTGCACCCACTCGAGCGAGGCGATCATGTCCATGAGGCCGTAATTGCCCGAGCTATCGAACTCTGACTCGGCGGTCAAATCCGGATGCGCCAGAAAGCCCAGCGGGCCGAGGCGGTAGTTCATCGTGACCACGACCGCTCCGCGTTCGGCCAATGCGGCGCCGTCATAGAGCGGCGCCGCTCCGCCGCCATCCGTGAATGCGCCGCCGTAAAAGTAGACCATGACCGGCAACTCGTCGGCGGCGCTTTCAGCGGCAGTCCAAACGTTCAGGTAGAGACAGTCTTCGCTCAGCGGAGGCGAGCCCTCCATGTTGGCGATATTGACGTAACGCGGCTCGGTCGTCGGCTGGACGCAGACATTGCCGAATTCGCTCGCGTCGCGAATGTCCTGCCAGGGTTCGACAGGCTGCGGAGCGCGCCAGCGATTCTCGCCCACCGGCGGCGCGGCAAACGGCAGCCCCTTGAAGACACGAACACCAGACAGCGTCGTCTCGCCGCCTGATACCAGGCCGCTATCGAGCTGCACCGGATCCTCGATGCCGGCATAGGTTGCCGAGGCCAGCATCGCCAAGCCCGCGAGCCACCCGGCTCGCGGACGACATTCGAATCGCTTCATCATGGTTCCTCCAGGAGGCCCGCCCGAGGACAAGCCTTCGTCGGATAGTACGTGCAGGCTGCCTGCGTCAACAACCGCTGGACTCGGCCTTACGGCCGCCGGGAGCCCGCAGCGTTCGCTCGATCTACGAGATACGCGCGGATCGCTTCCGCCTCCTCGACGTTGAGCACATCCGCGAACGACGCCATGCCGTTCGGCGCACGTACGCCTTCGAGGACGATGGCCTCGAACAGTGCCGGGCTCGCAAGCGCCGGCGAGTACGCGAGATCGGGGAACAGGCCGCGCCGAAACATCCCGCCCGCGTTACCGGGGTTCTCGTGGCAAAGCCAACACGCCGATTGGTAAAGCTGCTCGCCGCGTGCGATCTCGTCCGCCGAGGCCGTAGACGGCGGCGGATTCAGCGGCGGCGGAGTGAACTGGACGGGCGGGGGCAGCTGCGCGGCGCCGCCTCGCTTGAACACGAGCAGCCGCGAATAATTGGGTGCGTAGTAGTTGCCCGTCGCGCGTCCTGCCACGACCGCGACATGCTGCACCCCGTCGAGCTCGAAGCTGATCGGACCCGCGACGATGCCCGTGTGCACGCTCTGCGACGTCCACAGCTCCGCGCCGTCCGCCGCCGACCGCGCCACGAGGCCGTCGTTCGTGCCATGGAACACGAGCCCGCCGGCAGTCGCCAGCATGCCGGCCGAGCCTCCCGGCACGCGCCACGCTTCGCGTTGCGTGACCGGATTCCACGCGAGCAGATACGAAGCCTGCGGCAGTGTCGCGAGCTCGGCCGTGGCCTCTTCGGAACGGACGGCGAGATCGATGCCAAGGTTCGAGACGCGCGGGTTCGGATCGAAGTCCGCCACGGGCGCGTAGATCAGCGCATTGTCGCTGGCCGAGAAGTACGCGTAACCCGTTTGCGGGCTGAACGCCATCGGATGCCAGTTGTGCGCACCCGCGGACGAAGGCTGCACCGCGGCCGGCTGACCGGTGCGGTCATAGCGAGCGGCCGGGTTCTCGATCGGCCGGCCGCTCTCTGGGTCGATGCCGGTCGCCCAGTTCACCGCGGCGAAATTATTGGCCGAGATCAACTCGCCGGTGCGCGCATCGAGCACGTAGAAAAAGCCGTTTTTCGGCGCCTGCATGACGACACGCCGCTCTACGCCCTCGATCGGCAAGTCTGCAACGGCGATCGGCTGGGTGGCCGTGTAGTCCCACGTCTCGCCCGGCGTCGTTTGGTAGTGCCACACGTACGAGCCGTCGTCCGGATCGAGCGCCACGATCGACGATAGAAACAGGTTGTCGCCGCCGCCCGGGCTCCGCAGCGCCTGGTTCCAGGGCGAGCCGTTTCCCGTCCCGATGTAGAGAAGATCGAGCTCGATGTCGTAAGCCATCGAATCCCAAACCGTGCCGCCGCCGCCGAGACGCCACCATTCGCCGCTCCACGTCTCCGCGGCCATAGCCATGGCCTCATCCTCGAAGCCGAGCTCCGGATCACCCGGCACCGTGAAGAAGCGCCACGCCAGCGCCCCGGTCTCCGCATCGTAGGCCGAGACATACCCGCGCACGCCATACTCGGCGCCGCCGTTGCCGATGATGACGCGCCCCTTCACGACCCGCGGCGCGCCGGTGATGGTGTACGCGTCGTCGCGCGAAATCAGCGTGTCGGCCTCCCAGGCGAGCTCGCCCGTGGCGGCGTCGACCGCGAGCAGCCGCCCGTCGATCGTGCCGACATAAACCTTACCGTTCCACGCCGCGGCGCCTCGGTTCACGACATCGCAGCACGCGCGGCTGCCCCATTCGCGTTCCACCTGCGCATCGAAGGACCAGAGACGCTCGCCGGTGCGCGCGTCGAAGGCCAGCACGTTGCTCCACGCGGTAGTCACGTAGAGCACGCCGTCCACGAACAACGGTGTCGACTCCTGCGTGCGGCCCGTGCCGAGATCGCCGTACCAGGCGAGCCCGAGCTCGCCGACGTTCTCGGCATCGAGCTCGTCGAGTGGGCTGTAACGCTGCTCGCTGTAGGTACGACCGGTCGACATCCACTGTTCGGCCTCGGTGGCGGCCGCCTCGAGACGCTCAGAATCGACGCGGGCGGCGCCTTCTTCCGCAGCCGATGCCGGCGCGGGGAGCACCGCGCTGACGGGATCGCCCATCTGGCCGCAGCCGGCAACGAGCAGCGAGCACAGTGCGCAAAGAGCTAGGGTGCGTAGGCACATCAGCGAGTCACCTTGGGTTGAGATCGGTCGGCGGCGGCGTGCAGCAGAGCCTCGCCCGCTGCTACGCGCTGCCGGGCCGAGACGGAGAAATGGGCAGCCAACGTCGATAGATCACGGCTCGCGCGGCCGAGCGCCGAGGTGCGCTCGATTCCCGCCATTCCGGCCAGTGCGACCAGCGCGTCCGTCGTCGCACGCAACGCGGTGACGCCATGGGCGCATGTCGCGGTGATCTCGGCGGACTGTGCCAAGCTCGGACCCTGCCCTTCCACGGCGGCGCTCCACGTACGCTCGGCGAGACCCAGCACCGCGGACTGCACCATGTGCCATGTCGCGTGGGATTGCGCGAAGGCATCTTGCGTCAGCGCGCTTTCCGCGAGCAGCGCGGCGGCGCCGTAAGGTTTCTTCGAGGCCGCAAGCGCGGCGAACGCATCCAGGGCATGCCGTGCGATGCCGAGCGCCACGGCCGCGACTGGCAGCTCGGTCACGACTTGAAAAGGCAACCGATAAAGCGGCCCGGGCTCGCGTGGGAGGTCCTCCAGCACACTGAAGCTCCGCGACTCCGGAACGAACACCTCGTCCACGACGAAATCGTGGCTCGCCGTGGCCCGCATGCCGGCCGCATCCCACGTCTCGACCACCGCGACGTCCGTGCGCGGAAACGCCATCGCCCGAACGAGCGGCTCGCCGTTTGGTTTCAGCACGGCCTCGCCGCCGCCGGTCACGACGCAGTTGGCCGTGAAGGTCGTCGCATAGGGCGCGCCGCTAGCGAATCGCCAGCGTCCCTGCACGCGATAGCCGCCGGCGACGCGCTCGGCGCGGCCGTGCGGCGCACCGGATCCCGCAATGACCGCCGCCTCGGCGCCAAACAGCTCGTGCGCCGTCGCCGGCTCGAGATAGGCGGCGAACAAACCGCCGCCTGCGCCAATCATCACCGCCCAGCCGAATGCCCCGTCGATGCGCGCCGCGGCGGCGTAAATCGACAACGCGTCCGGAAGGCTCAGCTCGAGGCCGTCGTAGCGGTGCGGAACCCACAAACGGAACAGCCCATGTCGAGCGAGCCAGCTCGTGACCGTGCCGGAGAGCGCCGAGTCTCGATCCGCTGCGGCGGCTTCGCGGCGCACCAACGGGCTCACCTCATCGAGGGCATGCAATAGGGTGGCGGTCGTGTGGGTGGGCATCATCCGGGGTGCGCGTCATCAGCGCATCAGTATGCCGCCGTCGGCGATCAGTGTCGCGCCGTGCACGAAGTCGGCGGCCGGCGAGACCAGCCATGCGCAGCACTCGGCGATCTGCTCCGCCGAGCCGACTTGGCCGACCGCGGCTTCGACGTCCCGACGGCGCACCGGATCACGCATAGCCGAGGCAACGAACGGCGTATCGATGAACCCCGGGGCGACCGCATTGACCGCAATGCCGTGCTCGCCGAGGGCGCGCGCGCTGCTTTTCATCATCGTCAGCACCGCGCCCTTGCTGGTCGCGTAGGCGCCGCTGGCGACGTAGCCGCCGCCCGTGTAGCTCGAGATGCTGGCGACCAGGCAGATGCGTGCGCCGCGCTGCATCCCCTTCGCCGCTTCACGCACGCTGAGAAATGTGCCGATCACGTTGATGTCGAACAGCCGTCGAAACTGCTCGGGAGTCGTCTCGAAGAACGGCGTCGTCTCGATCACACCGGCTGCGGTCACGAGCGCATCGAGACCGCCCCATGCCGCGCGCAGCTCCGCGAATGCGGACACCGTCGCCGCTTCATCCGCCACATCGAGTTGTACGGCAAGCCCATGCGCGCCCGCGGTTTCGCGCGCGCCGTCGAGGTCTCGATCGAGACACGCCACGCGCCAACCGTCGCTCATCAGCTTGCGGGCCGTGGCCGCGCCGATGCCGCTCGCGGCGCCGGTCACCGCGACACGCCGTGCCGCGTTGGCCGTCGGCTCATCGGAGCGGCTCACTGTTGTGCAGCGCTCGACGCGTTCGCATCGAGACCATTGGCCTCGAGAAAGCTCGACACCAAATCGGCGACCTCTACGTTGTTCAAATCGGCGAACGGGATATGCGTGTTGCCGACGAGGCCCGCGTCCGGGAGCATCAGCACCTCCGCATTGCCCCCGTACTTGTTGATGAGCTCAGCAAACAACTGCGACTGCACGACCGCGTCGCTGTACCGATCAGACTTGTCGAGGTTGTCGCCCCAGACCATCTGTAGCGGAATTCTCGTGAGCTTACGGAACTCTTCGAGCGGCACTTCGACGGGACCAAACGGACCCTGCACCCTGTCTGGCCCTTCGCCCTCGGGAAATACGTAGCCGACGTTCTCGTACGCGACGATTCCCTTGATGTTGTCGCTCTTGAGCGCAGTCAGCAGCGCCCGCAGCCCGCCCGCCGAGTTCGTCAACGCCACCGTCGGCCCGATCTGATCGGCGAGCACCGCAGCGGCATCGGACTCGAGCTGCGCGTTGGCGACCGTATCGAACTCCTGATAGCGCGCGCGCGTCGCACGAGTCCACGCGTCCGGATCGTCGACGGGAAACTGGATTCCTTCGAACCATTCCAGGTACGGTTCGCCGAGGCGCCACGCGGCAAAATTCTGTTGGTCTCTGCCGGGCTGCGGCGCGTACGTGATCTCTGCGCAACCCCAGTTGGCGCGGCCGACGCGCGGCCCATCCCAGATGTAAACCGGAAAGCCGCGCCGGACAAAGATACTCTGAAAGCCTTCACCGCCGTCCCAGCGGTTCTGCCAGGCGGCTGCGCTCGCGCTGTGCCACATCAGCAGGTTCACCGCCCGCGCATTCGGCGGAATTTGATAGTCCACAGTGCCGTGATCGCAATGCTGCGACGCGACAAGCGGATCGCCGACGATCTTTCCACCTACCGGGAACGACCCCTGCTTCTCGATCAGGATCGGCGATGTCTCCGTCTGGCTCATCGCCGGGCCGGCAAGCAGCGTGGCGAACGCGACGGCGGCGAGCCATCGACGCGCGGACGGTATCACACGCGGGCAGGAACGCCGTTTCGCGGCGCGGCAGATCGCATCGTCGGGCATTGACCTCTCCTCAGGAGTCTACGGCTGCGCCGAGTATCGTAGCAGCCAAGACGGCTGAGAGCGGCGGGAATTTTCAGCTCTGCGGCAATGTCGCGACCGCGAGCCAAACCATCGAAGTCATGCCGCGGCGGGCCAGCGGGGGGAAGTAAGGGCGCGGCCGCAAGCGCACTGTGGCTGCGCGCATCGTGCAGAGTTCCACACGAAGCGGGCTGGCAGTGCGTTCGCGGCGCGCGCCCGGGCGCTTAGAGTCTGCGCCTCGCTAGCGGCCTTTATCTCCCGAGCGTAGCCTCGACCGCAGCGTCGACATCGGCCTTCGTCTGCGGCTCGGCGGACGCATGCACGTTGATGAAGCGGTCGTAGTCGATCTCGAGCTTGTCGAGCGCAGCGGCCAGCGCCATCACGTGATCATTCGCGGGCTGCCCCGGATTCACCGAGAAGTCGCCCTGGAAGAGCACTCTTTCCTCCGGGATGTACGCGACGAGCAAGCTGTCCGAATGCGGCGCCGGGAAGATGTGATAGAACTCCACCGTGCGCGTGCCATCGGTATACGAGCGCATGTCGCCGACCGTCTCGACCGTCGCGTGACGAGGGTTGCGCGCGAGCGCATCGTCGAGCAACGTCCGCGGCGTATTGAGCGCGCGCTCGAAGAACTCGCGGGCGTTCTCGTGAGCGATGATCGTCGCGCCTTCTGCCACGAGCACCGGCAGCCCACCCGTATGGTCGGAGTGCGGATGCGTCACCATCACGTAGCGAAGCGGCTTGTCCGGGAACTGTCGCTTGATCTCGTCGACGTAAGCCTGCGCCCGCGCCTGGTTCTGGCCGGCCTCAAGCATCATGATGTGGTCGTTGAACTCGACGACCAGCGAGTCGTAGCTGCCCTGGCCGGCGGTGTACCGCCAAAGGCCCTCGCCGAGCTCTTCCGTGACGATCTCGAACTGCGGTGCTCCACCACCACCGCCTCCGCCGAATCCGCCCGGACGAGCTTCTGGAGCCGGTGCGAGCGACGCGAGATCCTCCGGATTTCCAGCCGCGTTCGTGACATCCACCTCGAAGAACGGCCAGCCGCCGCGCGTCTGCACGATCTTGGTCGGAACCGCCGCACCGTCGAAATCACGCCAGCCGGAATATTCCGCGACGATGTGCATATCGCCCATGATGTTCTCGCCGAGCCAGGTCTCGACCCGCTCGATGAGATTCTCGTCGTTCAGGCGCGCCCTGACCGTATATGACGCACCCGACGGCGCCATAACGTCCGGGCTCCAGCTCAGCGTCGTGTAGTCCCTGCCTTCGATTCGCTCGCGGCTCGCCACGGCGTCATTCTCAGCCGCGCCCTTGAGGAAACCCCACGGCGTGATGTAGAGCTCGAGCGACTGCGCCCACGGCTGGGACACATCGGCCTGCTCCGGCGTCACCTGCTGAAAGAAGGTGCCGGGGGACACGGCGGTGGAGCCGCCGGGGCCGATGTTCATCGTGTTGCCGGTGTGGCGCGAGGCCGGTGCGGCGAGATCGATGACCCGGACGTACTCCGTGATCGGGCGCATCGGATCGTGCATGCCGTAGCAAATCAGCTGCGCGGCGTTCGCGCCGCATTGCTGAAAGGCCACGTCGCGTGCGGAGCCGGAATAGGTGATCGACTGAACGTCACCGAGCGCACTCTGCGCGTCGGCGATGACGGAGCTTGCATCCTGCGCCATCGCAACGCCGCTCATGGACGTCGCGTAAAGCACGGCAAGTGATAACTTTCTCAACACAGTTTCCCCCTTCCTTTGAGTTCTGGGAATCGCCTAGAAGCCCTTCTGCAGGCTTGAAGTTTAGTTAGTTGCCCTGGTCGGCTTGACCGCCGCCTCCGCCGAAGTTGGCCTGCAGCAGATGAGTCAGCGTATGCACGTAGCGCAGCTTGCCGTCTTCGACGCGAAAGAGATGCGTATCGGGCGCACCGCTGCCGCCGTTCGGACCGCCGGCGCCGAAGGTGCAATAGACGACGACGGAGCCGATGACCTCGTCGACCACAAATCGCCGGTTCGCGATATTCACCCCGGCCGGAACGCCGACCTCGCAGCTGTCATCCGGCGATCCCGTGCCGGTATAGGCACCGCCTTCGATGCGCTCGCAGGGGAAGCCCCAGGGCACGAGATCGATCTTGCCTTCGAGGAAGGCATCGAGATAAGCATTGGCGGCCGAGACGAGCGTTCCCCGCGTGTCGCGCCGCTCGGCGGCAATGGGGCCCCAGTCCTCGCTCGAGGAGTGTTCCAGATACGCTTGCGCGTTGAACAGCCAGTAACCGGTCGTCGTCCACAGGATCTCGATCTCGGCGATCTTGTCGTGGTTGACGCGCATCCGAGTACCGAGGACGTAGGGCTCGTCCGCATTCGCGACGATGACCTCGGTAAAGGTTTGGCAGGAGTCTTCGTCGAGCAGGCTGAGATGGTGATCGATCTGCAGCGGCTTACTAAGCATGCCCTCTGCAATCGAGGCCGGTTCCATATTCTCGACATAGCCGAGACCGGTGGCGAGCGGCAGGCCCGAGCTGTCCCCATTTGCCTGCGCCTCGAGGTAGAGATCGACGGCGTTCTGCAAGCCGCCGCGAGTGCACGATATTTCGGACTGCGCGAAACTTGCCGCTGGCGCAAGCAGCGCGCCCGAGAGCGCAATCCACGTGTAAGTGCTACGCGTCACTGAACTCCTCCCCTGGAGTGATTGTTGTTCTCGGACGATTATAGACGAACGCCTCTCCCGCGGGCGCTGGGTTACGAGCCGAGGCTACAGCCGAGGCTACGACGATTCTACGCGGATCGTGTGCCATGAATGCAACGTTCTTACTTACGTGCGGTAGCAGGAATCGGCAGGGTAGCGTTCCTCCCGGGCATGGTGTACGCGCGTGTCGGTACCGGACGTATAACGACAGCGACGGCGAGCGGGCAAAGACGAGCTACTCGTAACGCAGTGCCGTCATCGGCGCGACACGGGTCGCCCGATGGACCGGCGACAACGCCGCCAAAAGCCCGGCCGCCGCCGACACCAGTGCGGCCGTCGCGAATAATGTCCAGAACCGGACGGGGTCGACGTCGAACAGCTGGCTTTGAAGCCAGTGGAAAGTCGGCACCGCGAGCAGCGCCGCCAGCACGAGCCCGAAGCCTACGATCCGCGCGGCCGTCGCAAGCACCAGCGCGCCCGCCTGCCGAGGAGACGCCCCGAGCGCCATTCGCAAACCCATCTCGCGCCGCCGGCGTTGCTGCACTGCCGCGATCACGGCATTGACTCCAAGCGCGCACAGCCCGAGTGCGAGCAGCGCGAAACAACTGGCCGCGAAGGCGAAGAGGCGCAGCGGGCGCGTCTGCGCGCGCAAGTGATCGTCGAGCGCGACCACGCCAGCGACCGGTTGGCGCGGATCGACCTCGTTTATCGTCCGCTCAAGCAAGCTCGCCCAGCCATCGGGCGGCCTTCCCTCCCAGCGAACGAGCAAAGTTTGCGGCGAAGACAGCTCCCACTGCCTGATGGAGGCGACGACCTCGGGTTCCGGCGGCGCTCGCAAACCGGCGTTACGCCGGTCGGCCGCGATACCCACGATCTCGAACGGAATCTCGTTGCCCGCCACGTATAGAATCCGTCCGATTGGGTCCGCGCCTAGAAATAAGGCTTCTGCCAGTGACTCGTTAACCACAGCCACGCGAGTTCCGCCCGCTACATCGGTTGCAGCGAGGTCGCGACCGCGCCGAATCTGAATCCCTAACAGCCGATGGTAGCTTTCCGATCCCATCTGAACGCCGACGAAAACCGACTCCCCGCCCGGAGTAACCCTTCCGTGAGCCTTCGTCATTGCCGTGGCGGTTGGAAGCCCGAACATCATCGCCGCCCCATCGGCGACTCCCGGAATGGTGCGCACTGCTTCCACCACTCGATCGAGGGCCCGATCCGCCTCGGCGTCTGGCCGCCGAACGAGACCCAAGGTCAGCGCGACTACGTTGCTTGTGCGAATACCGGGGTCTACGTCGCGTAGCTGAATCAAGCTTGCCGATAACGCCAGCGCCGCGGTGAGCGCCGCCACCGCCATGCCGACCGCAGCGACCGGCAATAGAGATCGCCGGCCGCCCTCGACAACCTGGGTGGTGCCGGCACGCAGTCGCCTTTCGGGGTCCTTGAGCAGAGACGACAGGCTCGCCGCTCCGGTCAATAGCATTGCCACCACGGTAGCCGCGACCCCGAACCACAATGTCGCGGCATCGATGGCGATGCCTTCGCCGCGCGGCAGGTTGACTGCGGCGAGCGGCCGCAGCACCAGAACGATGAGATGCGCGGCGAACACCCCAACCACGGCCGCCGCAGCGGCGAGCAACGCCAGCTCGTAAGCGGCGTCCTTGACGAGGCGCGCGCTGCTGGCACCGAGCGCGCGGCGCACGGCGAGCTCAGTGGCCCGCTGCTCGAACCGAATGCCGACGAGGCTTCCTGCCGTCGAGCACGCGATCAACAGCACGAGCAACCCGACTGCGAACAAGCCGAAGAGCACGGCGCTCGCGTCACCTACGAGATCATCGATCAGGCGCACGAGGCCGTAACGTTGATCTGGCTCGGCCGGATTGCGCTCCGCGTTGACTGCGCCGAGGCGCGTCGTGAGCGCGGCGAGCGCTTGCGTGCGAGACACTCCAGGTGCGAGCCGGCCGACCGCAAATATCTGACGCGAGTTTTGGTATCCGGGCCTTGAGAGGTCCGACTCGAGGAATGGCACGTAGAGACGGGTATCGCCGCCCGCGGGTTCCTTGAACGAGGCCGGCAACACGCCTACGAGCTCGAATGTGCCCTCGTCGAACTCGAGCGCTTGGCCGATAGCACTCGCGTCGCCGCCTGTGAGCTCAATCCATGCCGCACGGCTCAGCACAGCGACGGGCCGACGTTGCTCGAAGTCGGCGGCGACGAACGTGCGCCCGAGCTCGGGGGGCACGGCGAACACCGGGAAGAAGCCGGCGCTCACGCGTACGGCACTGAGTTGGCGCGGTACTTCGGCACCGGTGAACGTGTATGGGGGCTCGTTCGCCGCGTAGTACGCTGTGACGTCGAATCCTGGTGCGCCCGTGAGGCCCTCGGCCGTTTCAGCCCCGGTGAATCCGGCTCTGCTACCGGCAAGATTTGGAGCTTCGACGTAGAGCAGCACAAGGCGGTCGCCGTCGGGATACGGCAGCGCCCGTAGCACGACGCCATACAACACGCTGAACATGCCGACGCTCGCGCCGATTCCAAGTGAGAGCGTCAGCACAATTGCAGCGACCCTTGACGGTTGGCGCCTGAGTCGTCTTGCGGCGCGTATAAGGTCCTCAATCAAGATAAACCGGCCTCCTTGCTTCCATTGCACTCCAACGACAAGCCGGTCGAGCTTCAGCTTGGTGCCTCGGCTGATACCCCCGCTGTGCTGCAAAAGGTCGAGAATGCCGATAGCGCCGAATCTCGCTGTGGCCATCTTTAAAACGCACTAGCAGTGCTACAAGTCATCGCCATACCGCAACCGACGAGGAAGGGCCGTCAATGCCTTAAGCATCCGACATGCCAAGTTACTCGCAGGAACGTAAGTCCCGGAATTCAATTGCTTAGGGCCCCATCCGTTATCGGAAGTAAACCGATCCAATCCCACGACCGGAACGAAATGTTCGCCATTGGGACTGAGAAGATCGACATTCCGTCGGACGGTCTTCGCACGCCGCGGGAGCCGCCAACCGTGCTCCGAGCCCGAGCCCGCGCATCCGGAGATCGGCGCCATGGGGCGCCGTCGAAATGTCATCGATACGCCCACTTTTTCGGCTCGCTGGTGGCGCTGGGCTGGATACAATAACAGTTTAATGATACGTCGATCGAGGTGCCCCGATGACCCCCGACGCCGATCCGCGCTCCACCGCCGTCGCGCCCGGCCGGGCGAGCTCCGATTCCTCTATCGACGAGCTCGACCGCGCCATCGTCAACCGCGCCGGGCGCATCAATGCCGCCACTTACGGTTTCCTCGTGCTCGTCCGCCGCTTCGACGAGCGGGCCGGCTGGCGCGGCTGGTCGTTCGAGTCCTGTGCCGAGTGGCTGCACTGGCGGTGCGACGTCAGCTTGAGCGCCGCGCGCGAGAAGGCCCGTATGGCGCATGCGCTGAAGACCCTGCCCGCGATCGGCCGGGCGTTCGCCGAAGGGCGGCTGTCTTATTCGAAGGTGCCCGCGCTGACCCCGAGTGGCAGAGGGCGGGAATGAAGAGGAGCTGCTCGCGTTCGCGCTCGAGACCATGGCGGCGCGCGTCGAGGAGCGCTGCCGCGAGCTGCGTTACGGCCAGCGCGCCCACGCACGGCGCGCGCTCCGCCTGTGGCGCGATCCGGTTCGCGGCACGGTCTCCGTCATCGTGGAGCTGCCGCAGGACACCGGGGAGCTCGTCGATAAGGCGCTCGATCGGGCGTTGGAGGCCGCGGCCGGCTCCGGTCCCGAGCTCGCGGGCGAGAGCTGGGCCGCGCAGCGCGCGGATGCGCTGGTGGCGTTGGCGAAAGCGTATTTGAGCGGCAAGCCGAAGCAGTCGTCCGGCACGCGAGACCATTACGAGGTTACCGTGCACGTCGAGGAGTCGGCCCTCCGCGGAGGTGCGGGCCGTGCCGGGTTGCCGATCGAGACGGTGCGGCGCATTGCCTGCGACAGCAATCTTGTCGTGCTGGTCGAGAATCACGCCGGCGATCCGCTCCGTGTCGGGCGCAAGACGCGGGTCGTGTCGGAGGCCCTCCGTCGGGCGCTCTGGGCCCGGGACAAGGCGTGTCGATTCCCCCGGCTGCGGCCGCACGCGGTTCGTTGACACGCACCACATCGAGCACTGGGCGAACGGAGGCGAAACCACCCTCGAAAATACGATGCTTTTATGTTCGAGCCAGCTGGTGCACGAGGGCCGCTTCACGATCGAGAAGGATTACGCGGACCGCTGGTTCTTCCGGCGCCCCGACGGCCGGGCCGTGCCGGCCTGCGGCTACCGGCCG
>CAZFJU010000053.1:0-22087 GCA_964518995.1 uncultured Gammaproteobacteria bacterium
AGAACCGGCAGCTGACGACGGCGCTCGCATTCGGGCCGATGTTGCTGTCCGGCGTGGACCTCGAGAACGATACGATCGGCTCTGCCGCCCGGCTGACGGCACTCGGCGCCGCCGTCGGTTTCGCCGGGGTCGATCTCGGCGGCGGCCCGCTCGTTGGGGACGACTCCAAGGCGGCCGTGATTTCGCTCGAGGCCGAGGCCGAGGCCCGCTCGATCGATGATCCGGTCGCCGCGTACAAGATCAAGTTCCTGACCGAGTACACGACGACCCTGCACGTGAACGGCGGCGCGCTCGGTCTGCGCACCGATCCGGACCAGCCGCTGAAGCTCCGCTACAAAGACGTCGGCATCGAGTTCGACAGCGCGAAGTCCGGCTGGGATCAGGTCGGGCTCGCGTATGCCACCGACTCGATGGAGATCGAGGACCCGGGCAAGTGGCGCATCGACGGGGTGCTCGGCGAGTTGCTGCGCATCGTCGAGGTTTCGATGGGCAATGGCTCGCTGTGGATCGAAGGCCGCGTCGCCGTGGCGATCAGCATCGGCGTCGTCGAGATATCCGAGGCGATCCTGCGGCTGACCTTTGTCGAGGGCCAGACTCTGCCGAGCTTCGAGCTGCGTGGATTCGCCGTCAAGGTGAGCGTGCCGCAGACAGTGTATGGCGAGGGGCGGCTGCGGATCGAGGACGGCGGCGTCATCAAGGCCGGCATCGATGTGTCCGTGATGCCGCTCGGGCTCGGCGCGTCGGCCGCGATCGCCTTCGGCAAGCCGCCCGAGATCGCGCCGGACGTCTTCTTGAATCTCTTCCTCCGCGTGCAGTTCGCGACGCCGCTGCCGCTCGGTCAGTCGGGGGCGGCGATCTACGGCTTCATGGGGCAGTTCGTCATGAACGGGCGGCGCGAAGTGGCCGCGAACCCCGACATCGTCGGCCGCGAGCTCGGATGGTGGCGGACGAATCCTGAGGACAAATACGCGCCCGCATCCGGCCAGTATGCGCTCGGCGTGGGCGTCGTGGTCGGCACGATGCCCGACGTGTCGTTCTGCTTCTCCGCATCGGGGATGGTCGTCGTCGCCTTCCCGGATGTCGAGGTGATTCTCGGCGTCGATGTCAAAGTCATCGAGGTGCCGGACACCACGGTCACCGACGAAGGCGGGCAATCCGGCACGATCACGGGCCTCGTGGTCATCGACGATCAAGCGGTGACGGTTGCAGTGTCGGCGCAGTACCAGATTCCGAAAATTCTTGCGCTCAAGGTGCCGTTCGGCGCGTATTTCCCGTATTCGCTGCAGGGGACCTACGTCCGCCTCGGCGCGGACGGCGTCACCGGCACGTTGCCAGACGGCACGCCGTTCTCTCGGGCCGGCGAGCCCATCACGCTGACCTTGCTGCCCGGCACGTTGAATTTACAGGCTTGGGCCTACCTGATGATCGAGCAGGACGGGCTGCGGTCGCTCGGCGGCGACGCCCGCTTCAGCTTCGACGGTTTCTCCGTCGGCTTCGGCGCAGGGGCCGGTCTCGAATGGTCGGCGGGGCCGATCAAGCTCAGGGCGTCGTGCAAACTGCTAGTCGGCTTCGGCACGAATCCGCTGCTGATAAAAGGCGGGCTGTTCGTCGACGGCGAGCTCGATCTCGTCGTGATCTCGGTGTCGGCGCGAGGCGAGATCATCCTGACGTATCTCGACCAGAACCTATTTCTCGACGGCGAGTTCTGCGGCGAGGTGGATATGTTCCTCTTCTCGCTGGAGGGCTGTGTCAGCTTCAAGATCGGCAGCGAGAAGGCGCTCGAGGTGGGTGAGCCCGCGCCGCCCGTGGTCTCCGTCGTGCTGACCGATCGTCGCGGCGCGATCATGGGCGAAGCGTGCCGGACGAGCCAGCCCATCGCCGCCAAACCGCTCTTCCGCCTCGTGGAGCGCGACGGGGAGCTCGTGAACGAGGGCGCCGCGCCGAAGGACAACCATACGGTCTGGGCGGACACGGCGCCCGTCATCAACTTTCGGCACTTCGTGGAGGACACCCTCGGCGCAGGCGATCAATTCGATCCGACCGGGCATCCGGTCGGCACGCGCTGGTTCGGCTCGAACCGCCTCAAGTACGCGTACCGGCTCGACGACGTCCGCTTGACGCGCAAACGCGACGGCGCCCTGGTCGAGCCGATCGACAAGCCGAAACTGCAAAGTGTGTGGACCACGTCGCCGTATCGTCAGCCGGACGGCTCGGGCCTCGAGGGCAGCCCGCTGCCGTCCGAGGCGGAGGCGGTCGCGCTCAAGCTGCTCGACTGGGAACCTTGGGGCTGGGCGGTGCCGATGGACGACGGCGGTGAGAGCACGCACGGCGATCCGGCCGATACGGTCGAGGATGTCTGTGAGCCATTGCCGCGGCCGCGCCCCGCATGCGTCTTTGGTCGCGCGGCGCGCGGTATCGGTGTTCACAAGGTTCGGCTCGATCAGGAGACAGCACAGCCGCCGCCGTATCCGAGCCGGTTTTTCGTGGCGGGGGAACCCGTGATCGAGGTGGCGGGGCAGCGCTTCACGGGCACCGCGCTGTCGAGCTACGTCGCCGCGGAGGGCGCCACCGTGGTTCCGGGTCGGGTCGAGGATTTGCCGGCGCCGGTCGGAGCGAACGGTCACTCGCTCGCGCGCGGCTACCGCCTGCCGGCCGTGACGCGGGTCGACGCGGGCGGCGTGAAGACCGTGCCGCTGCCGTGGCAAGGACGGTTCGATCGCGAGGTGACGCGCCCGTCGGTCACGCTGCTCGTTTGCGATGCGCCGGGCGACCGCACGCGCAGGATCTGTTTCGATTTCGAAGGCGTGCCGATCGACGGCAAGCACACGCATCTCGTCCTCGAGCCGTTCGCGATTCGCGCGCTCGATGACGGCCAGCCGTTCGCATTGAGCGACCAGATCGACAGCAGCGCGCCGCCCGCGCGCTTCGGCGCGGATGGCCGGGCGGACGTGCTAATTCCGCTCGGCGGCATCGAGCTGTTCCTGCGTGTGCCTTGCCGGCAGCTCGAGCTGTACTTCGTCCGCGCCAACGATGGCGCGATCGCGGTCGCCGGCATCGACAGCCAGGGCGCGGAGGTCGGACCGGTCGTCGCGGACGGCCCGCCGAACGCGCCGATCAAGGTCGTGCTGACCGCGCCCGACGGCGTAGTGCGGGCCCGGATCCGGAGCCAGGACCGCTCGCTACGGCTGTACCGCGTCTGCTGTGTGACGAGCGGCCGGGACGAGGCGGGCACGCCGGGCGCCCCAGCGGGCCGCAGTTGCATCACGTTCGCGAACGCGAAGCTCGAGGGCGGCGCCGCTGCATTCGAGCATCTCGGGCACCGCTTCCGAGTGCTCGAACGCGGTGTCGAGCTCCGGCTCGTCGACGAAGTCACGACGGCGACAGGTGCGGGCCGGCCCGGACGCGACGGCATACCGGAGCTGCGCTTCCCGGAGCGGGGCGTGCGCATCGAGCTGCCGGAGCCGTGCGACGAGGTCAGGGTGCGTGCGATGACCTTCAGCGCAAGTGCGCTGAAAGCCGAAGCGCGCGACGCGCTCGGCGCGCGGGTCGATGCGGCGAGCACGTCCGGCGAGGGGGCCGAGCACCTGCTGGAGCTCAGCGGCCGGGGCATCGTCGCGGTGGATGTCTATGGCGGCGACAACGAGGCGGTGATCTACGAGATTTGCGTGCGCCGCAGCGATGCCGGCGACGGTGACGAGCCGCAGTCCCCCGACGACGAAGCCCTGCCGGTGGTGCGCGGGCGTCTTGGGGGCCGGCCGGTCGACACGTGGGTCGGGCGCGTGATCCACACGCGTCAGACCGACCACTGCCGATCGTGCCGCGTCGTGGTCTACGAGCCGCGCCGCCCGCAAGGCCGATGGCACGGCTTCGACATTCGGACGCCGGAAGGGCTCACGACGACATTGCTTGCGGTATGCGCGCTCGACGAGGAGGCGGTGGATCGCCGCGACGCCGATCAGCACGCACGTGATGAGCTCCGCGCCGCGATCACGGCGGTTGCAGGCGAGGCGCCGACGGCACGGCGCGAAATCGTCCTGGCTCCCGGTGAGGAATACGAGCTTGCGGTCGCCTGGTCATGGCAATCCTGGCAGTCGAATGCAGACGGTACGAACCATCCGCCTGCGACACCCGCTGCCGGCGCGTGGACGCCCGCGGCCGAGGTGCAGCGCTTCCACTTCCGCGTGGCGAGCGAGGATGCGTCGACCGGCCTCACGCAGGACGGCCTCAACGAGCACGTTTTCGATGCCCGCGACATCGCGCGCTATCTGAACCGGATGGAGCCGGAAGACGGTCGAGCGGTGCACTTCCTCGATGACCCGATCTGGGCGCATTTCAGCACCGGCCACGTCGAGCAGCTCGTCGGTCAGCACGGCCGCACGCTGACGATCCAAGTCAGGCGCACCGATCCGCCGCCGCAGTCGAGCCCGGCTGCGCTCACGGCGGCGCTTGCGCCGGTGGCGGGCGTGCCGCAGTGGCTCGCCGGACCGTCCGCGCTCGATGCGCGCGCGCAGCAGCGCATCAACGCGGCCGTGGCGGCGGCGCCGTGCTTGCCTCGAGGCCCGGTGACCGGAGGCGCGTCGCTCGGCGGACGCTTCGAGCTCGAGCCGCTCGCGATGTACGACCTCGAGCTCGTCGCGCCGCGCTCCGACGGCACCGAGCCCGTGCTCGTCGCGGGCACGCGCTTCATCACGTCGCGTTATGCGAGCCCGGCCGAGCTCGTCGAGGCGCTCGGTTTCGGCATCCACCAGGAGGCGCCGTTTCCGCCCGACGAGATCCTGCTGCCGGACGGCGCGATCTTGCCGTCCGGAGCACTCGAGGTGTCCGACGCGCTGCTTGGCGATGTGCTTGCGGCGATGGACGCGGACACGTTGCCGCTGCCAGTGGCGACGCCGCGCACGTACGTCGTATGGCGGTTTGCGCCGGGCACCGGCGTATGGACCGTCGAAGGGGTGCTCATCGACAGCCTCGAGCCGCTGCGCCGGGAGATTGCGGTCGAGCGCGCCGGCGCCGTCGAAATGGTGGCGCGCTTCGAGATCACGTCGGCTCGCCTCGGCGGCACGGATTTCGCGGTGCTGCGCACCACGCGCAACTGGACGCGGGTCTTCTTGCAGCCGACTGCGCCGATCCATCTTGCGCCCGGCCGGCACGCGCTCCGCGTGTCATTCGCAACCAGCGACGGGCCGCTCGATGCGAGTCGCAGCGTGGCTCACGTGCCGCGCGTTCTCGAGCAGGAGGGTCTGTAATCAGCTTCGCTAATCCATTGCTGTTCAACGCGCACGCGCTGCCGGCCGCGCCCGACGAGCCGCATGCGCGGGTCGGCAATCACTTGCGCGTCAGCCACCATCCGCTCCTCGGGTTGCCGGTCGCGCCGTTTATCGTGCACCTGGCGCGCGTGGAGAACCGCAAGCTTCTGAACACGCGCAACGATGCGGTCTTTCTCGATGTGAACGGCCAGCCGATTCTGCCGCCGATCGAGATCACCCCGCAGACGCCGGTCACGATCCGGCTGCCGTACGCGGTGTCGACGACGTGCATCTGGGCGCGCGTGCATGCGCAGCCATCGACGTCGGAAGATGGTCGGCCGCGGCCGGTGCCGCAGCCCGTGCCGCAGCCCGTGCTTTCCCCGCTCGTGCCGCGGCCCATGCCGCGCATCCCGCCGATCTCGACGCCGCTGCCGCATCGCGGCCTAGATCTCGGCCGGACGGACCGGCTCAATCTTCGCCCGCCGCTCGTCTGCGAGGCTTACGTAAGCTCCGCGCTCGGCGCCGCGCCCGTCGGTCGTCGGTCGGCGCCGCCGTACGCCTTCTCGGCTCCGGGCATCATCGAAATCAGGGTGAGCGGGACGGGGCGGGTCGGCGGCATCGAATGGATCGACGGCCACGATACCCAGCGGCTGGACTTCATCCCATGGGCCATCATGAATCTGCCGCACCCCGGCGGCCTCCGCTACCTCGGCATCGCCGATCCAATGGCCCACGCGCTCGCGCGTATCACTGCGCAGGCGCCGAAGCGCCTGCCGCTTCAGGACACTGTCGGCGCACCGAGTCCTGCTGCGGCGCCTGCCGCCAACGCGGCGCTCGAGCGCGCGCGCGTCGAGTCGCTCGCGCGCGAGCTTGCGGTCGACTTGCAGCGGCTCATCAACGATCCGACGCCGCCGCTGGAGCAGATGATCGAGGAGACGGTGACCGGCCCGGGCGGCGCACCGCTCGCGAGCGCCGCCGGCGACGTCAGCGTTGCGGTCATGCCGCGCATCGCTCGCGTGCAGCAGCTGCAGCTTGACCCGGGTACCGCGAGCCTGCTCGGCTACAAGACGCTCGACGACACCTCGGTCGAAGTCGAGGACCGCATGGTCTTCTATCGGGTCACCGGGTTCTTTCGGGACTACCCGCCGGTCCGGGGCGCCGCACGCGGCGCGCTCCAGGCGCTGTTCGATCGGGAGCTCGCGGCGGTGCCGTTCGCGCAGCGCTCGCTGAGCCGGGCGGCGTTGCTCGAGCGCTTCGTGCACCTCGCGGCGCGGATACGCGGCATCTCGACGCTGCCGCCGGATCAACAGTCCCTCGCGGCGGAAAACGATTACGTCATGCTCGAGGCGCTTGCGGTGGCCGATCGGCTCGCCCCGCTCGATCAACTCGAGACGCCCCGGATCACCGCATCGAATCACACGGAATGGCTGCCGGCGGTGCCGCCGGCGGCCGTGCGCGAGATCGAGACGCGGCTTGCGCACGTGCGCGTCGCCGGGTTGCTGGCCGCGGGGCGGCGGCAGCCGAGCGTCGGCTCCGGCCGCTACGAGCCGATCAATAGAGCGAACGAGGACGGATACCATCTGCCTATCATGCTCGGCCTGCGTTCCGAGGACGGCATCCACGAGCCGCCGTCGGAGCCTGGCGTCGGCTTCATCGCCGACCGGCGGGTGGGACCCGAGTCATTGCGTACCTTTGTTGCCCAGCAGGATCGTTTCGGCCGCTGGTCAGAGTGGGCTTCCGCAGCGGCGCCGGACGGCCCCCGCCCGAAGCCGCCGCGGCCGCAGCTGCAGGGCTACTACGCGCAGCCGACGGTCGCCGACGCCGCGAGCCGCGGCGGCCGGATCACCGTGCACGTCGCGGTGCCCGACACGGAGGCGCTTGCCCCAGGTTCATTTCCGCTCGAGAAGGTGCGAGTTTTCGCCGAGGACGGCCGCATCGGCACGGTCCAGACGTTCGAAGCAGCTGAGAGCACGAAGCAGACATTCGACGGCGCAAGCGTGCCGCCGGCCGAGCGGCGCTTCGTCGTCGTGCTCGAGCTCGACGGCCCCGTGCTCGACCGAACCGAGGAGCGGCGCATGGTTCTCACGGCGCGGTGGATCGATACGGCCGGGCAGCTCTCGGTCGTCTCCGAGCCGCACCGGCTGAGGATGACGGATCCGCGTCCGCCGCCGCAGGTGGCCGTGCCCGACGTGCTGCAGTACTCGGCGCGGCCCGACGTCACGGGGCTCGCGTGGGTCGAGCATCGCTGGGCGCCAGCGCCCGGTCAGTCACGGTTTGGCGTCTATTACACGGACGAGAACCGGCTCGTAAGCCACCTGAAGGCGAACAACGAAACGGCGTTGCTCGCTCAGATCGAGAACGCGGCTGATGCGGCCGCGCGCGCGTCGGTGTTTCGCGCCCACCAAGCGCTCTTCCCCGATTCGCTGTTCGAGCGCCTACGCGACGTCGAGGTCACGTTCGGCTCGGGCGAGGTCGGCTTCAGGCATGCGCTGTCCGGGTCGCTGCGCGTGCTCAGTGCGTACAAGATCGCGGCCGAGGCGAGCAGCGGCGCGAAACCGGTGCTCGGCGACCTCGAAATGATCTTTTATGGCGTGCCAAATGCCGATCCGCCGCAGCGCCCCACCGTCGCCGTGCGGGCGGCCGAGCCTGTGCCGGGGGAAGCGACGTTCGTGGCCGAGGTAACGATCACCGTCGTCGCGGGCGCGACGATCGCCGCGACCTGGCGGCTCAGCCGGACGCGCGCCGATGATGCCGATCCGCGCCGAATCCCGGTCGTCGCGACTGGCCCCCTGTCATCGCCCGATCCGGCGACCGGTCTGCAGCACGCCGTGTACCGCGACGAGGGGCCGGTGCAGATTGCGCCCGCGGCACGGCTGGTCCCGTGGGTCCGCTATACCTGGGTCGCGGAGGTGCAGGGCGCGCCCGAATCGGGCTCCGCGGCCGCGGGCCGGGCGGTGCCGGGACGCTGGAGCCGCGCGTCGGATCCCGCGACCTTCATTCTCGTTCCTCCAGAGGCGCCTGTGCCGCTCGAGTTCGTGCGGTTCACCGGCGTCGCCGCGGCCGGCGGTTTCGCGGACCTCAAAATCGAGGTCACGCACCCGGAAACGCTGACGAGCGGCGCGCTTGGATATTTTCGACTGCGCACGGCGCGGCGGCTGCCGGGAGGGGCGCTGCAGGATCTTCACGAACAGGACGTGACGGCGGCCGTGCCGCTCGTTGTACAGGGCGTCGAGTCCGCGGGCGAGGTCGTGCCTGTCGGCACCGACTACGTGCTGACGCTCATCGATCCAATCGGCCGCGCGAGCGACCCGCTGCGCGCGACGCTGATATGAGCGGCGTCGACGCCGAGGGAGACTGATCATGCCGACGCTGGCGCCGGCGCCCAACACGCTCGGCCTTGCATCGCCCGCGCTCGGGCCGTGGTTTCGGCACGATGACTCGAGCCAGACGCCGCCGGAGTTGCCGCTGCCCGCCGGCGATCTTTCGTGCACGGTCTCGCTCGTCGAGAACATGGAATGGCGCACGCCCGCAGGCGCGATCCGGAGCTACTGGGTCGCGACGGCAAGCCGGCCGCCGGGCTTGCGAGCGCTGCGCCGGGAGAACGGCGGCCCGGCGTTCACGACCGGTAGCCTCGTGGTCGTGCTGACCTTGCTGCCGGAGGTCGAGCTCCGGCTGTGGGCATTGACGCAGCCCGCCGCGCAGCCCGATGGCCGCGCCGCGCCGGCGCCCAACACGCCGACGCGGCCGCGCATTCGGTACCTCGCTGCGGAGATCGATGCGAGCCGCGTGAGCTCGCTCCCCGATCTCGAGCGGCTGCGGCCCGCGGATTTTCCGAGCGACCTGGCGGACGACGAAGCGAAAGCAGCGTTCTTGGGCCTCACGTTCGGCGGCGGCAGCTTCGACAACGGGCCGCACCCGGTGACGGAGCTTTGCCGGCCGGCCACCAGCTCTGCGGTGGCTCTAAAGAACCGTAACGCGGCCGCGCTGCCGCTGAAGCTTTGGTGCTTCGATCATCGCGGCCGAGCGCTCGATCCGGGCTCGGTCGCGGCGCTGTGGGCGCATCTGGCCGAGCCCGCCCGCTGGGACAATCTCTGGGCGCACGAGGACGCCGAGGATCAACGCACGACCGCGGCGGCCGCCGGGCGATTCGTGCACTTGGTCTCCTTCCATGAAGGGCCGCTCGCGAGCGAGATCGGCGCTCGCCTCACGTTGAACGACCTGACCCGAGTGACCGATAGCGAGCAGCTTTATCAAGTCGGCAGCGCCCCTTCGATTGCGCTCACGCCGGCCGCGGATGCCGATACCGACACGGCGCCGATTCCGCGGCTCGCCGTGCTGCCGAATGGCGTCTATACCGATCCCGCAACGGCCACACCGCTCGCCGGTTGGACGAGCACCGATACGCCGTTTCCGATGCAGCGCGATTTCGTGCGCCTCGCGCTCGGCGATGTGGAGTCGCATCTGATTGGACTGACACGGGCGGATACCGTGCAGAAGGACCCCCGGCGGCGGGTGAGCGCGGCGCGCAATACGGCTGCGACGCCCCTGCTGCTGACGATCGACGCAGTCACGAGCCAAGTCATGGCGAGCCTCTCGGCCGGAGCGGCGGCCGTCGCGATGGCGCCCGTGATGGACACGCGCTGGGGCGCCGTGTCGCCTGCCGCGCTCGGCGACGACGACCTGACGGACTCCGCCTTTGACAAACTGGAGTTCACAGCCCATGCGATCGCCGGGGAGGGCGCCGAGGCGGGCGGCACGGTGACGGGGCAGCGCGTCGTGTTCAAGTTCGACGGCACGCTGCCGGCGCAGAGCTGGATCCGGATCTGGCCGCACGGCCGCGATACCGACACCGGCCGGCGCTACCGCCAGAACGGCGGCGCCGCATTGGCCGACGGCACCGGTACGGCGCTCGTGGTCGTGCCGATCCCGGATGGCACGGCGAGCAGCGCGGCCGATCCGGTCGAGCTGAGCTTCGATGCGCTGCTCGTGACGACAGCCGCGAGCCGGCTCTATGCGGATCAGCGTTATATCCGCCCGGTCGTGGCGGCCGGTTCGCGACTCGTGCTGCCCGGGGACGGCTCAACTCCGGCCGATACGACCCTGTTCCTGCCCGAGCAGGGGATGGCGATGAGCCGCGGCACGAATCAGCTGCAGTCCGGCCAGATCGTGCTCGCCTTCGAAGGGCCGCTCGAAGATGACACCTTTCGTCTCGCCGATATGGAGAGCCTGCAACCGGCCGATCTCGCCGAGGCAACGTTGCCGAACGCCGCGGCGTCCGGCGATACGCTGATCACGACTTCGCCGGCGTTCGGGCAGACGCCGGAGGGGACGCTCGATCCGACCGCGTCACCGGGCGGGCCGGCGCGGCTTCACCGCGCTCGAAACGCGCTGACCGAGCTGACGACGTTTGGCCGTCCCGTGCCGACCCAAGAGCGTCTCGAGCTTGTGGCGCTCGAGCGGACCGGCAATACGGGCGTGATCGGCGCGGCGCCCGGGCGCGAGCCGCATCACGAGGCGCCGCCGCCGAGGCTCGCGCACCCCGGCGTGCCTGCGGCCGAGGAGGTGCATGGGCCCGGCATCGCGCTCGCCGGCCCGGCCACCGACCCTCTCGTTGCGTTGATGCGTGAACGTGCATCGGCCGATCTCGTCGAGTTCATCGCCGCTGCCGGCACGCCGCTGACCCCCGCGACCGATCCTGGCGGCCCGTCGACTTTCGCTGCGATCCTCGAGACGATGACCAGCGGCGTCGCCGGCGACGCCGTGCTGCGCGCGATGGCCGCGATCACACCCTCGTTTACGCCGGGCCGCACCTGGGACGAAATCAAGAGCAAGATCGACGACGCGCTCGGCGACGGCACGCTCGATGATCGCCTCGACACCTCGAGCTTCGACGGCGATGCGCTTGCCGCCGCGGTAGACCGTGTGCTGCACAAGACACAGAGCGGCGCCAGCGGATTTGCGACCGCGGCCCAAGCCGCGATCGGGCGGGCCGAAGATTTTCTTTACATCCAGACGCCGGCCATCGACCCGCATGCGGCCGGCGGCGGCGCCATCGATCTCGTCGATGCCATCAAGTCGCGTTGGACGACGCGGCCTGGCCTGCGCGTCATGCTGTGCGTGCCTGAGAAGTGGCTGCCGAACCGGACGGCGAAGCTCGAGCAGATCCGCAAGCACGGGATCGGCGGCGCGCTCGAGGCGCTGCAGGCCGACGCGGCGGATCGCGTGCTGCTGTTCTCGCCGATCGCGGGCTCGGGCCGATCGCTGCACATGGCGTCGACGACGCTGATCGTCGACGACGCGGTGCTGCTCAGCGGTTCGACGCACCTATGGCGGCGCGGGCTCACGTTCGACAGCTCGCTCGCCGTGAGCCTGTTCGACGAGACTGTCGCGGCCGGGCGCCCGGCGGCCATTGCGACGGCCCGCGTGCAGCTTCTCGCGATCATGCTCGGTCTCACGACCGACTTGATCCCACGCGATCCGGAAGACTGCTTCAACGCTCTTCTACAGCTGAGCCGAAGCGGCGGTCTCGGGCGGGTGAAGCCGGGCGTCTATGTCGCACAGCCCGATCCGACCACGGCGGGCGATCTCGACGCTTGGAACCCGGACGGGCGCGCGCTGCGGAACTGGTTCACGTTCTTCGCGGCGCTGACGGGCCCGGCGGCCATAGAGCTAAGCAACGCGATTCGATGATCGAGCTGCTCCGCTTTCGCCTCGAGGCGACCGGCTCATCACCCAAACTATTCTCAACCCGGCACTTCGGCTTGGCACGCGCCAGCCCGCTGCTCGCGGTCCACGGGCCGCTATTCTGTTTTGAGCGCGGGCTTGATAACGTGCACGCCTGATACCGCACCAAGGAGTTCTGCGCTAGATGAAGTCACGATCGTTCATTACGTTAGCCATAAGCTCGAGCGTCCTTTCGATGTCGGCATCCGCCGCGGTCGATATGGACGCGATCCTCGAGGCCCAGTATGCCGCTATCGAAGCGGCGATGTGTCCGCAGCCGGCGCGAAGCGGCGGCGGAGGCGCGCCAATGGACGACTACGCCGCACATCGGGTCGAGCCGTTTCAGGTGTTCGACAACTTCTACTTCATCGGCATGGACAATATCTCGGCGTGGGCCCTGACGACCTCGGAGGGCATCATCCTGTTCGAAGCCATGATGGTCGCCAACTGGGAGCAGACCATCGTCGACGGCCTCGAGGCGCTCGGTCTCGATCCGAACGATATCGAATACATCGTGCTCGGCCACGCGCACAACGATCATTGGGGCGGTGCCGCGTTCCTGCAGCAGCGTTATGGTGCCAAGGTGTTGATGGGCGAGCCCGACTGGGAGCACATCCTGACTTGGCCGCAGATCGGTGCCCGGGCCCCTATCCCGGACAAGGACCGCGGCCTTCGCGATGGCGATACCCTCACGCTCGGCGAGACCACCGTCCGCTTCGTTGCGACGCCGGGCCATACGCCCGGCACGATCTCGTCGCTGATCCCCGTGAAAGACGGCGATGAGTGGCATCTCGCCGCCTATTGGGGCGGGCCGTCGATGAGCTTTCTGCCGCCCGAAGGGCTCGAGCAGTACATCGCGTCGACGTACCGGCTGCAGAATGCGGACCCCGATCTCACTGTCGAGCTCACCAATCATCCGTGGGGCGACGGCACGCTGATCAAGCGCGACGCGCTCGCGAAGCGCGCGGAGGGCGAGCCGCATCCATTCGTGACCGGCCGCGACGGCGTCAAGCAATGGCTCGAGCTGCTTCGCCGGTGCACCCGCGAGGTGCTCTCGGAGAAGCGCACCGCGGAACAGTAGCGAGATGGGCAAACAATCAGATCGATGCAGCGATCGAAGCGCTGCAAATGACCCGTCCGCGTGTCAGAGCTATTCTGCGCGATATCATGAAACTTCCAGGAGAATCGACGTGCATGAATCGAAGCCGTTCCCAGAAGTCGCCGGGCGCGCCTCGGCCAGGCCGCACCCGAGCATCGGCGCGCTGATCGTAGCGCTGTCGAGCGGCCTCGTGGCCCTCGCCTGGTCCGCCGGGGCGGTGGCGCAATGGGACCCGGTCCCGGACCCGGATGCACCGCGCGACTCCGAAGGCAATGTGGTCATGGACGCGCCGCCGCCACGCACGGCGGACGGCAAGCCGGATTTCTCCGGGCTCTGGATGCGCACGCGCAGCGGGCCGCCCGAGGACGGCCCGGGCGGCGGTGTATCGCTCGAGCCCTCGCAAATGCCGGTGCCGATCGACCCGGACGGCCCGCCGATCGCGGCGTTCTTCGAGGCCGGGCAAAATATGGACGGCGGCCTGCCGTATACACCCTGGGCCAAGGAGATCAGGGATCGCCGGTTCGCGCTGAGTGCGCGCGAGAATCCGGATGCCCTGTGTCTGCCTATGGGTTTTCTGCAGTTTCACCAGCAGCCCCAGCCGCGCATGATCATCCAAACCGATAAGATGATCCTGATCGAGTACGAAGCCAATTACGGAATCCGTCACATCTATCTGGACGGCCGAGCACTGCCGCCGCAAGGTGAGCCGCAGCCGTGGTGGTATGGGTATTCCGTCGGGCACTGGGATGGCGACGATCTCGTCGTGGAGACGAACAACCTGCGCGGCGCCGATGAGGATAGTCCCGCCGATGGGTGGCTGGACGTGAACGGCAGCCCGCACACCCGCGACGCGAAAATTACCGAGCGCTTCCGAAGGCCAACCTTCGGTCATTTGCAGATCGACTTTACGATCGACGACCCGAAGGCGTACACCCGACCGTGGACGGTGCGCGTCGATCAGCGCCTCTTGCCGGATCAGGAGCTCATCGAGTTCATCTGTAACGAGAATCAACAGTTCGGCACCAGAATCCAATTGGACTAAAAGGGGGACCGGAAGTGAAACAGCGATCGAAGACCGGCGGATTCCGCGACCTGCTCACGGCTTCTGCCGCTACGGGCATTGCCTTGACGGCCGTCGCGGTGGCGTTGCCGTCCGCAGCTCACCATTCGTTTTCTGCAGAGTTCGATTCGAGTAAAGAGATCCGCGCTACCGGCGCGGTCACGGAGCTCGATTGGCGGAATCCGCATGCGTGGATCCATCTGAACGTCACGGAGATCTGCGAGCGCACCGCGGCACGCGGTCCGGATGCGGTCGAGCAGGAGTGGGCGTGCCGGGCGCCAAATGGCAACGACGAGGTCGAGTGGGCCTTCGAGCTCGGCAGCCCGAACGGCCTGATGCGTCTCGGCTGGAACCGGAACTCGCTGAAGCCGGACGACACCGTGACGATCCTCGGCTCGCGAGCGCGCGACGGAAGCACGAACTCGAACGCCCGCAGCATCACGACGGCCGACGGCCGGCGCATGTTTGCGGGCTCGAGCGAGAACACGACGCCGTAAGCTGCGGTGCACTTCCTCCCGGGGTCTGGCTCGTCCTGGAAGATCTCTATATTATCGCCAGGACGTTTCCCGGGAGGGTCTGACATGAGACGTGTGTCTGCTGTTTCTTCGGCTTTGATGGCGGCTGGGTTCTTTGGCGCGCCAGTGTCGGCACACCACAGTCAGGCCATGTTCGATCAATCCCAGGAGATCCTGATCGAGGGGACGGTCGCGCGGTTCGACTGGAAGAACCCGCACATGTATCTGCTCGTCGAGACGACTGGCCCGGACGGCCAACCCGCGGTCATCGAAGGCGAAGGGCTCGCGATCACGCAGGCGCTCGTGGATGGTCTTCGCCGCGAGGCGCTCGAGCCCGGAACGCCGGTCGTCATGCGCGCGAATCCCAATCGCGGCGGCTGGGGCAAGCAGGTCCGCATTCTCGACGTCACAACGGAAGACGGCGAAATCCACCCGTTTTATGCCGCCAATACTCGCGATCGCACGTTGACGCCGGCCGAGAGCCTCGAGGGCAAATGGGCGCCGTCACGCCAGGCGCTTGGCGCCGGGTTCGGAGCGATGGCTCGCTGGTCGATCACGCCCGAAGCGCGAGCCGCGCAGCAGGAGATGGTGGCGGACGGGCTGTGCTTCGTCGAACCCGTGCCGTTCCTGGCGGTGCTCGACGAGATGCGCACGATCACGTTCGGCGACGACGAGATCGTGATGCATTTCGACAACTCCGGTGATCATGTCGTGCGCACGATTCATATGAACGCCGAGCATCCGGCTGACCTCGAGCTCTCGCGCCATGGGCACTCCATCGGCCGGTGGGAGGGCAATACGCTCGTCATCGATACGATCGGCTACGAGCCGAATCCGTCCGGCAACGGCGGCAATGTGCCCTCCAGCGCAAGCAAGCATACCCTCGAGCGGCTGACGCTCACGGAAGACGGCCTGCGGCTACGCTACGAGATCACTGTCGAGGACCCCGTCTATCTCACTGAGCCCGGCAGATTGGCGCAGCAGTGGGACCACCGCCCGGATCTCGAGTTCTCGCCGGCCTCCGAGGTTTGCGACGATGACGTGGCGGCGCGGTATCTCGATCACGTGCCGGAGTAGGCTCTAAGCAAGCGCTGCACGGCCCCTCACGAGCTTCGGGACCGTGCAGCCATCAGCGCCTGCTTGAGCTCGTTCTCTGCGGTCGCAAGCTGCTTCTCCGCCTCCGCCCGTTGGCGCCGTCCCTGATCCGCAATGGTGAGGGCATCGTCGATGGTGGCGATGAGCGAATCATTCGCCTGCTTCACGGCTTCGATGTCGACCACGCCGCGCTCGATCTGCTGCCGCACGGATTGGGTGCTGGTGCGCAGCGCTTCGGCGTTCGCCGTCAGCAGCTCGTTCGTGAGATCGGTGGCTTCCTTCAACGTGTGGCCGGCTTCGGCGGAGCGCGCGATGGTAACCGCCATCGCGAGCTGCTGACGCCATAACGGCAGCGTATTGGCCATCGTGGTGCTGATCTTGCTCACGAGAGCCTTATCGTTCTCCTGCACCAGGCGCAGCGACGGCAGGCTTTGCATGGTTACATGCCGGGTGAGCTTGAGGTCGTGCACGCGCCGCTCCAGGTCGTCGCGCCGCGCGCGCATATCGCGCAGGCGCTGCGCTTTCAGCATGTCGTCATCGCTGCCGGCTTCTTTCGCGAGCGCGGGCAGCACGTCTTCATCGAGCCGCCGCAGCGCCTCCTCGCCGGCGGCGATGTAGACGGCCAGCTTGTGAAAGTACGCGAGCGTCTTCTCGTAGAGGCGGTCGAGCACCACGATGTCCTTCATCAAGGTGCTGGTGTGCTCGTCGAGACGATTGCTGACCCCGTCGATTTGTGCGCGTACGTCCTCGTAGCGTTGCAAGACCTTCGCGATGGGCCGAGTCCTGCCGAGGAGTCGTGCGAGCAGGCTTCGCTTGCGGTGAGGATCGAGATCCTGAAGCGAGAATCCGCGCAGCGTCGACACCATTTCGTTCAGAGCTTGTCCGGCCGGGCCGGTGTCCTTGTTGCGCACGCCTTCGAGCATCTGGTCCGCCACTTCGGTGACCTCGGTCTGGGCAGCGGTGCCGAAAAATAGGATGGAGTTACTGTCGTCGAGTTTTAGCTCGGCCAGGGCCTGCTCGATCTCGGCGCGCTCGGCGCCGGTCGCCGACGCATAGCGTGTGACGTCGTTTTCCGGCACGGGTAGCGGGTCCTGGAGGCGGTCGATCTCCGTGGTTCGATGCTCGGTCATCGTGTTGTCTCCTGCCTTGGCCCGGCTTAGTCGATCCCTTCGTGCTTCAAGCGCGCATTGAGCACCTCGATCTCGGCATCGAGGTTCATCACATCATTCTCTAGAAGCTTACGGTGCTGCGTCTCGAACGTCTGCTCCATTTCGATCAGCAATTGCCGGAAGTTGTTCTCGAGCGGGCGGTTACGGATCTGCCGGTGGGTGCGCGCGTACTCGGCGGTGACGCGCTCCGCGCTGTCGAGGTAGAGGTTGAGGAACCGGCGCGCGCGCGATGCATCACGCGGGTCGCGCTCGATTTCGGCCAGAATTTGCTTGCCGATCCGGATGATCCGCTGGAGACGCTCGACGAACTCGGGAACGGCGATGGACCGGGCGGCCGCCTCGATGCCCTGAAGCCGCCCGTAAGCTTGCTTGAGCTGCGCGACCACGGCTTCGCTGTTCACGCCGGCCATTGCCGGCAGCTCGATACGGGCAGGGCGTGGATCTCGACCATAGAAAGAAACGTAGCCCGTGACGGCCAGCGCGGCGAATAACATCATGCTGGCTACGCCGTGCCCCCCGGCGCCGGCGGTAAGCGCGGCGCCGAGCCCGGTCAGCCCGGCGCTAACAAGTTTCAGCGGCACGGCCGGCGGATCCAGCCGCTCGCCGAGGTAGTAGCGGGCCTGCGCCACCAGGCCCCGCCAAGTCAGCACACCGGCAGCGAGGAAGGCAGTCAATGCGCCGCTCACCGCCGCGAACCGCCCCAGGTCGCCGCTCATCAGCGTGACCACCCACGCCAGCAGCAGAGGCAGCGGCAGGATGAACAGCACGGCCGACTTCAGCACGGGCACCCAGGCCCGGCCCTTGCGCAGGAGATCGTCCAAATTTCGCCTCAGCGTTCCGCCGGCCTGCTGCGGGGCCTAGAACGGCAGCTGCACATCGTGAAAGAGCGCCTGGCAGCTCGCCACGGTGATGGTCACCGTGAGCAGCGCAAGGCCGAGCAGACGCAGCGGAAGTTTGGCCATCGATACCTCGGTGGAACGCAGATTGGAGCGTGTTGGACGCTTCGCGTCAATTCCAGTTCCGGGCGGTCTTCGGCAAGGGCGTGCTGCCGACCGGCAGGCACGCGCTATGGCATGGCAGTTGCACACCGGCAGATTCCATCGTTCGCACAGCAAACATATGCCTCATGCGCTACGTCCGAGCGACAGACGCTTGACCCCGCTTGCGCAGCTTGCCGCGCACTGCGGCGTCGACCTCGAAAGGCCGGGCAGCGACGGCCAATCGCCGCAGGTCCGGGAGCACGCGTTACGCGTATTGCTCGCTGCGCTCGGGGTATCGGCGGGCACCGATGCGGAGATCGAGAGCTCCGGCGCATTGCTCATGCGCCGGGATTGGGCACGCGAGCTGCCGCCCGTCATGGTAGTGCGAGAGCACGCCTCCGCTGCCCTTGTCACGCTACCCGCCGGCACCGGCCGCCTCGCGTACGAGCTCACGCTCGAGGACGGCACGCGCCGTGCGGGAACGGTGCTTGCCGATGATCTGGCGGTAACGGCGCGAGCCGAGCTTGACGGCACCGCTTTCGAGCGACGACGGCTACCCTTGTCCGACCTGCCTTGCGGCTATCACCAGATCACGCTCGAGTCGGGCGCAACCAGTGTGCTCATCGTCACGCCCGGCTCATGCTGGCTTCCGGCCGGGGTGCCGAAGGAACGACTTTGGGGGCTTTCGACGCAGCTCTATCTGGTCCGCTCCGCCCACAACTGGGGCATCGGCGACTTCACCGATCTTCGCGACGCCGCGCGTTTGACCGCCGACCGCGGCGGCGACGTGCTCGGCATCAATCCGCTGCACATGCTGTTCCCGGACAACCCCGAGCATGCGAGCCCGTATTCGCCGGCGAGCCGGCTGTTATTGAACGTGCTCAACATCGATGTGAACGGATTGCCGGAATTCGCACGAAGTGCTGCAGCGCGAAACGAAGCCGACAGCCCGGCATTCGAATCGGCCCTCGCGGGGTGCCGCGAGTCGCCGAACGTTGACTATACCGCCGTCGCGGCCCTTAAGACCCGGATCTTCCGGCAACTCTTTAGCGAGTTCGGCAGCGCCCCAGCCGCCGAGCATCGGGCGCTCGAGCGGTTTCGGCATGAGCGCGGCACGGAATTCGACAAGCATTGCCTCTACCTTGCAATCCGCGGCCACTTGATTGCCGAAGGCATCGACGCATGGAATTGGCGCAGCTGGCCCGAGCCGCTTCGCGATTGCCGTTCGGCGGCCGTGCGCGAGTTCGCCGCCGAGCATAGCCAAAAGATCACCGAGGTGGCTTGGCTGCAGTGGCTTGCAGACCGGCAACTCGCGCATGCGGCCGATGCCGCGGCCGATATGCGTATCGGTCTTTATCGGGATGTCGCCGTCGGCGCCGATCGCGCGGGTGCCGAAACGTGGAGCGAGCCGGAGCTTACGGTCGCGGGCGCGAATATCGGCGCGCCGCCGGATCCATTCAACGCGGCGGGACAAGACTGGGGACTGCCGCCGATCAATCCGCTGCGGCTGCGCGAGCAGGCTTATCGAAATTTCATCGACCTGCTGCGGGCGAACATGCGCCATGCGGGCGCACTGCGCATCGATCACGTCATGGCGCTCGAACGGCTGTTCTTCGTTCCGGACGGTGCGGCGCCGAGCGACGGCGCTTATGTGCATTATCCGCGCGAGGATTTGCTCGGCATCCTTGCGCTCGAGAGCCATCGGGCGCGCTGCATGATTGTCGGAGAGGACCTCGGCACCGTTCCATCCGGCTTCCGTGCGCGCATGGCCGAGGCCAACATCCTTTCATATCGCGTGCTCATGTTCGAGCGGGACGAACGCGCTTTCAAACGTCCGCAGGAGTACCCGCCGCTGTCGCTTGCAGTCGCCGGTAATCATGATCTGCCGACACTGGCGGGTTGGTGGGAAGGCACCGATATCGCCATCCTCGAGGATCACGGCGAGCTCGACGAGCAACAGTACGCCACGAGACTCGAGGAGCGCGAGCGTGACAAGAGCCAACTGCTCGAAGCGCTCTATGCGGAAGGGTTGCTCGCGCCCGGTGAGCGGCCCGACATCACCGCGCTGCTTTCGAGCATCCACCGCCTGCTTGGCCGGACCCACGCCACGCTGGCGATCGCGCAACTGGAAGACATCGCGCTCGAGCGCCGCCCCGTCAACATCCCGAGCTCGCAGCGTTACCCGAATTGGCGCCGCAAGCTGCCGCCGACTCTAGAGGAGCTGCGTGAATCGCCTCAGTTGCAAGCCGTGGTCGACGCGCTGCGGGCGGAGCGTGTACCGCCCGCGCGTACATGAGATTCCCCATGACGCCGTCCGGCGCGCCGCTATTCAGCTACCACGTCTCCCAGGAGCAATTCGCACCGGCCGAGTTGCTCGACCTTGTGCAAAGGGCAGAGACCGCGGGCTTCGACGCGGCCTTCAGCTCCGACCACTTGCAGCCGTGGGCGCCGGCACAGGGGGAGTCGGGTTTTACCTGGTCATGGCTCGGCGCCGCGCTGCAAGCCACTCGGCGTTTGCAGTTCGGCACGATCACGGTGCCTTCCGGCTGGCGATATCATCCGGTCGTGCTTGCGCAAGCTGTGGCGACGCTCTCGCAAATGTTCCCGTCACGTGTTCCGTGGGTGGCGCTCGGCAGCGGCGAAGCCATCAACGAGGGCGTCGTGAGCTCCGAATGGCCGAGCAAGGAAGAGCGCAACGCGCGCCTCCGGGAAGGCGCGCTGATCATGCAGGCGTTGCTCGCCGGCGAGGTCGTCAACCATCGCGGCCGCATCGCCGCGGTCGACGCCCGGTTATGGTCCTTGCCGCAGGAATCGACGCGGCTGGTCGGTGCGGCTGTCTCTGCCGAGACCGCCCGCTGGCTCGGCACTTGGGCCGATGGCCTGCTCACGACGGCTGCAACCATCGAGGCGTTCCGCGAAATCGTGGCGGCATTTCGCGAGGGCGGCGGAGTCGGCAAGCCGGTCTACTTCAAGACGCAGGTGAGCTGGGCCGAGTCCGACGAGGAAGCGCTTCGATCGGCGTTCGAGCAGTGGCGCTGCAACTGCTTGAGCAGCGAAATGCTCGGGGACCTCGCGACGCCCGACGACTTTGCGCGCGCCGCCTGCAACGTCGAGTTGAAGGACGTCGAAGCGCAAGTGTTCGTATCGAGCCGGCTCGATGATCATACCGCCTGGCTGCGCGAGCTGATGGCGCTCGGCGCCGAAAGTATCGATATCCACAACGTCGGCCGTAACCAGCGCGCGTTTATCGAAGCCTTCGGCCAGCATATCTTGCCGCGCTTGCGCCCTTGAGTGGTATTCTCCGCTGAGCAGAACACTGCGGGGGGAGGCTTCCATGAGAGTTAGGGCGCTACATTTCGCCATCGCGGCGCTTTGGTCCACTGGAGTGGTCAGCTCGGCTGCGGCCCAGGGCCCGGCGGCAATCGCCGTCGCACCGCTGCCGGACGAGCCGTGGGAGTACCAGACGGCGTCGGCCCACATCCGGGTGAGTGTGCTCACGGGTGGCCTCGAAAATCCCTGGAGCCTGGAATTCCTGCCGGACGCATCGATCCTGATCACGGAGCGTAACGGGCGTCTGCGTCATTTTAAGGACGGTGTGCTCTCCGAGCCGATCGAAGGCCTGCCCGAGGTGCGTTCGGATAACTTCATCAGCGGTCTGCACGATATCAAGCTGCATCCGAGCTTCGAGCAGAACGGGCTCGTCTATTGGGTCTACAACAAGCCGCTCGCCGATGCCGAAGCGGCCGGTGGCCGCGGCGGGCGCGGCGGCGCTCGCGTGCTGACCGTCGCGCGCGGTGTGTTCGACGGCGAGGCGCTGACCGACGTCGAGGATATCGTGAGCCCGGAAGGCGCTAGCACCGTGTCGCGCCTGCTGTTCCTGCCGGACGGCACGCTGTTGGTGAGCACCTGGGGTGAGCCTGGCGACATGGCTCAGGATACGATGGGGCTCTCCGGCAAGATCCTTCGCTACAACGACGATGGCACGATCCCGGACGATAACCCGTTCGTCGGCGTGGAGGGTTATCGGCCAGAGATCTATTCCCTGGGGCATCGCACGCCGGAGAGCCTGGTCTGGCACGAGCCGACCGGTACGATCTGGGAAAGCGAGATGGGGCCGAACGGCGGCGACGAGATCAATATCATCGAGGCGGGGGGCAACTATGGCTGGCCGCTCGTGAGCCTCGGCCGCTCGTATGCCGGCCC
>CAZFJU010000054.1:0-22034 GCA_964518995.1 uncultured Gammaproteobacteria bacterium
CGCCGCAGAAGCCGCAGTCATCGACGATCTGTCGCTGCACATCCGGCCGGGTGAGAAGGTCGGCCTCGTCGGCCCCACCGGTGCGGGCAAGTCGACCCTGGTCAATCTTCTGCTGCGCTTCTACGACGTGCAGGCGGGCCGGATCATGATCGACGGTCAGGACATCGCAGAGGTCACGCAGGAATCGCTGCGGCGCCACATCGGCATGGTGACGCAGGATACGTCGCTGCTGCACCGCTCGATCCGCGACAACATCCGTTACGGCCGACCGGACGCATCGGACGCCGAAATTGTCGAGGCGGCAAAGCGCGCTCATGCGCACGAGTTCATTCTCGGCCTGGTCGACAAGGAAGGCCGCACCGGCTACGACGCGCATGCCGGTGAGCGCGGCGTCAAGCTTTCGGGCGGACAGCGCCAGCGCATCGCGATCACACGCGTTCTGCTCAAGAACGCCCCCATACTGGTACTCGACGAAGCGACCTCCGCGCTCGATTCCGAGGTCGAGGCGGCGATCCAGGAGCAGCTCTACGCGCTGATGCAGAACAAGACGGTCATCGCGATCGCCCATCGTCTATCGACGATCGCGGCGCTCGATCGGCTGATCGTGATGGACAACGGACGTATCGTCGAGACCGGCACGCATGACGAGCTGCTCGAGCTCGGCGGCCTATACGCGAAGCTCTGGCGCCACCAGTCCGGCGGCTTCCTGGCTTGCGAGCTCGACGAAGCCGAGCGCGCCGGAGCCCGGGAGGCCCGGCGCGCTTGACGTGGTAGTAAAGATGCTCCGACGCTAACGGTTGAAGATGCCGCGGATTCGCCGCCCGACGTTCTCGCGGACGCCGTCGCGGACCCCGTCGCTCACCGCGTCGCGGGCACCTTCTGCGGCGCCTTCGGCCACTTCCTGCGCGAAGCCCGGGTCGTCGCCGGCGCCTTGCTGCGCCGCGCCAGACTGCCCCGCATCGCCGGCGCCGCCGAATGCGCCTTGCAATGCATTCGCGATATTGCCGATCGAACCGAGCGACATGCCCGTATAACCGGCAGGCACCTCGAATAGCTCATCGGGCTGCGGCTCGATGCGAACATCACGCAGCTCGACCACGACTCGCTCGCCGCTGTCGACCACCATATCCATCTTCATCGGGATCATCTCGGCGGTGGCCCACACCGTGCCGGTCGCCGAATCTCCGCCAGGATTACGCACCGTGATCTCGTAGCGCGTCGTGCGCATGCCGTTGACTTCCTCGCGGCCGAGCTCGCGGCTTTGCAGCACCTCGGCGCCTTCGAATGCGCCGCCGCGGCCGAGCTCGCGCTCATCGAACGACAGCTCCATGTACATGTTCATCTGCGGCATCAGCATCCAGATCAAATTGCGATCCTCGCGAATGATCGCAGTGATGGTTTGACCCGCTGCATCCATCTCGGAACGATGCCGGCCCGGCGAATAGTAATAAGGCCCTTCCATCGTCTGGTCGACGCCCGAGATGCTCATGACTCTGGACGCCGAAAAGGCTACCTGCGGTTGCAGCTCGAGCTGAGCGTGCGCTGTGGCGACCCACAACAGAAGGAACGACGACAATGTCGCGACGATCTTTTTCATGTCTCTCTCCGGAGGCCATCGTTGGGCTGACTAGCGCCGATGGGATGGGTTGTTCTTGAGCGTCCGCACTGGGCGTGTGACGGCGCCACTATAACATGCGGTCAGGGGTCCAGCTGTGACGCAAGCGCCGCTTGTCGCCGCGGCGGAGCGGCGGCAAGATGAACGTTCATGTGCGCCGCGGGCTTTCGCTGAAGCCCGCACCGCCCTCTTACCGCCGTCCGCCGCGCCGGCCGGAGCAGACGTTTGCGCGCGTTCATCCCCAAGCGGAATCGAATTCGATCGGGAGCGACTCAATGAATGCCAACGCCTTTAAGCCGAAGGTTTATGTCAAAGAAGGGTGCCCGTTCTCTTTCAAATATATGTTGTACATGGCCGAAGCCGGCCTGCTCGATCAGATCGAGCTCGTGCGTATGGACCCGGCCGATCCGTCTTACGAGGCGACCAAGTCGAAGTTGAGTGAGGGCCTCGGCAAAGCGGCGACGTTTCCGACCGTCGAGCTCGAACCGGGCCACTTCATGTCCGACTCCGATCAGCTGATCGAGCGCTTCGCACAGCAAAGCGGCCGGCCGGCCGACGAGATGCCCGTTCTGTCGTTCTATAAAGAGACCATCTTCCCCCAACTGCTGCAGCAGCACGGCGAAAAGTAGCCGACCGACAACGTGCGCGGGGGCTAACGCCCCCAATCTTCGTTCGCACGAGCGATCAGATATGCATGGACATCTTCGACGTCCTGCTCGGACAGCAGGCTCGCGAAGCTGCCCATGCCGAGCTCCTCGAGGGTGCCCTCGAGCACGATCTCTGCAAAGGCTGCATGCGTCTCGGGAGTCATGAAGCGAAGGTCGCTGACACCGCCGATCGCAAGCGGGCCGTGGCACTGCGCGCAGGTTTGCGCATAGACCTGCGCCCCGCGCTGCACGGATTCCTCGCTCGCGCGCAGCGGCGGCGGATCGGGCACCGGCGCAGCTTCCTCGAGCGGCGGCAGCTCGAGCTCGCCGCCTAGCTTGAACACGAGCAGCCGCGCCGAAGCGCGGTGACGGGCGATACCGGCGCCGCGCTCCACTTGCGCCGCGCCGCCGCCGAAGCCGGCGTTGACCGCAATGTATTGCTCACCCTCGACGAGATAGGTGATCGGACCTGCGACCGGCGAGCTCTGCACCGGCATTTCCCATAGCAGCTCGCCGTCGGTGGCGCGGAAAATCGACAGCGTCTGCTTCGTCGTCCCCTCGATCACGAGATTGCCGGCCGTCGCCAGCACGCCGCCGTTGCCGTGCCGCGGCAGCGGTACCTTCCAGGCTGCCCGCTGACGGACCGGATCCCAGGCCGTGAGCCACGTGCGCTCGAGGTCCGGAATCAACTGTTGCAGCTCGAGCCGCTTCTGCAGCGCATCGCCGCTGTAGCCGCCCCAGCCGGAGTTGGAGCGGAACCTGACCGGCTCGAACGCTTCGTCGCGCGCGAACACCATCCAATGCTCGTAGCTCGGGAAATACGCGAGCCCGGTGAGCGGGCTGAAAGCCATCGGGAACCAGTTGTGCCCGCCGCCGGGACCTGGCGCCACGAGCACCGGATCGGCGCCGAAGCGTGCCATCGGGTTCTCGACCGGCCGACCCGTATCGAGATCGATATGGCTCGCCCACGTGACCGGCACGAACTCCTCGGCCGAGATCACCTCGCCCGTCTCGCGATCGAGCACGTAGAAGAAGCCGTTCTTCGGTGCTTGCAGCAGCACCTTGCGCTCGCGGCCATCGATCGTCAGCTCCGTTTGCACGATCGACTGCGTGCAGGTGTAGTCCCACTCCTCCCCGGGCACTTGCTGGTAGTGCCAACGATACTCACCGCTGTCGGCATCGAGCGCGACGATGGAGCAAAGGAACAGGTTGTCGCCGCCTTCCGGGCTGCGGAAATGCCGGACCAAAGGAGAGCCGTTGCCCGTGCCGACGAAGACCAGGTTCAGCTCGGGATCGTAGGCGATCGAGTCCCACGCCGTGCCGCCGCCGCCGAGGGTCCACCACTCCCCGCTCCATGTCTCTGCGGCCATCGCCATAGCTTCGTTCTCGAAGCCGTCGGCGGGATTGCCGGGAACCAGATAAAACTTCCACAGGAAGCTGCCGTCGTCCGCATCGTATGCGCTGACGAAGCCGCGCACGCCGAGGTCCGCGCCGCCGTTGCCGACGACGACCTTGCCGTCGAAGACCCGCGGCGCCCCGGTGATCGAATACGGCCACTCGTCATCGAACGTCTGCACGGACCAGCGCGGCTCACCGGTCTTCGCATCGAGGGAAATCAGCCGACCGTCGAGCGTGGCGATGATGACGCTGTCCTGCCAGGCGGCCAGCCCGCGGGAGACCGGCTCGCAGCACGCATAGCGACCCCACTCTCGCGGCACGCCGGGATCGAACTCCCACAACAGCTCGCCGGTGCGTGCGTCGTGCGCGTAGGTGATGTTCCACGCGCTGATGTTATAGAGCACGCCGCCGACCATCAGCGGCGTGGCTTCGACGCCGCGCAAGGTATCGAGCTCGTAGTACCACGCGAGCCCGAGCTCGCGAACGGTGTCCTCGTTGATTTGATCGAGCGGGCTGAAGCGCTGCGCGCTGTAAGTGCGCCCGTCCATCAGCCACTCTGCCGCGTTCGCGTCCGCTTCGAGCAGTCGCTCGGCCGTGACGTCCTCGGCGCGCGCCTGCTGCGCGCAGAACGCGGCGACACCGGCGCAGAGGACGAGCGACCACCGGCCCGCGCGGGGTGCGGGAGAAGCCGGGCGCGCCGGCCCGGCGGCGCCGGTCGCCCCAGGCTCTGCGGCTCCGGCAAGCCCGCCGAGACGCCGGTCGCTGCGGCCGAAAATGTGCTGTGGTGATGGAATCTGCGCGTTCACGTATCGCTGGTCCTCGTCGTCGTATGGCTTTCATGGGGAAACGCTCGCGGGAGATTGCCCGTATCGTCACGCGCAAAGTCACGCGCATCGCCGGCGCCAGGAACGGCCGACCGATGGATCGCAAACCGGCAATTGTACAACCCCGGGCGCCCGCAGCGGGTGCGACATGCGGCAAGCGCGGGTACAATCCGCGAGGCCGCCGGGACCACCCCCGCGGCCCACGACAACGACACTCGCATCGCCGAGGCTCCCAATGCTCCCAATGCCAATGCATCGCCGCTCTTTTTCCGCCCGTTGGCTCCGTGTCTTCGCGCCGGCGCTTGCGCTCGTCGCCGCGTGCAGCAGCGAAGCGCCGCCTGCCGTCGAGACCGCCGCGGCGCCGACACCTACGGCCGATCGCAGCTATGGCCGCATCACGCGTGAGCGTCTGCTGGCCGCCGACAACGAGCCCGACCAGTGGCTGACCACGGGCCGCGATTTCGGCAAGAGCCACTATTCGTCGCTCGATCAGATCAATCGAGAGACCGTCGGCCGGCTCGGGTTCGCATGGGACTACGCGCTCGGCACCAGCCGCGGGCTCGAAGCAACGCCGATCATGGTAGACGGCGTGCTGTACACGTCGGGCACGACCGGGCGCGCCTACGCGCTCGACGCAGCCACCGGCGAAGAGATCTGGACGTTCGACCCGCAGAGCGATGGCCAAGTCAATCGCTATACGTGCTGCGACGAGGTCAATCGTGGCGTCGCCGTATGGGACGGCATGCTGTACGTCGGCTCCCTCGACGGGCGGCTGTTCGGCCTCGACGCCGCCACCGGCGAAACGGTGTGGGAAGTCGACACGCTGATTTACAAGGACCGCGCCTATACGGTCAGCGGCGCGCCCGAGGTCGCAGGCAGCGTCGTCGTGATCGGCAATGCCGGCGCCGACTACGACGCGCGCGGCTACGTTTCCGCGTACGACCTCAAGACCGGCGAGCTCGCGTGGCGCTTCTTCATCGTTCCCGGCGATCCGGCGGACGGCTACGAGCATCCCGAGATGGAGATGGCCGCGCAGACGTGGGATCCGAACAGCCGCTGGGACGTCGGCGGCGGCGGCACGGCCTGGAACGGCATGGTCTACGATCCGGAGCTCAACCTGATCTACATCGGCACCGGCAACTCCGCGCTGTTCAACTGGCACGAGCGGAGCCCGTCCGGCGGCGACAACCTCTTCCTCGCATCGATCCTCGCGATTAACCCCGACACCGGTCGGCTCGCCTGGCATTACCAGCAAGTTCCGCGAGAGAGCTGGGACTACACCGCCACGCAGCCGATGATCCTCGCCGACATGGAATTCGACGGCGTCGTGCGCAAAGTGCTCATGCAGGCGCCAAAGGTCGGGTTCTTCTACATTCTCGACCGCGAGACCGGCGAGCTGCTCTCGGCGGACCCGTACGTGCCGATGAACTGGGCGACGCACGTCGATCTCGAGACGGGGCGCCCGGCGATGAACGAAGCGGAGATCGACTACAAGGATGGCCCGGTATTCGTCGAGCCCTCGGGCATGGGCGGGCACAGCTGGAATCCGATGGCATACGATCCGGAGCTCGGCCTCGTGTACATCCCGGCGATCGAAGGCGGCGCGATCACTTACGACCCCACCGACGGTCACGAGTACCGGCCGATGCAGGCGAACTCCGGCAACAGCACGCTGTTCGGGGATATGCTGCTGCAGGATCCGGCGAACGTGCCGGAGCCGTTGCGCTCCAAGCTGCGCGAAGTCCAGGCGGCAGGCAAGCACACGTCGCGCGCCGCACTGAAGGCGTTCGACCCGCAGACCGGCGAAGTGCGCTGGGAGCAGGAAGGCATCGGCTACTGGGATCGAGGCGGCGTCCTCGCCACGGCGGGCGGCATCGTCTTCCAGGGCACCGACACGGGTCATCTGCGCGCGTTTGACGCGGAGACGGGTGCAACGCTGCTCGATCTCGAGGTGGGCACATCCATCATTGCGGCGCCGATGACGTACGAAATCGACGGCATCCAGTACATCGCGGTGATGGCCGGCTGGGGCGGCGGCGGCTGGTTTGCGCCGCATGACACGAGCGCGGTGATCCGCTACGGCAACGCCAATCGCATCCTCGCGTTTCGTCTCGACGGCGGCGCCGTGCCGCTGCCGGACCCGATCAGCGAGGTCGGCCCGATTCCCGAGCCGCCGGTCGCGCGTCCCGCGTCCGCGGAAACGGTTCAACAAGGCGCGGCGCTGTTCGCACGAAGCTGCGCGATCTGCCACGCCAACGTCGATTATGGCCTCACGCCCGATCTGAGACGCATGGACGCGTCGGCGCATGCCGCGTTCAAGCCCATCGTGCTGCAAGGCGCCTATCGCTTTCGCGGGATGCCGCAGTGGGACGACGTGCTGAACGACGAGCAGGCGGATGCGATTCATGCCTATTTGATCGATCTCGCCTGGAACGCCTTCGAAGCACAGCAGAGCAGCGGGCCTGCAGGCGCAGATTGACGCCTCATTGCACATCCATGCAGCGGAGCTCGAGATGAACAACGACACAAAGAGTACTTACGAGCATACGATGCGGGCACGCGGCCCGACTTCCGGCTTCGAGCGCCGGAAGCGCGGCCTCGCGGCCTGCGGCGCTGCGGCTCTCGTCGCGACGCTGGTCAGCGCAGCGCCGGCGGTCGCGCAGCCGGTCGAGATGGGCATCCGTATCGGCGACACGGACGTGTTTCCGGAAAGCGTGACATCGACCGCCGACGGAACCGTGTACGCCGGCAGCGTGAAGGGCAATGTCTACCGGGCGGCTCCGGGAGAATCGGTCGCGCTGCCGTGGATCGAAACGAGCGAGGCCAATGGGATTCTGACGATCCTCGGCGTGTTCGCGGACGAAGCAAACGGCTTGCTGTGGCTATGCTCCGTGCCGAATTTCTTCGGCCCAGAGCGCTCGGAAGGCGTCAGCAGCCTGATGGCCTTCGACGTTGTGAGCGGCGAGCAGCAGGCCGTGTATCCGTTTCCCCCGCCTGCGTCGGCCTGTAACGATATCGCGGTCGGAAGCGACGGCAGTGTCTATGCGACCGATACGCCGAATGGCCGCATCTTTCGGCGTGCACCGGACGCGGACGAGCTCGAGCTGTACGGCGAGGACCCATCGCTGGTCGGCATCGACGGCATCGCGTTCGCCGAAGACGGCACGCTCTACGTGAATAACGTCCGCACGAACGAGCTGGTGCGTGTCGAAACCGACCGCCGCGGCGCAATGACGGGCCTCACCAAGCTGGTCGTCTCCCATGAGCTCGGCGGACCGGACGGATTCCGACACATCGAAGGCAATCGGTTCCTGCAAGCCGAAGGCAACATCGGCCGCGTCAGCATCGTGACGATCGAAGGCGATACGGCCACGCTCGAGGTGCTAAGCGACGAGTTCGCGTCGACCCCGGGCGCCACCCCGGTCGGCGACACCGCCTACGTGATCGAAAGCCAGATTGGCTACCTCACCAACCCCGAGCTGCGCGGCCAACAACCCGGCCCGTTCATGCTTTACGCCGTGCCGATGCACGGCGCCGAATAGGCGTCCGAACGGGCGAGCCGCAGCGGCAGCCGGTGCAGCAGATGGCGTGCCGGCTGCCGCGTATCAGGACGGACTGCGGCGTTACTGCCCGCCTTCGAGATTCTCGGCCGAGCCGCCGAGAAAAAGGCGCTCGCCGTTACTGAGCAAGAACGAGCGGCCGACGGCCGTATTGCTGCCGTCCCGGGCCTGATAACCCTCGACCGTCAACTCGGTGCCGGCCGGCACGGACTGCGCGGTCACGCCGCGGCGGAACAGTGCGTTCGGGCTGCCGCCTTCCACCATCCACATTTCGGCTTCACCCTCCTCTCCGACGACCTCGAGGTGGAACCAGGAGTGCGGGTTGACCCACTCGATCCGGGTCACCTTGCCGGTGAGCTCGATCGGCTTGTCGATCGCGAACTCGGCCGCGAAGGAATGATGCGCGAGTGCCGACGCGCCCGCGAAGGCCGCGCCGGCCGCCGTTGCGGCCAGAATGGCCCTTCCAATGTATCGCCTGTGCATAAACCAAACTCTCCGTGGCCTACTGTCCGGCCGCAGCGGCTTCGGCCTGACGCCGCTCCTCGGCCCGTGCTCCCGCAAGCGTGTTGCGCACGCCATAGTTGTGCTCGTGGCACGCGGATTCAAAAATCGGCCCGACGGTCTTCTCCATCGGAATCACCCCGGACCACGGCCGCACCCACGTATGCGGGTCTTCGACGGTGAACTCGTACGTAATCCGGTCGTCCGCCACGCGGGTCAGCCGCTCGGTGACGACAAGGTGCTCAGTCGCGCCGCGAAACGCGGTCTGGTCCGTCTGATTCGTCGTCGTAATCACGAGCGTATCGCCGTCCCAATAGCCGCGCGACGCGCCCGTCCATTGCTGGACCTCCTCCGGCAGCGGCGGGCGGCCGTCGAGCGGTATCACGCGCGGATCCTGCATCATCTCGATCAACAGCATCACATGGTCGTCCGACTGCACGATCTGCAGATTGCTGTTGTAGCCGATCGGCATGAGCGGCGGATTCGCACCCCAGATGATGCAGCGAGTCGCGAGGCCCATGTTCTGCACCCGATCCGTCTGCGGACGCGTGCGCCTCTGCTCCGCCCGCGCGACAGCTCGGGCCTCCGCCTCCGGCGTCATCGCCGGGATGCGTCCGTTCGGCGGGTCGACAATCAGCGACGTGCGCAGATTGCGCACGAAGCCGTCCTGCCCGCGCGTCAGACCGAACTGTGAGAAGTCGTAGTGGACGTCGGCGGTGGTGCCGGGCTCGGTTTGCTCGAAGCCGCGCGCAACGCCCTGCTCGATGAGCTCGTCCAGCTCCTCGTCGGTATAGAACTCCTTTTCGCCGAGCGCCTCGGGCCGCTCGAGCGGCGTGAACGACGCATTCGTCCAGAAGCCCTGCAGATCCGGCTGCCCTGCGGGCGTGCGCGGAACCTCGTAGGCGTCGTCCTGCGCCGCCGCCTGCGCGGCCGTCGCCAGGCATGCGAGCGCGATGGCGCTTCTCAATATTGATGAATTCACGAGCTCACTCCTCCGGTTTCGCCAAATCGCCGTAAATCAGATCTTCGACGAACGGGACACATCGGAACTCCAGCAGCTCGGCGTTCGGCTCGAGCCGCCGATATAGCGGCATGCTGATCGTCCACGAGCGGGTGTACACCTGCGGGTCCGTGAGGGTCGCCTCATACTGCAGCACGTCGTCGCTGCGGTGCGTAAAGCGCTCGATGACCCGCAGCTGATCGCTGTGGAAATTGCCGGCCCGGTCGAGCCACGTCAGACCGTTAAACCCGGTGGTTTCGATCACCAGCGTATCGCCTTCGAACCAGCCGTTCGAGGACCCCATCCAGCTCGGCGCCAGCGCGGGCTGATGGTCCTTCATATTGACGGTGCGCACCGCGTTCCGATAGCGGTGCACCATCATCAGGTGCTCGTCGCCCTGAATCACCTGGAACGGATGCGCCATGTAGGTCGAGCGCGGCACCCCAGGCAGATAGCATTTGATCTCGGGATCGAGCTCGAGCCGGTTCGCATAGTTCTCGTCGCGCTGCTCGAGGGCGTGACTTTGATACGGGATATGGCCGCCGAGGACGTAGCCCAAGCTCGGCGGCTCCGCGTAAGCGGCGCCGAGCGCGACGACCGGCCCGGCCGCTGCGGCACGCGGCTCGAGGTTCCAGTTCGCTTCGTTCATCGCCTGCCAGATGCCGTTGAAATCCGGCTGACCCGATGCCGCGCGCGGCGGCTCGTAGTCGTCGCCCGCGATCGCCGCGCCCCATATCGAGCACGCCATCACGGCAGCGAAGACGAGCTGCGCGCCCTTCGATCCCTCACTCATGACGTCTCCCCCTACTCAGCGACCAGCACGCGATTCAAGAACGCCTCCGCGCGCGCCCAATGCTCTGCATTGTAGAACTCGGCCCCGCCGTGAGCGGCGCCATGCACGACGTCGAGCTCGGCGTCGAGCCCATTAGCCTTGTATGCGCCGTGCAGCTCGTGCGCCTGATTGATCGGCATTTGCGGATCCTGATCGCCGTGCAGCAGATGTAAAGGCGGATCGCTCGGATCGACGTGGAAGACCGGGCTTGCGAGCCGAGCGACTTCCGGCACCTCGTCCGGCGCCCCGCCGAGCAGCAGATCGAGCGCCGGAGCACGGACATCGAGCCCGCGCGGTGTCGACTGATCGAGGATCGAGGTGAGATTCGTCGCGCCGAAGTACACGAGGATGGCTTGCACGTCGGACGAAGCATCGGTGTGCTCGCCGAGCTCGCCCTCGAGCTCCGCGACGCCATTGGTCACGCCGACAAGCGCCGCGAGGTGGCCTCCGGACGACGCACCGGAGATCGCAATGCGCTCCGCCGAATAACCATACTCCGCGGCGTTCGCGCGCAGGAAGCGGACCGCGGCCTTGATGTCGTGGATCATGGCCGGAAACGGCGCCTCGGTCGACTGTCTGAACTCGACGCTTGCGAGCGCGAAACCCGAACCGACAAAGCTCTCCGGCGGATTATCCTTCGAACCGAAGCGCCATGCGCCACCGTGTATCCATACCGTAAGCGGCGGCGAGTCGACACCCTCCGGCATGTAGAGATCGAGCTTGAGCTCGGTGTCGCCGGCCGTGGCGTACGTGACATCGGCATGCGTTTGCGCGAAGGCGGCCGACCCTAGCAGCATCGACAGTGCGAAAGCCGAAAAGGCGGCGGTGCGCGCCGCCGGGGTCCGGCCGGGTGTCTCGGCAGGTCTGTGCTGTTTCATCGTGATGCGTTCTCGTTGATGTGATGGAAGCCGGCCCGGCCGGCACGCTGTCGCTCTTGTAAGCTCGTTCCGCACCCGGAGCATTTTAGGGCGACGGACGGAATGAAGGATAGCCGCGCGGCGACGCGTCCATGCGCGCCGCGAAGAACGCCGCGCTCGATAAAAGAGTGTATTCTCAATGGCCTGCGGTAAGAAGCCGCTCCGCCTATCCTATGAGAGAACATCCTACCCACTAAAGTCGTCGCCCGTCTCAGGTTTCGGGCAACAGCGTCACGCGCACGTAGTGCTCGACATCGAAATAGCGGCGCGCGCCATCACGGATGGCCTCCGCGCTGAGCGCCTCGATTCGATCGCGCTCGGCGAGGAACGCTTCGGCGCCGGGGTCGTCGTCGTGCTGATACGAGCGTACGAGCTCGCCGAGCCAGGCGCCGTTCTGCTCCATGCGCGTCTCGTGAGAACGAAGCATCGCCATCCGCACGTCGGCCACATGCTCCGGACGGGGGCCGGCGTCCTGCAGCCGCTCGATCTCGCTGAACACGGTCTCCATCAGCTCGTCGACCCGCGCCGGGTCGCTGCCGAACATCAGCGCCGGCAGGTACGTCTGCCGCTCCTCGAGAAACGGCAGGAGCCCGACACTTACACCGTAGGTGCCGCCGAGATCTTCGCGCATCACCTCGCGCAGTTGCCGCTCGAGCACCTGGGCCACCGCCGTCATCAGCGTGCTCTCGCGGCGGAAGTCGAGATCGTTCCGGGGCGCGAAGGCCAGCTGCGTTTCCGCGCGCGGCTCGCGGCCAAGACGCACGACGGACTCCTTCACGCCCGCTGGAAAGCGAATGCCGTGATCGCGGGCCTTCTCTGTTCTGCCGTGCGTCGGCAGCGCGCCAAGGTAGCCCTCGACGAGCGGGCGGAGCGTCTCCGGCGCGATGTTGCCGACTAGCACGAATGTGAAGTCGCCGGCATCGGCGAAGCGATCCGCGAAGATTTCGAACGAGCGCTCGAGGTTCGTCTCGTCGAGCAAGTCCACCGTCATCGGCCGGCGGCGAGGATGATCGCCCGTCAGCACGCGCAAGAACTCGTCGCGATAACCGACCATCGGATCGCGGTCGCGATTGAGCAGCCGTTGACGCTGCTGAGCTTTGTACGCCTCGAAAAAATCCGCATCGGCGCGCGGCGCCGTGAAGGTCAGATAGACCAGCTCGAACAGCGTGTCGAGATCCTTGACCGAGCCGCGCCCCGTCAGCCCCTCCTCCGCTTCGCTGATATACGGCTCGACCCGCGCCAGCTTGCCGGTGAGCGCTTTCTGCAGGCCGATCGTGTCGAGATCGCCGAGACCGCTGGAGCCGATCACGGCCGCGGCCGTCGCCGCCGCCACCCAATCGCCATCGTCCGCCAGCGACGTGCCGCCGGGGCTGAACGCGAACAGCTGCATTTCGTCTTCCGCGAAGTCCGTCGGTTTCAGCACCACGCGTACGCCATTTGCGAGCTGCCACTCGACGACGCCGCCGGCTTTCTCGCGTTGCGCGACGATCTCGCCAGGCGCGGGCGCCTGCGTGAGCAATTCGAGATCGCTGCCTTCGTCCGTGTAGGGTTCGAGCTCCGCTCGATGGACGGCCGCGAACACCGCCGCGAGCTCGGCCTCGGTCGGTAAGTCGACCCCGTCCTTCTGCGGCGCGGTCACGAGCACGACCCGGCTCGTGTCATGCACCCACTGCCGGCCGACGACCTCGACTTCCTCCACCGTGATTTCCGGCAGAAAGCGCTCGAGCAGCGCGAACTCGCGTTCGACGCCCGGTATACCCTGCGCGGACAGCACCGCGTCGACGTACTCCGCAGCGAAGGCGGCCGAGTTTCGGCTCGCGCGGTTGTCGAACTGCCGCTCGGCCGCGCGAAGCATCTGCGCCTTGGCGCGCTCGAGCTCGGTTGCCGTGAAGCCGAACCGGTCGACACGCTCCGACTCGCGGAGCAGCGCGCCAAGCCCCTCGGCAATCGCGTTCTCGGGCATCTGCGCCGCAAGCAGATACGCCGACATCGAGCGGACGAATCTTCCGGTCGTGGACACCGGCGAGTGAAACGGCGCGTTCGGCCGGCGAACGATCTCTGCCAGCCGCATCTGCAGCATTCGGTTATAGAGCGACTCGACGAGCATCTGCCGGTACGCACCGACCGTCTGGATCGAGGCCGGTGGTAGCTTGTGATAGATCTGCACCGTCGCTGAGGTCACTTCCGGGTCGGCGACGATGGAAAAGAGCGTCTCCTCATGAGAGGGCACGGACGGCACGAAGCGTTCACGCGGCTGCTCGGGCATTTCGAGGTGAGCGAAATGCCGGTTGACGAGCGCCACGACGTCGGCCGCGTCGAAATCGCCGACGGCGACGATCGTCAGCAGATCCGGGCGATACCAGTCCCGATAGAAGCGCTCGAGCGCGTCATGAGAGAAAGTGTCGAGACTTTCGCGCGTGCCGATCGGCAGACGCTCGGCGTACCGAGAGCCCGCAAAAAGAACCGGATAGTGCAAGTCGCCGACCCGCGCATCGGCACCGCGACTGCCGCGCCACTCTTCGATGACGACGCGCCGCTCCTGCTCGATCTCGTCCGCGTCGAGGGTCAGCGCCTCTGCCCAGTCCTGCATGATCCGAAAGGCCGTATCGAGATTCGCCGGATCGTCGGTCGGCATCGTCAGCATGTAGATCGTGGCGTCGAACGACGTGCTGGCGTTCACGCCCGGGCCGAGCCGCATGCCGAGCGACTCCATGAAGGCAACGATTTCCTGCTTCTGGAAGTTCTCGGTACCGTTGAAAGCCATGTGCTCGAGCACGTGCGCAAGCCCAAGCTGATCGTCGTCCTCGAGCAACGAGCCGGCATCGACGACGAAACGCAGCATCGCGCGGTTGCGCGGCTCGGCGTTCTCGCGGACGAAATAGCGGACGCCGTTTTCCAGCCGCCCGTAGCGTACGGCCGGATCGACCGGCAGCGGCGTGTCGAGCGACGCTTCGTCGGCCCATGAGGAGGCCGCCGGAACCGGCAGGACGGGCGCCGCTTGGGCGGAGGCCGACCGCAGCGGCTGTGCGGAGGGCGCGGGCACCGGCTGCGCGCCGGCCTCGAAGCCGGCCACGAGCACGGCCGATAGGGCGACGAGGACAGGGAGCAGTGATTGCGCTTTCATGCAAAGGCGTCCTGGCACTTGGCCTGCGGGCGATGTCCCGCAACTTAGCACAGTTCCCGGCGCCCCGAGCCGCCGCCCGAGGCGCGCCGGCCGCGCCGCACCGGGCAGGATGACCCGCCCCTCGGCGGCAGAGGATCTTCTCCGCTCCGAGCGTTGAGTTAAACTTCGCCGTGCCAAAGGCGACATTACCTCCGGGGGAGATGCTAGATGGGACGACGGGTGACACGGGCTTCGGCTCAATTGGGGGCTGCATTATGTGCGTTGGCCGTCGCGGCCTGCGCGGAGCAGGATTCGACCGCGGACGACCATGCGGCCCTCCTCGAGCGGGGCGACTATCTAATGAACGCCGTCGCGGCGTGCGGCAACTGTCATAGTCCACGCGACGAGAACGGCGACATGATCGAAGGCATGGAGCTCGCCGGCGCGTTCGTCATCGAGGAACCGGCCTTCAGGGCGTATGCACCGAACATTACGCCGCACGAAGAGTCGGGCATCGGCACGTGGACGGACGAAGAGATCATCCGTGCGGTGCGCGAAGGCATCCGGCCAGACGGCCGTGTGCTCGGCCCGCCGATGGCCTTTCCGTTCTATCGCGAGATTTCCGATCGAGACATGCAAGCGCTCGTTGCGTACTTGCGCCAAGTGCCGCCGGTCGACAACGAAGTGCCGCTCAGCACGTACAACATTCCGCTGCCGGAGAACTGGGGGCCGCCGGTCGGCTCCGTGCCCGAGCCGAACAAGGACGACCAACTCGAATACGGGCGCTACCTGGCGCACAGCGTGGCCCATTGCACCGACTGCCACACGCCGCTCGTGATGGGCGCGCACGACTTCTCGCGCATCGGCGCCGGCGGCAACTATTTCCCGATGCCGTTCGGCGCGAGCTGGAGCGCGCTGGCGGCCAACATCACGCAGCACCCGCTACTCGGGCTCGGCGAGTGGACGGACGAGCAGATCAAGACCGCGATCACGACGGGTGTGAGCCATGACGGCCGGCAACTGTTGCCGTTCATGGCCTTCGATTGGTATGCGAATATCGCCGACGAGGATCTGGACGCGATCGTGGCCTACCTGCGCACGCTGGAGCCCGCAACGGCCGCGCCGCCGGAGCACTGAGGCACCGACCAAGCCGCGGGCAACTCCTCGGGGTTGCCCGCCGCTTGGCTTACAAGACCGCCGTGGCGCATTCTGCGCGACGAGGGCTAGGTTATAACGACTCCAAGAGCTGCGCCGTCTCGACCAATGGGTCGGCGACCGGCCCGCGGCCGCCGCTGACGCCAGTGCCGAGCGCATAGTCGAGCGGCGTTCGGCCGTTGTCGTCCGCCGCGTCGACTTCGGCGCCGTGCTCGGCCAGCAGCCGAACCATCTCGTTCATACCCTGCGACGCCGCCCCATGCAGCGCGGTACGGCCGCGGGCGTCCGCTCGGGTGACCTCGGCGCCGGCCTCGAGCAGCAATTTCGCTGCTGCGACGAGATCCTCCTCGCGCGTGAACTTGCCGCGCGTATCGATCGCGCGGCGGTCCAACCCGGCGGCCACCATCAGCGCGGTGATGCCGCGATCCTGTGGCAGATCCACGCGCGCACCGCGGGCTAGCAATAGCCGTATCGAATCCAGATCCGCAGCGCGCGCCGCCCGGATCAGCGGTGTCGTGCCGATGCCGAGCACGCCGTCCGCGCCGCGATCGGCTCGCAAACTGCGATAGGGCGGAAAAATCTTGAGCTGCGCATTCGGGTTCGCGCCGGCATCGAGCAGTTGCTCGATCAACTCGATGCCGGTCGTCTCGGAAAGCGACGGACGGTCCGGCCGCCCGCCGTGCGGCAGGGTGTTGAAATCGACCGCCGCATACAGCGGCGTTCTTCCCCAGATATCCCATTGATTGACGTCAGCGCCGCGCTCGACGAGCAGCTTCGCGGCGTCGAAATGCCCGTTCAGCAGGGCCAACACCAGTGCAGTGGTCTTTTCCGGATTGGTCTCGTGGATATCGGCGCCGGCATCGAGAAGCAGCCGTATGCAGTCAACGCAGCCCTGGCGCGCCGCAAACAGCACCGCGGTGAACCCGCCGGGCGTAATGTCCTTGGTGCGCGGCTCGGCCGTCGAGCGCCGCTCCCAGTCGTACTCGAAGGAGCGCAGACCGACATCGGCGCCGGCCTCGAGCAGGAATTTGACCATTGCAGGGCGGCTTTGCGCCGCAGCCCACATCAGCGCCGTCTGGCCTTTGCGAGCCTCGACGGCATTGACGTCCGCCCCTCGCTCGACCAGCACCTGCGCGGCCGCGACATTGTTCGTGCGCGCGACGACCATCAATGCCGTTTGCCCGTCTTCGTTTGGCGAATCGACGTCGGCGCCCGCCTCGAGCAGCAACTCGAGAATCGCCGGGTCGCCGCGCACCGCCGCTTCGGACATCGGCGTCGAGCCGTAGTCGTTCGCGATGTGGACGTCAGCGCCCGCGTCGAGCAAGCGGCGAACCAGCTCGGTTTGCCCGTGATACACCGCCCAGTGCAGCGCTGCCGTGCCGTCGGTCGAACGCTCGTTCACGGCGACGCCTTCGGACAGCAGCGATACCGCCCGCGTCAGCTCCGCACGACTCACCGCCTCCACCAGCGGTGACGACGCAACCGTCTCGACGGCTGCCGAAACAGCGAGTGCGGCCGCGACCGCCGCGGCGACTCGAGCGATATCAACGGTCGCGCGCATTAGACCTCCGCGAAAGAACCAGTGCTGTCGCCAAGCGTCTCGACCTCGACTCCGGCCCTCTGCAGCACGGTGAGCATCAAATTCGACACCGGCGTGCGGTCCGGATAACGCAAGTGCTGGTTGCCGCGAATCGCGCCGGCACCGCCGCCGACGATCGCGGACGGCAGCGGGAAATGATCGTGCGCGTTGCTATCGGACATGTTGCTGCCATAGACCAGCATCGTGTTGTCCAGCATCGAGCCCTCGCCGTCCGGCATCTCTGCGAGCTTCTGCACGAAGTCGGCAAAGACGCGTGAGTGGTAGCTCTGCACGCGCGCGAGCCGCTCGAGCTTCGCAGCGTTGTTCTGATGATGCGACAACGCATGAAACGCGTCCGACACATCGACGTGGTTGTACGTCATGTTACTGACCTCGGCCGCCATCATGAACGTGACGACGCGCGTGAGGCCGGCTTGATACGACAACGCGGCGATATCGAACATGACGCGAAGCTGCTCGTCGAAGCTGTTCGGGATGCCGACCGGCGCGTCCGGGAGATCGATATGGGAGAGGTCGCGCGCCTCGAGCATCTGCACGCGGCGCTCGATCTCACGAACGCTGTCGAGGTAATCGCGAACCACGACGCGATCCTGCGAGCCGAGCCGCTTCTCGAGCGCGCTCGCCTTCTCGGTGATCGCATCGAGCAGGCTACTGTACTCGGCCGCGAGCGCCGCGCGCTCCTCAGCGGTATCGCCCTGCCCGAATAGCCTTTGAAAGAGCTTACGCGGGTTGAATTCCATCGGCAGCGGCGTCGACGGCGTGCGGAAGGAGATCGTCGCGCCGTAGCTGCAGCCGTAGTTGCGATCGCATGCGCCGCCACCGATCGGCTCCTCGGACGAGATCTCGAGCGACGGGAACGGCGTGTCCTGCCCGATATGCTGCGCCGCGACCTGATCAGCCGTGATGCCGCCGTACGGGTCGTGGCTCACGCGCGGCGAAACGCCGGACAGCCATGTGCCCGGCGTAATCGCATGCGTCGGTCCATAGGCATGCCTGTTCGCGAGCCCGGTCACGACCGTGAGCTGGCGCTGAAACGGTGCAAGCGGCGCGAGCAGCGGCGGTAGGTCAAAGTCGGTGCCTTCGACCTTCGGTGTCCACTGGCTCATGATGGCGCCGTGCGGGAAATAGATGAAGCCGAGCTTCGGCGACGGCCTTGCTGCGGTCTGCGCGAGCGCCGTGCCGGCCGGAATCATCGCATCGAGCAGGGGCAGCGCGAGCGTCGCGCCAAGGCCGCGCAGCACGGTGCGCCGCGGCAGGTGTTTCTTCGTCAGGAATGTCATCGTAAGCCTCCTTCGCCCTGCACTGCCGAGTGCATCTCGATGTCGTCTGCCGTTTCCGGCACGCGCGCCATCAGGAATGCATCGCTGGTCACGATTCCTTCGAGCAGCTTCGAGAAACGGTAGTCGTCGCCCGCCGCCTCGCGCACGATGCGCCGCACGGTCGGCATATCGTAGTGCTGCAGGCTGCGGCTCAACCCGAAGATCATCAGCTTCTCGGTCAACGTCTGCGCGAATACCTCCGGTCGCGCGAGCAGCGCTTCGCGCAGCTCCGCGGGACCGGTGACGATCGTGCCGTCGACGAGCTCACCGGAAGCGTCGATCGCTTCGCCCGCGTCGCGATCGCGATCGCGCCACTTGCCGATCGCGTCGAAGTTCTCGAGCGCAAAGCCGAGCGGATCCATCACGCCGTGGCAACCGTTGCACGCCGGGCTCTCGCGGTGCATCTCCAGGCGCTCACGCACGGTTTTCGGCTGCTCGCCTTCCTCGGTTTCGGGAAACGCTTCGACGTCCGGCGGCGGCGGCGCGGGCGGCGTGCCCGTGATGGCTTCGAGCACCCACGCGCCACGCAGCACGGGCGCGGTACGGTTCGGGTATGAGGTGGCCATCAGGACCCCGCCCTTGCCGAGCAGCCCGAAGCGGTTCGGGTCGTCCAGCGTCACGCGGCGAAAGGCGTCGCCCTGCACACCCTCGATGCCGTAATGGAGCGCGAGCCGCTCGTTCACGAACGTATGCTCCGCGCGCAACAGATCGAGCACGCTCGCATCCTCGAGCAGGACGCTCGCGACGAACTGCTCGATCTCGCGTTCAAAGCTCACGCCGAGGTTGTAATCGAACTCGGGAAATACGACCGGGTCCGGGTCGATGTCCGCCACGCCGCGCACATGCAGCCACTGCGCCGCGAAGTTGGTCACAAGCGAGCGGGCACGCGGATCGGCGAGCATACGGCGCACTTGCCCGGCAAGCACGTCATGATCGTGCAGGCGGCCCTGCTCCGCGAGCTGCAGCAGCTCCTCGTCCGGAATGCTGCTCCAAAGGAATAGCGACAGCCGCGACGCCACTGCGAAGTCGCTGAGCCGATGGATCATGCCCGGCGCGGCATCCTCGGGCGCCGGCTCGGTCAGAAACAGAAAATCAGGGCTCGCGAGGATCATCATCAACCCCGCGCGGATGCCGTCCTCAAAGCTGCCGCGCCCTCTCGCGGTATCATAGAAGCGCAGCGGCAGCGCGAGATCATCCTCGCCGACTGGGCGGCGAAACGCGCGCCGCGCGAGCGTAGCGAAGATTCGCTCCGCGCACGGGCGCTCTGCGTCGATGCCTTCGGGCCGGCACACGAAGATGCGTTCGCGGCTCGGGGTATCGCTGAGGCCGTGGGTCGTGACGGGCCCGACGATCTCGACGCGCTGCACCTTCAGCGGGCTGGGCTCGCCCTCGACGATGCCGACCTCGCCGCCGCCCGGGACCAGCGGCTGAAGCACCGTATCCTGCTCCGAGAGGGTACGCGCGGCGAAAGTGACCGCGACCCGCCGGGGCCCGGCTTCGACGGTGATCGGGATATCCTCGAAGCGGGCAGCGATCTCCCCGACCGCCTCGGCCTGCCGCAAGTCGATCGCGGCCATGTCATCCTTGCCGCCGATCTCGCCTTCGAATTGCTTCACGCCGTCGACGATGACCATGAGTCGATGACGATATTCCATGCCTTCGACATAGCGAGCGCGGGCGAGCCCGCCGATGCTGACGCGATACTCGCCGTCGGCCGGAAAGTAGTGATCGAGCAACAGGCCGCCGCGCGTGCCGAGCGGCATGCCGTCCACGTGCCGGTTCTGGTTCAGCAGCGGCTCGGCGTAGTAGACCGTGCTATCCAGCTTTGCATTGGCATCACCGACTGCGGTCGTGCTGACGAGCCGCGCGGCCGCGATGTACTGATCGAGAAAGGACGGCGACAGCTTGAGCACGTTGGCAATGTTGTCGAAGCCCTCGCTGACGTCGTCTTTCGGCAGCAGGTCGCTCGCATCGACGTCGAGCGCCAGCAGGTCACGAACGGCGTTCTGATATTCGGTGCGATTCAGGCGGTGCAACACGACCCGGCCCGGATTCGGATCGGCCGCCGCAATCGCATCGAGCCGACCTTCGAGCCAGCCGACCAGGCTATCGTATTCGGCGTTCGACGGGATCGCGGCGCCCGGAGGCGGCATGGCACGCCCGCGCAGCTTGCGGACGATCTCCTCGAATATTGCCGGTTGATCGGCAATCGTCTCCGGCGATAGCCGGTCGAGCGCCAAGTCTGCCGTATAATCGAGCTCGTTGTGACAATCGACGCAGTAGCGATCGAGCACCGCCCACTGGGCGTGCGCTTCCTGCTCGGGGCTCGGCCATAGCCACCAGCCGGCGGCGCCGATCGCCACGGCCGCGGCCGTGAGCCCGGAAACTCTTATTACCGATCTGGCGCTGCCAGCCATGTCGCTCCCTGCTCTGTTGCCACGCACGCCTCGGCGCCGTGCGATAAAGACTCGCTGACTCGCCGCCCGGGCGTCAAATCACCCCGCCGAGCTCGCCCGATCGATAGTACCCGCCCTCGTAGACGAGGGTAAGGAAAACCGTTGGGTCGCCCCGGTCATCCGCAAGCTCTGCCGCCGCTGCAATATAGTCTTCGAGCGTGCCGCCCGCCCGATAGGTCGCGCGCACTTGGGCCATCGCGGCCCGGCACAGGGCGAGCTGCGCCTCGAGCGCCGCGGGCGAATGCACTCCGCCGTCTGCCGCGACGATCCGCGTCTCGGCATCGCACCGCTCGAGCAGCGCCTCGCTGGCTGCAACGAAACCGCCGATGAAGCCGCCGGTTTCGAAATCCGGAAGGGGGTAGCGGCCGACGGCGAGAAGATCGCCAACGGCCAATACGTTATCGTCGGGAAAATGGACGTAGAGGTCGCCATCCGTATGGGCGCGCTTGGCATGCTCGTAGCGGATCTCGCTGCCGCCAAGCTCAAGCCTGCCCGAGTCATAAAAGGTGTCGGTCGGTAAGGTTTCAGGCGCTTGCGGCAGATGGCGAACGCCCTGCCACTTCACCTCGAAGCGCGCGCCCATCCATAGCCTCGTGTTCTCGTGAGCATGGATGCGCGCGCCTGCGGCGCGCAGCGCGGCGTTGGCGCCGGTATGCTCGGGGCGCCAGTTCGTATTGAACACTTCGCGGACCGGCCGGTCGGGCCACCGGCTCTGCAGCAGCCCGAGCAGCGCTTCGGCGCGCTCGGCAAGCCCGCAGTCTACGAGCAATAGCCCCTCGTCTGCCGCGAGCACGGTAATGTTCGCGCCCGCGCCGCGAATGACGGCGAGCCGCTCGCTGAGCTCAACGAGCTCCAGCTCGCGCGGCGCCTGAGCCCATGCACGGGCACCCGTAAAGACCGCAGCGGCGCTCGCGGTATGCGCCAGAAAATCTCGTCGCGTGAGTGGTATTCGCACCGCCCGAATCATACCTCAGCTTGGATCGGTGCGGGGCGCGGCGCACGGAGCGGCCCGCAAGGGCAGCCCCCTGCGCAGCGGATCAGTCCTCGAGCTCGACGAAAGCGAGCGCGGTGTGGTCGTTCATAGGCACGACGAACTGATTCTGGGTC
>CAZFJU010000055.1:0-20523 GCA_964518995.1 uncultured Gammaproteobacteria bacterium
AGCTGCCAGGTCATCCCGAAGCGGTCCTGCACCCAGCCGTAGCGCTCGCTCCAGTCGTAGGCGTCGAGCGGCATCATCACCGTGCCGTTCTCTGCGAGGCGCTGCCACAGCGCGTCGAGTTCCTCGCGGTGCTCGCACGTCACGAAGAGCGAGATGGCGGGCGTGATCTTGAAGAGGGGCCCACCGTTCAGGGTCACCAGCCGAAAACCCGCGATCTCGAAGTCGACCGTTGACACCGATCCCGGCGCCTGCCCGTGGATCTCTGATCCCGCTTCATAAAAGCGAGTGGTGTTAATGATGCGGGAGTCGCCGAAGAGCGAAGTGTAGAATGCCGCGGCGTCCTCGGCTTGCCCGTCAAGCCAGAGGTTGGGGATGATTTTCTGCTTCATGTCGTTGCCTCGGTTCGCGTAGTGAGGGACTGATTCGAAACAGTCGACCGGCGGCGGCGCAAATCGACATGGGTACTGGCGTGGGCCGGCGCGGATCTGAGCGTTTCGTGTGCGCGGTGTAGAGGTGCCCATCGATATCGGCGCGTGCGGCGTCCCAGCCGGTATTGGCTCAACCGGACGGGCATGGCGCGGATTTTACGGGCGTCTACAACAACACGGGGCAAAAGAACTCCGGATTCGGGGAGCCGGCGGGGGATTGCCGGCCTTACCGAAGGCGGCCTGGGCTCAGCGAATCGACAGCGCCGCGGCTCGGTGCAACGAGGGAACGATCGCAAGATGCTGCACGGTAAGTAGAGAGTTGCGAGAGCAGGTCGAACTAGGCCTAGGTCACGACCATGGCCTCTGGTGAACCGGCCGGTCGCACCCCCGGCAGCGGAACTGACGGTAGGTCTTCTCCCGCACCGCAGCTCGACTCCACGACACAGTGGACAAACGCTTGCGGCACTCACTCGGTTAAGTTCAGACTAAAAGAGAAATTGCCAGACGACCAGGCCGAGGCCGCCGATGGCGACCACGATCGCGACGATCGCAATCACGCCGTCATGCGCGATCAGCGCTACACCGAAAGCCGTGATCGCAACGCCGGCGATGTTAGCGCTGAACGGAATGAACTCCATGACCGGCGTGGCCGCCGCGATCACGATGCTCGTGAGGGCGATCACGGACATGCCAGCGTGGCGCAGAGCCCACTCGTACCGCGGCTTCGTCCAGCGGTCGATGAAGCGCGCCGGGCGCCTCAGCCAGCCGACCGTCTTCTGCACCTTCCGGTGATCGACGGAACCGCGCAGCATCCACTGCGGCATCCACACGTGGTCGCGCCGCAGCAGCATCTGGCCCGCGGAGAGGATCACGATCAGACCCATCAGCACCGGTACGCCCGGAATGTCGCCGACGACCGGCGCGAGCATTACGAGGCCCGCCACGAGCAGGATCGGCGCGAACGAACGCATGCCCATGTGATCGAGCACGGTGCCGATCGAAGTCTTGCCCCCTTCGTCCGCTGCGGCCTGCAGCCGGTCGAGCAGATCATTGAGGTCGGCCGGCGAGTCGTCGTCGGCCTCGGTCGGATCGTCTTCTTGTTCGGAGACGGTGCTCAACGGGCGGCCTCGTCTGAATGCTCGGGCGTCCTCCGCCGCAGCAAGCTGCGTGCCAGCACATCCCCTAGCATGGCGTCCCGTGGGTGGTCAGCAGCGCGCCATTGCTCGCAGTGCCGGCGTTCGCGGTCCAGCACGTCCGGTGCGTCGATCTGCCCACCCGCGCGCGGAGAAGCCGGCGTGGCGTGCGCGAGTCAGCGATGCTCGGTGCCAGCTTCAACGCGAGTCACGGGCCGAATCGAGCTTTCCCCACGCTCGTCGCTTTCGGCAAGCACCGGCGATTCGGGCGTATCGCCAAAGTGCAGAGTGAACCCTTCTGGTCGTGAGGAGCCCCGCTTCCGAACAACTAAGTCGACGCGCTTGCCATTCAGAAGGGCCGTTCTCAGCTGCGCCGGCTTGTTGTCGATCCAGGCTTTACCGCTGACGATCTGGAAATCCTGGTTGAGCTCGACTCTAAACTCGCGGCCATCCTCCACGGTCCATATGAACGCGCCGTCTACCCGGGCGGGCACCACCCACTTATAGACCTTAGCGCCGCCGACCGAGCGCAGCTCGTCCGGAGTCCAATCACCCATGTCGAAGGCGTGCGAGATGATGCGCGTGCCCGGCTTCAGCTCGTGAAGAATGCGCGGGCGCAGACTACGATTGATCGTTTGCAGCAGGTAGAGCGTGACGACCGTGGCTTCGCTGAAATCCGCGCTAAGGAGGTCGTCTTCGATAAACTGAACCATGTCGGCGACGCCGCTCCACTCTGCATACTCTCTCGCCTCATCGATGCGCTGCGGATCCATTTCGATGCCGATGGCTCGCGCACCTCTATCTCTTGCTGCTGCGACGACGATGCGCCCGTCACCCGAGCCCAAGTCATAGAGCAAGTCGTTCTCGTTGACGCCGCCCATATCGAGCATCGCTTCCACGATTTTCTCGTCTGTGGGCACGAAGGGCACATCCAGCTGTGCCTCGAGCTCGGCGATATCTTCGTTTGCGAGATGAGTAAACACTAACGACACCCCTGGCCAGCGTGTGGGGAAGCTGGTAAATTATACAGCATCTGGCGCTCCTTTCCAGGCCGAGACGCTTCGAGAAACGGCGGCCACACTAAGCTCGGGCTGCTCGGCTGCATTTCAGTCTCAGCAAGTTGCGCAAGAGTGCTCATCGCGCCCATCTTGAACTTGCTGCATGCTTTGCGCCATGACACCCGATATCGTCTATATCATCCAGCTGGCCGTTGCGCCGGTCTTTTTGATCGCCGGCGTCGGCGCCCTGCTGAATGTCATGACAGCGCGGCTCGCGCGGGTAATTGACCGCAGCCGTGTCCTGGAAAGCACGATCCGCGGAGCGCCGGACGGCGGGCTGCGGGACGAGCATATGGTCGAGCTACATGCCCTCGACCGGCGCATGAAGCACGTGAATTGGGCCATTGCGCTCTCTACTCTCGCCGCGTTGCTGGTCTGCATGGTCATCGCCACCCTGTTCGCCAGCGAACTCCTCTCGGTCAATCTCAGCCAGCTTATCGCGGCCCTGTTCATCGCGACCATGCTCGCGCTGATCGTCTCGCTAGTGCTGTTCTTCCTTGAGATTTCGATCGCCGGTCAAACCTTGCGCATTAGCCGCGAGTTCCGGCATCGAAGGCGCCGGTGAGTATTGACGGCTGGCAAGCCATCGTCGAGCGAAATCCAGCTCGCTGGGTATGATTAGCGGCCGGAACGCGGCCTGAGGCAACGGATAGTGCAGGACAGACGGTGTAATGGATGACCGCACGCCAGCGGTGACGCCGGACGCCGACTCCGCTTCCGGGTCATCCGCGCCGTCCTCTTCGAGCATGTCCGGCTCGCTGTGGCGCCTTCCGGCGATGTGGCTGCTCATTGTCTACGCGCTGTTCGGCTTCACCGGCTTCTTCGTTACGATCTCGGCGCTGCCCGCATGGCTTGCCTTCCAAGGGACGGCCGAAAGCCTGACGGGGCTGGTCACCACCACCCTGCTGGCATCGACCGTGATCACCCAGATCATGGTGCAACGCCTGAAGCGTCTGCTCGGTTTGACCACCACGCTTGCCATCGGCGCGGTTGCGCTCGGGGCGCCGTCCCTGTTGCTTCTCATCGATGACGGGTTCGCGTGGGTCCTGACGATCTCTGCCGTGCGCGGTATCGGCTTCGGCATCCTGACCGTGCTCGGCTCCATGTTCACCGCCCGCATCGTGCCGCCGGAGCGCCGCGGTGAGGCAATCGGCATCTACGGCTTGGCGGTTGCGCTACCGAACCTGTTGGCAGTGCCGGGCGGCGTGGCGCTGGTGACCGCGGGACACTTCGAGATCGTCGCGATCCTAGGGGCGGCGCCGCTGTTGGGCTTGCTGGCGGTGCGGCACTTGAGCCGCGCGACGAGCTCCGATGAGCGGGACGGCGTCGATCCGCAGCAAGCGGATGAGAATGCCGAACGCATGGCGCGCAGGAGCGCGCGTATCGCGGCACTTGGACCGGCAACCGTGCTCATGGTCGTCACATTGACGAGCGGTGGATTCATGACGTTTCTGCCGATCGCTCGCCCGGATGGCGCACTTGCGTCGGTGGCCTTGCTGGTGTGGGGCACGACAGGCGGTTTCACCCGCTGGCGGGTGGGCTTGCTTGCCGATAAGTTCGGGCTAAAGCGGCTGCTGCCCGCCTCGTCCGTGCTCAATATCATCGGTATCGGCGCCGTCGCGACGGGGCTTTTGCTGGACGGTGCGTCGAGTTGGGCGATGATCCTGATCGGCTCGGCGGTGCTTGGCACCGGTTATGGCGCAGTACAAAGCCTGACTCTGTTGGCCGCGTTCCAGCAAGCCCGGCACCAGCAACCCGTGACGGTAAGCTCCGTGTGGAATATCGGTTTCGACACGGGGCTGGCGCTTGGCTCGGGTCTGGTCGGCATGATGACGGTGGCCATGCCCATCCCCGGCGCGCTGGCGCTCACCGGGCTGTTTATCCTGGCCAGCATGCCGCTCGCGGCGCGAGTCAGTCGGCCGGTAACGGATGCACCGCCTGCAGCGGTCGTGCGCTGAGCCGTCGCTGCTACCTGTTCGCTCGAGGGTCGAGCGGACCGCTCGAGATGGCTGCAGAGTCGATGTTGGCTCGCGTGGAGGCACGAGGGCTTGCACGCTGCAAAGATATTGAGCTCGTGGCGCGTGTCCTGCGTCAGAATGATCGCCCGGGCAGCTTGGTTTGGGAGATCGGCGCCGCATTCGGGCGTGTTGTGGACGCGATCTTGGCGCGCACTGTTAACGCCAAGGTCGAGGCATGGGAATACGCCGACAGCGCGCGGTATTTGCGTGAAAATACCGTGATAACCCGCGAGTCCTCGTAAAAGTAACCTGCTGGAGGCCGCTCGACACCCGAGGGATGTAGACGTTGCACTGTGGATGTTCTCAGGGATCTTCGAGTTTCCGCGGCACCAGCAGGCGGAAGCCATAAGCATCGTGCGGGACCGGCTGAAGCGAGGCGGATGCTTCGTCGTCGATATCGCGTGCATGCCGCGGGAGCAGTACCTTGTTCCCGAGCCAGGCGATGAAGCGCCGAAGTTCCCGTATCTAGACGTGCTCGAAGGGGAAGAGCTGTGCTCCATGATGAGCGCTTCCGGCTTCGAGGTAGCGTCGGCGCAGTCTTATCACGTGGCCAGTGTCGACAGGATGAGCTACGTCTTTCGTGCCGAACGCTGAGCAGCCTTGGCGCCCTTCGCGCCGGCGATTGGTGTGTTCGCTATGGCATGTAATACGCTATGGCATATAAATCGTTGTGGCCTCCGGTTTCTCAGTGGGAGCCGGAGCAGAAACTGGACGCCTTCATGAAACGATCCATATTGCTTGCGGCCGTCGCCGCCGGGGCATTCGCCGCGCTCGCATCGGCGCACCACTCGCCAGTCGCATTTGATACACAAGTTACCGATTTTGAGCTGACCGGCACGATCGACCGTGTCGACGTCCGCAACCCGCATTCCGTGATGGACCTGCGTGTGATGAACGACGACGGCTCTACGACGGTCTGGCACATTGAGTTCAGCAGCGTGAATCTGCTGCTCCGTCGCGGTTGGGATTTCGACCGGCTCGTCGTCGGCGAGACGGTCACGTGCACAGGCAACCCGAGCGCAAGTGGTGAGCATGAGATGTACATGTGGTCGCTCCGGCTGCCGGACGGCACCGAGTTCGGCCGATGACCGGCCGCACATCGTTGTGGGCGCGAGCTGCCCAGTTGGCGATAGGGGTCGCACTCGTTTACAGCGCCTGCGCGTCTGCTCAGGAGCGCTCGCCGATCGCCGGCATCTGGCTGCCCGACGGCGAGCGCAGCCAGCGCTTTCCGAGCCCGCCGCCGTTCACGGCCGAAGGTCGGCGCATCGTCGAGGAGTGGCGTGCGCGTCTCGACCCGATCGAAGATGACCCGGGCCGCTTCTGCCAAGCGCCGGGCATGCCGTCCTTAGCGCTCGGCGGCGCTGACTATCCGATCGAGATCATCGTCACCGAAGATCAGGTCACGATTCCGATGGAGCTGCACCAGCAAGTGCGGCGCATTTTCCTCGACATGGACGCGCATCCCGAGCGTCCGTTTCCGCAGCGCAACGGCCATTCGATCGGGCGTTGGGAAGGCGACACGCTGGTCGTCGACACGATCGCCATCAAGGCCATCACGTTCGGCGCAGTGCCGCACAGCGCTCAAGTGCATGTCGTCGAGCGCATCCGCGCGATCGATGACGGTACTGCGCTGCTGAACGAGGTGACGATCGTAGATCCGGTGATGTACATGGAGCCCGTAACCGTGCAGCAGTATTACCGGGCCGCCCCGCCCGACACCCGCATGCTCGAGTACGAGTGCACCGAAGGCATGTGGATCGAGCACCTTGAGCGCAAAGGGCTCACGGGCTATCTCAACGCACCTCGGGCAGACGCGGAGCGCATCGTTCGTGCGCACGGTGACCGGATCGGGAGGCTCTCCTCGCCTTTCCTATTGGCCCGTCGGCATATTGTGCCAGCCCCCGCGGCCGGGGCCGTACCAGGGCGTGTCCCAGCCGGTGGGCTCGGCGTCGTCCAGATTGAAAAGAATGGCCTGCACCTCCTGGATCTTCCCGGACTTCACCGTGAAGAATTCGGCCACCAGACGGTCGAACGCGGTGACGGAGCTGGCGTTTTCGATGGGGCCGTCGAGCCGGCCAAAGCGCAGAATGGTCAGCACGATTCCGCGCTCCTCATCCACGACGGCGTAGCGGCGATCCCACAGATTGCGGCCGATAAAGCGGCCCCGGTGGAAGCCGTCCGCGGCGACGGCATAGGCGCCGTTGCGATAGTTGCCGGTGAACTGAGCGCCGTTCTCGAAACGCCGTGTATCCGGCAGAAGGTCGGTGCGGTGGTAATCCGGCGTGCCGTTGGTCTGGAACGCCCGGAAATAGCCGTCGGCCACGGCAACCAACTTGTAATAGGAGTCGCGCGACGACGGGGGGATCGGCAACTTCAGGTATTCGGAAGGTTCCGGATCTAGCTGCTCCGGTCCCCACCAAGCTTCGCCGGCATCGCCCTTGAAGGCGCGGACGATTTCCATCTCGGTGATCGCGCCCTGCGCGACCTTCAGGCGCACGATATCCATCGTATCGGAGCCGTCCTCGTTGACGACCACGGCTTGTGAGCCCGTGTCCCCAAGACGCTCGTTCACAATATCGAAGCGCCAGCGTACCGTCTCGGCCTCGTCCCAGAATGCATCGGCCAGCTCGACCTCTCGGCCGTTCAGCGTGATACGCGCGTTCGCTGCCTGCGGCAGGGCCGCGGCGTCGTTCGCGATCAGGGCCGCGTAATACGCATCGATATACGGCGTCAGGCAGGCGCGATCGCAAGCGATCGGCGCCCAGCCTCCGCGCGTGGGGCCGTAATCGGGCTGCCAGGCGCTCTGCAGTTCCTCATCGCGGTTCACCATGACGGCCTGGATGTCCCAGATCAGACCCTTGCGGATCGCGAAAAACTCGGCCACGAGCCGCTCGGCCGCCTGCGCCGGGCGCAGCGGCTGTGCTCCCGTCTTCAGGCCGAAGCGGGCGAAGCTCATCACTACGCCGTATTCCTCGTCGACGACCGGATAGCGTAAATCCCAGATGTTGCGCCCCGCATGGAAGCCCAGGTCGAACTGCTCCGCCGCGCTCATCGGCGGGTTACCGGCGGCTGCGACGTCGGTGGTTTTGACGCCATTCTCCAACCGGGGAACATTCGGCCAGAACGCTGCCGGGTAATATTCATCCGTGCCGTTGGTATTGAACGCACGCCAATAGCTCTCGGCTGCGGCGACGAGGTCGTAGTACGAATCCTGCTCCGCTGGTCGGATCGGTATGTTGAAGTTCGGGTTCGGCGTCTGCAGCGCGGAGAGGTCGAAGAGCCCGCCTTCCTCCACGTTGCGGATCAGCATGGATTCGGCTTCCGTGATCGCGCCGTCCTTCACCTTCAGCCGGAACGCATAGATGTACTGAGAGCCATCGTCGTTATTGATGACGGCCTGGGTCCCCGTATCCCCCCAACGAGGATTGGCGATGTCTATGCGTGCCTGCACGGAGGCCGCGTGGTCCCAGAATGCGTCGCTCGCGTCGATGACATCATCGTTCAGCGTGATCTTCGCATCGGGTGAAAGCGGAACGGCCGAGGCGTCGTTCGCGATCAGCCCGTCTATCCAGGCATCCACGTATCCGGTCAGGCAGGCGCGGTCGCAGTCATATGTGATCCCGCTTTGGTTCTGCGGGAAGGCAGGCGCAGCCAGCAGGGCGGTGCCGGCGGCTAAGAATATGACAGCGATCTTGTGCATCGAGGCGCCCCCGTTTGTCGGTGAGTAAAGTGCCGTTCGCACGGGTGGGTCCGCGCGTGGATTCGTTGTTTGCGGGAAGTGTGCGGTGCCACCATGCACAACACAAGCGGATGACGCCGCTCGAGCGGCACTCTCGGCGATGTCGTCGTGCACCCACCGTGTGATGTGTTCGGACAAGCGTTGCTTCAAACCGCCTTGCGGAGCACGGCCTAGAGGACGCGACGCTCGCACATCACCTTCACCCGGCCTTGACGAGGTCGGCGCCCTTCTCCGCGATCATATGCACGACCGGCTGGATGTTTCCGGATGAGGGCGTCGGCATTACCGAGGCATCGATCACCCGAAGCCGCCCCACTCCTCGCACGCGAAGCTGCGGATCCACGACGGCCTTTTCGTCCGTTCCCATGCGGGCGGTGCCGCAGAAGTGAAAGGAGGTGTCTCCATTCTGGCGGATGTAGGCCAGCAGCCCGTCGTCGGTATCTCCATCTTTCCCGGGGCCTTCCTCTCGGATGTTCATGTCCTTCGGCATGGCCTCCGCGATCTTTTTGGCCATCTTCATCGCCGTCAGAAGGGTCTGGACGTCCTCTTCCTCGGCAAGGTGGTTGAAGCGGATCTTCGGATTTGCCCGCGGATCGAGCGAGTCGATGCGCAGATATCCGCGGCTCTTGGGGATGCACTGGTACATGGCAAGCCGAAATCCTGATTCGTCCGCCAGGTCGTATCCCTTCGGACCGGGCATGAAGGGAAGCAGGTGGAGTTGCACATCCGGCCACTCGAGTTCCTGTCGGGTGCGGAAGAAGGCGCCTCCGATCGCCGCACCGATAGTCAGGGGGCCCACACGCGGCCCGAGGTAGAACTTGATACCCGCCAGCCCCTGCCTGAGCACGTTCCCGACTTGGGTATTAAAGGTGTAGGGGCTCGAGGTGGAGTACATCCGCCCGGCCTGCATGTGATCCGCAAGGTTCTCTCCGACGCCGGGCGCGTCGTAGACCACCGGCACGCCGACCTTCTGGAGGAGGGTGCCGGGACCGACGCCCGAAAGCTGAAGCAGCTGGGTCGACTGGATAGTGCCGGCACTCAGGATCACCTCCCGCCTCGCCCTCGCGCGATGCGTCTGCCCGTCTCGCTCGTAGGTAACGCCGGTTGCTTCACGGCCTTCAAAGTCGATCCGCGTCACGAACGACTCAGGCGAGACGTGGAAATTGGGGCGGCTGCGGTTCGGTTTGATGTAGGTGCGGGAGGTCGATGTCCTCCGGCCCTTCCACGCGGTGAGGTCCCAGTAACCCGCCCCCTCGACGCTCTCGCCGTTGAAGTCCGGGTTGCGTGGAATGCCGAGGGCCCGGGTGGCTGCGTCGATGAAGGCGTCGGCGAGGGGGTTCTTCCATTGCGCAGGCTGAATCCCGATGGGGCCGGTCCGTCCGTGATAGGCGTCGTCGCCCCCCTCGTAGCACTCGTACTTCTTGAAGTAGGGGAGCACGCTGTCGAAACCCCAGCCCGCGGCGCCCATCTTCTCCCACGTGTCGGTATCGGAGCGGGGTCCACGCACGTGAACAAGTCCGTTGATGGCGCTCGAGCCGCCGATAAGCTTGCCGTGTGGCAGCGGGAATGAACGCTTGTCGAGGTGCGGCTCCGGCTCGGTGACGTGATTCCGCCACATGTACTTCTCGTTGAAGATGATCTTAGCGAAGCCGAGCGGGATGCGGGACCAGTAGCTTCGGTCTTCCGGCCCGGCCTCGAGCAGCAGGACCGTCGTCTTCGGGTCCTCCGTTAGCCGCGTGGCGACAATCGAACCCGCCGTTCCGGCACCCACTACGATGTAGTCGTATTGCTCTGTATTGTCTGGCATTGCCCGTTCCTCCTGATATCCGCGCGCCGCTGCCACGTGCGCCTCGCGCTTGCGCGACGAACCTCCTCCGGCTGCGCCTCAGCCCGCCGCCTGCTTCGGCTGGACGAACGCGGGCGCGAAAACCTCGCGCGCAAACGCCTCGATGGTGGTCGGCTGCACGGCAACCGGTGCCACGTTGACAGAATCAATCGCAGAGGTCGAAAGCCAACGAGCGAGCGCTTCGAGCTGGTCGGCGGCATGCGCGGAGAAGCCGTGCGCGAGCAACTCTGCCTTGGTTTCGGCGGGTTCGGTCTGAACGTACGGCAAGTTCGGGTTGCCAATGGCCTTGCCCAGGGCGAGTGCCGCATCACGCATCGAAACATGGCGCGGGGCATGCAAAATCAGCGCGCCCCGGTGCTGGAGCGTGACCAGCTCCCGAGCCACGACCGCAGCGATGTCGCGGGTAGCGATCATGGGAATCGGGGCATCCGCTGTCTCCATGCCAGGCAGAACGCCTGCAGTAGCCACTATAGCGCTTGCAGGCAGCGCGTTCTCCATGAACCAGCCCGGCCTCAGGTGCAGCAGGTCGATGCCGCCGATCGTGTCGAGCCGCTGCTCCTGGGCATGTAGCCCCTCGATAGGCCCGGTGCCGCGCGGCAGTTCCGCGCCGATGCTGGACAAGTTCACGACCCGCGGTACGTGCGCTCTACGTAGCGCCTGCGCGATCGCCCCGCCGATTCGATCCTGCGCCACGCGCATATCCGGCTCGCTGTAGCAGGGCGGGATCATCGTGTAGACGGCGGCCGCGCCTTCGAACGCGCGCTCCAGGAAGCCCGGGTCCCCGGCGTCACCCGTAGCGGTCTCGGCACCGGCGCCCGCGAGGGACGCCAGCGCGCTCGAGCTGCGCCCCACGACGCGAACCGGATGGCCCGCGCCGAGAAGATTACGAGCGATTTGGGAAGTGACCTGGCCGCTGGAACCGAGTAGTACGAACATCATGATCTCCTCGAAGCAGTGATTAAGTGTTCGTAGCGTGTGCGAAACAATCGTGCTGAAAAAGCGGCTTTACCGGAACCCGTGGTTTAGCAAAACTGTACTAATGAACCTCACTCGCCTGGAAGCGTTCATCGCCGTTTGCACCGCCGGCACCTTCACGGAGGCGGCCGAGCACCTGTCGGTCACGAAGTCCGCGGTGAGCCAGCACGTGGCCAGGCTCGAACGCGAGCTCGGGGTCCAGTTGCTGCATCGTTCTACCCGGAAGCTGACGGTGACGGACGCGGGCGCGGCATTGCTCCAAGAGGGCGGGGCCCTGCTGAAGCAGGCTCAGGAACTGGCCGATCGCACTCGTCACCGGTCCGCACAATTGAGCGGGGTGCTGCGCGTCACGTCGGCGGAAGAGGCAGCGAGCCGCGTGGCCCCGCTGATCGCGGAGTACAGCCGGCGCCATCCACGCGTGCGCGTCGAGTACTGTCCGAGTGACCGCCTGCTGGACCTCGTGGCAGAGGGCATGGACCTGAGCCTGCGTACCACCGGCCGGCGGGATTCAAACTTGCGCGCCGCGAACCTCGCCGTCTTCGACATCTGGTGCGTCGCGTCTCCGGAGTATCTGCGTAAGCGTGGCACTCCGCGGCGCCTCGCAGACTTGGCCGCGCACGAATGGATTGCGTTCACGCCTATCCCGCATCCGTGGAAGTTAGAGACAAGAGGTGCGAGCAGATCGGTGCAACTGCCGCGCAGACTTAGCACGTCGAGCACCACGGGCGGGCGTGCCCTGGCCATGGCGGGTGCCGGCATATTTGCCGCGCCGCAGTTCGCGTTGGAAGCCGAGGTCGCCGCCGGCCGGCTCATCCGCGTGCTGCCCGCGGTCAAGCTACCGCAGGTGACGCTTTACGCCGCGTGGCCCGCGCAACGCGAGCCGCCAGCAAAGACCCGCGCGTTCATCGAGCTCGCTAAAGAGCAGTTGCGTCTTCCAGCATGACGCAGCGACGGCGAGACCGGCTCCAGCCACCGCCACGGGGCTCCCTTCAGAATGCGTAGCCTAGCTAAGCAAAGACTGTGACCGAGGCAAGTATCCGCTATACTCGCCTTCCAGCAGCGGGCGGCGGTGGACCGGCGCTGCCCGGAATCGGAAGCCGCCAGGCGCGGTGGTCCGGGCGCGTCCGGCCGAAGCGGCGTAGAGAGGTTAGACGGGGATCAGGGGCACTATGCTGGACCAGCGAAGCGCGCGACTACGTACCGTCTTCATCATCGATGATCATCCCATCGTCAGAAAGGGGCTCGCGCAGCTGCTCGATCAGGAGCCCGATCTCGCCGTGTGCGGCGAAGCCGCCGACGTGCGCGAGGCGCGCATCGGTCTCGAGCGCACCCATCCGGACGTCGTGATCCTCGATCTCTCGTTGCGCGACAGCGATGGCCTCGAGCTGATCAAAGAGATTCGCGCCAAGTACGGTCTGCTGCCGGTGCTGGTCCTCTCGATGCATGATGAAACCATCTATGCAGAGCGGCTGCTCAGCGCCGGCGCGAACGGCTACATCATGAAGCAGGCGGCCGGCGATCAGCTCGTCGCGGCGCTGCGCCGCGTGCTGGCGGGCGGCGTCTACGTCAGCGACAGAGTGGGCGCGTGCATGATCGAGCGCTTCGCGGTCGCGCGGCGCAAGCATGCCATCGACCCGATCGAGCGCCTGAGCAACCGCGAGGTGCAGGTGCTGAATTTGATCGGCCGGGGCAAGTCGACGCGCGAGATTGCCGACGACCTTAGCTTGAGCATCAAGACAATCGAGTCTCACCGCCAGCGCATCAAGAAGAAACTCAGCCTCGACAGCTCTCCTCGCCTCGTGCAGTTCGCCGTGAACTGGTACGCCCGTCAGCCCTGACCTGTCGCGCTTCCCAAACGGGTGAGTCCTGCTGCCCCACTGCGGCCTAGGGCTCGGGCACGGCCGCCCAACCTACGTTACGATAAGTCGAGCCGCTGCTTTCCGGACGGAAACGCTCCGGGAGCATGTTTCTTGCAGGGGGGCGGGGGCGCGCCGGGTGCGCCGAGGAACAGATCATCAGCGAGGAATATCCACGATGGGACGACTACTCAAGCTGATCGGCATCATCATCGGCGCCCTGATCGTGCTGGTCATTGCGGTCGGCATTGGTGTCGCGCTGTTTTTTGACCCGAACGATTACAAAGATCAGATTGCGGCCGCGGTCGGCGACGCGACCGGTCGCGAGCTCACGCTCGAAGGTGATCTGGAGCTCAGCGTATTCCCCGTGCTCAGCATCTCGCTCGGCCCCGCCGCGCTCAGCAACGCCGAAGGTTTCGGCGAGCAGCCGTTCGCGCGGATCGAGCGGGCCGCGCTCGACCTCGAGCTTTTGCCGTTGCTGCGGCGCCGAGTAGAGGTCGGCGAGGCCCAGCTCGATGGGCTGGTGCTGAACCTCGCGCGCGATGCAGAGGGCCGCAACAATTGGCAGGATCTTGGCGGCAACGGCGCTGCGGACGACGCCCCGGCGGCCGGCGATCAGGGCGGGGGCGCTCCCAACGTCGCGCTCAATGTGGACGTGATCCGCGTGACCAATTCCGAGGTCAATTGGAACGACGCGGCGACCGGCAGCAACTGGACGCTCGGCGACTTCGATTTCGTCGCTTCCAATTTCGGTCCCGACGCGGCCTCCCCGCTCGAGACGAGCTTCACCATTGCTGGCGATGCGCTGCGGGTCGCCGTGTCTGCCGAGACGCAGGCGACGTTATCGCTCGCGAACAACGCGTATCGTCTGGACGATCTAGTCGTGACGCTCGCGGGCGAGGGCGAAACGTGGCCGGGCGGGCGAGGCGATGCCCGGCTTACGTTCGCGGCATTCACCGCCAACCTCGATACCGAGACGCTCGACCTCGACGACCTGACGCTCGAGATGCTGGGCGTGACGGTGCGCGGCTCGCTGGAAGGGCGCCAGCTGCTGTCCAATCTCGCACTCGACGGCGCCGTCGCGATTGCGCCGTTCGATCCGAGTGCGCTGCTCGAGGTATTCGATGCATCGATCGAGACGGCCGACCCCGCTGTGCTGCGGCAGGCGAGCGCCGAGGCGCGCTTCCTCTATGACGAAAGCCGCATCGGCCTCGAAGAGATGCGGCTCGCGCTCGACGACTCTCAGCTTACTGGCAGCGTCGGGCTGCAAGGCGAATCGCTGCGCTTCGATCTGGTCGTCGATCAAATCAATGCGGACCGCTATCTGCCGCCAGAGGCAGAGGGCGAGGCTGTCGCCGCGGAGGAGGGCTCGCTCGACGAGGTGGATCTGCCGCTCGAGGTGCTGCGTACGCTCGACGCCTCCGGCCGGCTGGCCTTCGGGCAAGCGCAATTCGCCGGTATGACGTTGAGCGATGCAAGCTTTGCGCTGGCGGCCGCGGATGGTCAAGTGCGCCTCGAGCCGGCGGCGAACCTTTACGGCGGGACGATCGCCGGCAACATTCTGCTCGAAGTCCAGCAAGATTCAGCGCGCGCGTCGTTGGCCTCGGAGCTGCGGAACGTGGATATGCTGCCCCTCGGCCGTGATCTGCTCGAGTCGGAGATGGTGTCCGGCCGCGGCGATTTGACCCTGAACCTCACAACGACCGGCTCGAACGTCGGAGAGATGCGCCGCGATCTCGATGGGGACGTCGCGTTCACGCTCGCGGACGGCGCGTGGGAAGGCTTCGATGCATGGTTCGAGCTCGTGCGGGCCGTGTCCGTGGCGCGCGGCGAAGGGCGGCCGGACCGGCCGGAAGGCCCGCGCCGCACAGCGTTCACGTCCGTCTCGGCGACGGGAACCGTGGAGGACGCCATCCTGACCAATCGGGATCTGAACGCCACGCTTGCGTTCATGACCATCGAAGGTGAGGGTGTCGTCAATCTGCTCACCGATGAGCTCGACTTCGATGTCATCGCGATGTTCCTGGACGGCGAGCTGCTGCAGTCCGAGCCGCTGATGGCGCGGCTCGCCGGCCAACAGGTGCCGCTGCGGGTGACCGGCACGCTCGCGGAGCCGAGCATTCTTCCGGATCTGCGGGCGATGGTCAGCAGCGAGGTGCGCAGTGCGGTGGACGAGCGCGTCGAGGAGGAGCGCAGCGAGTTGCAGGAGCGGGTCGACCAGGAGCGCAGCGAGCTGGAGGAGCGCCTCGATCAGGAGCGCGAGGAAGTGCGCGAGGGGCTGCGGAATCGACTCCGGGGGCTGTTGGAGTGAGGCGCGCAAGGGCGGCAATCGGCCTGGGCTCGACGGCCGCCGCCGCGGCCACGGCCGTGGCAGTCGCGGCCGAGCTCCACTCGCTCGACGTTTCGCGAGAGCGCGGCCGCTACGAGCTGGTCGCGGAAACGCGGCTCGAAGCGGACGCGCAAGCCATTTTCGACGTGCTGATCGACTACAAGGATGGCCGCTTCGGCCGCATCTCGAGCGCGTATAAGGAAAGCGACTATCTGCAGCCGGCACCGGACGGCACGCCGATCGTCTACACGCGCATGGAAGGCTGCATCCTGGCATTCTGCAAGAGCTTGATCCGTGTCGATCGGCTCGAGACAGAGGAGCCGCATCTCATCCGCGCGACGGCGTTGCCGGAGCATAGCGACTTCGAATACGCGGAATCTGAGTGGGTTCTGAGGCCGGTCGACGGCGGGACCGAGATCACGTACAGGCTGGTGATGGATCCGGATTTCTGGGTGCCGCCGCTGATCGGGCCGTGGATCATGAAACGCGAGCTCAGGTCGGGCGGAGAGCGCGCGATTTATCGCATCGAGCGGCTCGCCCGCGGGTTGCCGACGGGGCTGCATCCGGTGCAAGGCGCCGGCGACGTCGGTTTCGCGCTCGGCGAGTGATGGTGCGGCGCACGGGGCGAGCCGTCGCGCACGGCATCGCGCTGACGGGCGCAACACGCTAGACGAATGCCGGATTTCGCCGTTCGTCTCCTCGCGTGGTTCGATCGCTGCGGCCGGCATGACCTGCCCTGGCAGCGTGATCGCACGCCCTATTCGGTGTGGGTCTCGGAGATCATGCTCCAACAGACTCAAGTCGCAACCGTCATCCCGTACTTCGAGCGCTTCGTCGCACGCTTCCCGGACGTCGACACGCTCGCCGCTGCTCCGCTCGACGAGGTGCTCGCGCTGTGGGCCGGGCTCGGCTATTACGCGCGGGGCCGTAACCTGCATCGCGCCGCGCAGATCGTGGTGGCGCAATGTGGCGGCGCGTTGCCAGAGGCGTTAGACGAGCTGATCGCGCTGCCGGGCATCGGCCGGTCGACCGCCGGTGCGATCCTTGCGCAGGCGAAAGGCCAGCGCCATCCGATTCTCGACGGCAATGTGAAACGCGTGCTGGCGCGCTATCACGCCGTCGAGGGTTGGCCCGGCGAGCGGGCGGTCGAGGCGCGTCTGTGGCGCTTCGCGGACGCGCATACGCCGACCGAGCGGGTTGCGGACTATACGCAAGCGATCATGGATCTCGGCGCGACGCTATGCGTGCGGCGGCGGCCGGCGTGCACGGTGTGTCCTGTCGCGGACGCCTGCCGGGCGTGCCGGCTCGGTGTCCAGGCGCGGCTGCCTGCGCCGCGGCCGCGGCGCGAGCGGCCGCACCGGCGTTGTGTGATGCTGGTCGTGACCGACCCCGGCGGGCGGGTGCTGCTCGAGCGGCGGCCCGAGCGCGGCATTTGGGGCGGGCTGTACAGCTTGCCGGAGCTGGATGCGGACGATAGCGCTGGAGCATGGTGCTCGCGGCGGCTCGGCGTCGAGCTTCGCGATGAGCGCGAGCTGCCTGAGCTCGCGCACGCGTTCACGCATTTCGATCTGACGATCGCGCCGCGCCTCGTGAGGTTGGCGACCGATTGCGGGGGCGTCATGGAATCCGCGAGTCTCGTTTGGTATAACGCCGCGCGATCGGATCTCGGTATTGCAGCGCCCATCCGGGTCCTGCTCGATACGCTGCCGGCCGGCGGCGAGGAGACAACGTGGCACGAACCGTCCATTGCGTAGTGCTCGGCACCGAAGCCGAGGGACTCGACAGGCCGCCCTATCCGGGCGATCTCGGCAAGCGTCTCTATGAGAACGTCTCGAAGGTGGCGTGGCAGCGCTGGCTCGCGCATCAGACGATGCTGATCAATGAATATCGTCTGACACCGATCGAGCCCAAGGCGCGGCAATTTCTCGAGCGGGAGATGGAAAAGTTCTTTTTCGGCGAGGGATCGGACGCGCCGCCGGACTTCCAGCCGGAATAGAGGGCCCGCCGCAACGGGCTTCGGCCGGAGAAGGGCTTCGCCGGAAAGAGGCTTTGACCGGAAAAAGGGCTCTGACCCCATTTCTTTACGAAAAGGGCTCTGACCCCAATTTTCAACGCGCGGCGAGCTTGTCGGCGCGCTCGATCAGGCGCTCGCCGCCGATCCGCCGGGCAAGCTCGGCAAAGCTTGCCGTGGGCCCGCGCCAGCGCAGCTCGTCGACATCCGCGAACAGCTCGACGTCCGTGCGCAGCGTTGCGAGCTGCTTGAACAACAGCGCCTGGTCGCGGTGCTCGGCGCTGAGAACGGGGAGCGGGATGTTTTCGATCGGCCCGTGCTCGCGCAGCAGCCGCGCCGCCGTCACCTTGCCGTAGCCGCGAAGGCCCGGGTAGCCGTCCGCCGCATCGCCGACCAGCGCGAGAAAGTCCGGAATGAGCGCCGGCTCGACGCCGTACTTCGCGCGTACCGCAGCCGCGTCGCGAACCTCTTTGCTGCGGCGATCGATCTGCACGACGCGATCGTCCTCCACGCATTGCGCAAGATCCTTGTCCGTGGTCCAGATGCAAACCTTCTCGACGCGGCGGTCGGCCGCGGCGATTTTGGCGGCACAGGCGAGCGCGTCGTCCGCCTCAAGCTCGACCATCGGCCATACGACGATGCCCATCGCGCCGAGCGCCTCCTCGAGCGGATGAAACTGCGCGAGCAGAGCCGGCTCCACGCCTTCGCCCGTCTTGTAGCCGGGCCAGAGGCCGTTGCGAAACGACTCGATCACATGGTCGGTCGCGACGCCGAGATGGGTCGCGCCTTGCTCGATCATCTGCAGCACGGTCGTGAGGACGCCGACGACTGCGCCAAAGGGCCGGTCCCGGCCCTTGCTGAAGCGCTGCAAGCCGTAGAAATGGCGAAAGAGCTCGTAAGTGCCGTCGACGAGATGGACGATCATGCAGGCGTGCCTCCTTGCGTTGCCGTCATTATCGGTCATCCGACCGCGGCTCGTCGGGAGCGCGGCGAATCGACTTATCCCGGCTATACTGACGCCGCTCGCCAGCGAAGCGGCACCGGAGGGGGATATGTCGGCACGTCGAAACGTTCATTCATTACTCAGGCTCACATCGATTGGGTGGGTCGTCTTCGGCTTTCATGCCGCGCTCGACACCGCGGCCGCCGACACTGCGGATATCGCGGGGAACGTCAATGCCGAGCGGCTGCTCAACGCCGATAGCGAGCCCGGCCAGTGGCTCTCGCATGGGCGCACCTATGCCGAGCAGCGCTTCAGCCCGCTCGATCAGATCACGACGGAGAACGTCGGCGAGCTCGGCCTCGCATGGTATGCGAACCTCGACACCCAGCGCGGCCAGGAAGCCACGCCGCTGATGATCGACGGCGTCCTCTACGTCTCGACCGCGTGGAGCAAGGTCAAGGCGTTCGACGCCGTCACGGGCGCGCCGCTGTGGAGCTACGACCCCGAAGTGCCGGGCGGCTGGGCGGTCAATGCGTGCTGCGATGTCGTCAACCGCGGGGTCGCGGTGTGGGAGGGCAAGGTCTATGTCGGCACGATCGACGGCCGGCTGATTGCGCTCGATGCGGCGACCGGCACGCCCGTGTGGGACGTCAACACCATCGACCGCAGCAAGCCCTATACGATCACCGGCGCGCCGCGTGTCGTCAAAGGCAAGGTGCTGGTCGGCAACGGCGGCGCCGAGCTCGGCGTGCGCGGCTACGTGTCGGCCTACGATGCGGCAACCGGCGAGCTCGCGTGGCGCTTCTATACCGTGCCCGGCAATCCGGCGGAGGGCTTCGAGAGCCCGATTCTCGAGATGGCCGCAGAGACTTGGAGCGGCGAGTGGTGGCGGATCGGCGGCGGCGGCACCGTGTGGGACTCGATGGCCTATGATCCCGAGCTCGATCTGCTCTACATCGGCACCGGCAACGGCTCGCCATGGAACCATACGTTCCGCAGCGAGGGCAAGGGCGACAACCTGTTCCTGGCCTCGATCGTCGCGCTCGATCCGGATGACGGCTCCTACGTCTGGCACTACCAAAGCACGCCGGGCGAAACGTGGGACCACACGGCGACGCAACAGATCACAATCGCGGATCTCATCATCGACGGGGTCGAGCGGCGCGTGCTGATGCAGTCGCCGAAGAACGGTTTCTTTTATGTCCTCGACGCGGCCAGCGGCGAGCTGATCTCCGCGGAGAAGGTCACCGAGGTCGCATGGGCAACGCATATCGATCTCGAGACCGGCCGTCCCGTCGAGACTCCCGAGGCGCGCTATAACGAGACGGGCCAGCCGTTTTTGTCCACTCATAATCCGAACGGCGTGCACACCTGGCATTCGATGTCGTATAGCCCGCAGACGGGCTGGGTCTACTTGCCGATCCACGGCACGCCGTTCGTCTACGGCGCGGCCGAGTCGTTCGATCCGGTCGCTATGGGGACCAATCTCGGCACGGACTTCAGCGGCAATGCGACGCTCGATCCGGATGAGGTGTTGGCCAACACCTATGGGCGGCTGATCGCCTGGGATCCGGTCGAGCAGCGCGAGGTCTGGCGCGTCGAGCGGGCCGGACAGGCGAACGGCGGCGCGTTGTCGACGGCCGGCGGGCTCGTGTTTCAGGGCACCGGCGCAGGTCAGTTCACCGCGCTCGACGCCAAGACTGGCGCGGAGCTGTGGGCCGCGCATGCGCATACCGGCATTATCGCTGCGCCGATCAGCTACGCGATCGACGGCGAGCAGTACGTGGCGATCATGGCCGGCACCGGGGGCTCATGGGCGATTATTGGCGGCGCCACCAACATGAAGGGCTACGCGCTGCCGAACGTGTCTCGGCTGCTCGTGTATCGACTTGGCGGCACGGGCGAGCTCCCGGCGCCGCCCGAGTTCGAGCGGCCGCCGATGGAGCCGCCGCAGCTGACCGCATCGGAGGAGACGATCGCGATTGGCGCGCCGCTGTATGACATGTATTGCGGCACGTGCCACGGCGCCGGGGTCGTCGGCGTCGGGCTGCTGCCGGACCTACGCCGCAGCTCCTACCTGCATGATCCGCAGGCGTGGGCGCAGGTTGTGGTCGGCGGGGCGCTCGAGCCGAACGGCATGGCGTCGTTCGCGCCGGTGCTCGATGCGGAGGAGGCGCAGGCCGTGCG
>CAZFJU010000055.1:20623-21738 GCA_964518995.1 uncultured Gammaproteobacteria bacterium
GCGAACTCCTCGACCATCTTCGCCACGAAGGCCGGCAGATCGTCCGGGTTGCGGCTCGAGACGAGACCGTTGTCGACGACCACTTCCTCGTCGACCCAGTGGGCGCCGGCGTTCTTCAGGTCGGTCGCGATCGACGGATACGACGTCATCGTTCTGCCTTTGACCACACCGGCGTCGATCAACGTCCACGCGCCATGGCAAATCACCGCGACCGGCTTGCCGCTGTCGAAGAAGGCGCGGACGAATTTGAGCGCGTCCTCATTCGTGCGAAGCTTGTCTGGATTCATCACGCCGCCCGGCAGGACGAGCGCGTCATACGTCTGGGGATCCGCTTGCTCGAGCGATACGTCCACGGGCAGCTCGTCGCCCCATTCCGTGAAGTTCCAGCCCCTGACCTTGCCCTCGACGGGCGAGACGACATCCGCTTCGGCGCCGGCGTCGAGCAGCGCCGTGTGCGGCTCCGTGAGCTCCACCTGCTCGAAACCCTTCTCGACCAGGATCGCGACGCGCTTGCCTTGCAGTGACTTCGCCATGGAAACCCCTCCGCTCGTTCGATCTCGAACGCAGGAGGCAGCAGGATCCATGCCACGGGCGGCTGTCGCAGTCTCGGGCGGCGGGTGGCGTTCAGCGGAGTGCGGGGGGCGTGCGGGCTGCAGCTCTGAAGCTGGAGCCCGCTAGGAGTACTCGCGGTGCGTGCGCGTTACGTCCCCATTCGGTGTTCGATCAGATCATCGACCACCGACGGATCGGCGAGCGTCGACGTATCGCCGAGCTCGCCGTAGTCGTTCGCGGCGATCTTGCGCAGGATGCGCCGCATGATCTTGCCCGAGCGGGTCTTCGGCAAGCTCGGCGCCCACTGGATGAAGTCGGGGCTCGCGATCGGCCCGATGTCCTTACGCACCCACGCGACCAGCTCCGAGCGCAGCTCTTCGGTCTGCGCCTCGCCTGCGATCAGCGTGACATAGGCGTAGATGCCTAGACCTTTAATGTCGTGCGGAAAACCGACGACGGCCGCCTCTGCGACCTTCGGATGCGCCACGAGCGCGCTCTCGACTTCCGCCGTCCCGAGCCGATGCCCGGACACGTTGATCACGTCGTCGACTCGGCCGGTGATC
>CAZFJU010000056.1:0-21553 GCA_964518995.1 uncultured Gammaproteobacteria bacterium
CGGGGGGCAACTATGGCTGGCCGCTCGTGAGCCTCGGCCGCTCGTATGCCGGCCCATACCAGCCCGAAGGCTTCGAGCTCGAGGGGACGATTCGGCCGGTCGTGAATTTCGTACCGTCGATCTCCGTCACCGGCATGACGTTCTACACGGGCACGCGCATTCCGGGCTGGTCCGGTAATCTCTTCGTCGGCGGCGTACGCTTCGGCGAGATTCCGGGCACGGGGCAGCTGCAGCGCATCGTCTTCAACGACGACATGGAAGAGATTCGCCGCGAGTCGCTGCTGCAAGACAAGCGATGGCGCATCCGTGACGTCCGCCAGGGGCCGGACGAGCTGCTGTACGTGATCACGGACGAGAGAAACGGCGCATTGCTTTTGATCGAGCCGATCGACTGACGAGCGGGGCGGGCGACCGCAGCGGTCCAAAAGCTGGCATAGCAGTTGCAAACGACCGGCATCACCTAGGAAATCAGTGACGCCGGAGAGCTGCTATGATGAATTGGATCCAAGCGAACGTCGCCGTCTTTGTAGTGATCGCCCTGATTGTCGCCGTTCTGCTCACCATTGTGATCTTCAGACGACGGAAGTTCGGTTATGGACGCAAGCCGGCTGAACCGGCCGATCCTCGCGCAGTGCGCCGGCAGAATCCTCCAGATTGAGCGGATGCAGCGGAGGGGTTTCGCGGCACAACTCGCTGCGCTGTTGAGCATAGCTCTGACCGCATGGTGTAGTCTCGGCGCGGCCCAAGAGAGCGTCGGTCGCGGCGCGCCGAATCCTCTCGTGCCGTCCGATATCGTCGGCTCGGAAGGCAAGGGCTATTGGACCGGGGCGGGCGTGCCGCCGGGATACCCGCCAATCTTCGCCGCGCGTGACGGCGATGTGCCTGCCGGCGTCGAACCGCTCCCAATCGATATCTTCTCGACGGACGACTTCTACCGCGACGAGGCGCTCTGGTTCGATCCGCGATACTACCGCTGCAACTCTGCAGTCGGGCTCGAGCAAATTTGGGGCGCTTACGAAGTAGCCCTGATCGGCGACGACCCGCCGCGAACAGCGGCGTGGGGCTATTGCGAGCGTGATTATCCACGCGACGAAATCCTCAGCCCGTACGAATTCCGCAGCGCGAAGACGCACTATGAGGCGCTGCTCAGCGAAGCGCGGGAACGCGGCGGTCCGACCGAGCATGCCCACGCGACACTGCCCGACTGGAACGGCCGCTACGTGCGCCAGCGCGACAAGCGCTCGACCTGGTTCAACGGCGCGATTCTGCAGATCCCGACTTATCTTTCGCTGTTGACGCCCGAGTATCAGCGGCGTTTCGTTCAGCAGATGTATCACTACTCGGGCTCGAATGCGCCGCAGTGGCCGGGCTCGTACTGCTGGCCGGAGGGCTTTCTCAGGCGGTTTGCGCAGTATGGCGGGGCGCGCATGAATCTGCTCGTTACGCCCGAGCTGATTCTCGACATGCGCATCGCCGCGAAAACGCTGATCACGCAGATCCATATCGGCCGCGAGTTCGACGAGACGGGCTCGGTGCCGAAGCTCGGGCCCGGGGTGCCGCAATGGGTTGGCGACACGATCGGATTCTGGGACGAAGATGCGCTGATCACATGGACATCGAACATCCAGGGCTGGATCAACCATGGCGGCATGGAGTTCAGCGATTCGATGCAGTCGATCGAAATCTATACGCCGCGTACCGACGACTCGGGCGAGCTCATTGGCCTGAAGCACGAGATCGTGCTCTACGATGAAGAGGCCCTCGTCGATCCCGTCCGCATCGTCCATACGCTCGATCGGGAAGGCGCGCTCAACGACGGAGAGCCCTTCGAGATCATCGAGTGCGTCGCGAGCATCTTTCCGGTCGAAGGCCATGCGACCCCGCTACCGCCCGGGTCGACTTTCGAATACACCGTTCCGGATACCTATGGTCGTCCGTGGGCGAGGATTTGGGAGCAGTATCACGAGCAAGGCATGGAGCGCCCGGAGGAGGCGGATATTTTCGACTTCGAGTGAGCTCGGCCGAACCGAGCGAGGAGCATTCCCGATCCATGCGATACTGCTGATAAAGCTCGCAAGGAGGGGGATGTGAACGAAGGTTTACGGGTGGTAATCGCCGCCCTGGCTCTCGCCGGCACGGCGGCCGCCGCGCAGCAGGCGGCGGAAATCGATATCGTCAGCGTCGGTCGCGCGGCGCCGCTCGAGCACGACATCAACCAATACGAATGGGTCGGTGCAGGCATTTCCAGGGACGGAACGTTCATCGGCTCGGCGCCGGCGGGCGAGACGCCGCCGGGCGTCGAGGCGCTCGAGCGAGACCTGTTCACGTCGGCGGATTTTTACGCCGACCGGCACTTGTGGAGCGACCCCCGCTACTTCCGCTGCAACAGCCCGCTCGCTATAGAGAACATCTGGGGCGGTAACGGCCCGAACATCATCGGCGAGGATCCTCCAGGCTCCGCGCCTTGGGGCCACTGCGATCGCGATTATCCTCGCGAATCGATCGTCAGCCCGTATCGGTTCGATACGGCGCAAGCGCATTACGAGGCGCTGCTCGAGGAGGCGCGTGAGCGCGGCGGGCCTGCCGAGCACACGTATGCCACCGTTCCTGGAGATGAGTGGAACGGCGTCTACCGCCAGCCGCGCTTCGTGCCGGAGAACGACAGCTGGTTCAATATGCGCCACGTGCAGGTGCCGACCGTGCTGTCGCTGCTGACCGATGAATACCGCACCCGTCTGTTGCAGGAGGTCTACCACCACGGCCACACGAACAAGCCGATGTGGCCGTCGCAGTACTGCTGGCCGGAGGGCTTCGTGCGCCGCTGGCACGAGTGGGCGGCGTACGACCATTACGTCATGTTGACGCCGCAGGTTGTGCAGATTCTGACCAGCGGCGCGCTCAACTTCATCACGAACATTCATGTCGGGCGTGAGTTCAACATGGACGGCCGGGTACCGCGCCTCGGCGCCGACGTGCCGCGCTGGTATGGAGAGACGATCGGCTTCTGGGACCAAGACACGCTCGTGACCTGGACCTCCAACATCCAGGGCTGGGTGACGCATTCGGTGTTCGAGCATTCGAGCGAGATGCAGACGATCGAGATCTATACGCCGATGCGCGATGAGAGCGGCGCGTTCGTGGGCCTCAATCACGAAGCCATTCTGTACGATCCCGAAGCATTGGTAGAGCCGGTGCGGATCATCCGCAAGTTGGTCAAGATCGCCGAGCTCGGCGATCCGGACGTCACGCCGTATGTCTTCACCGAATGCATTCAAACCATATTTCCGATCGACGGAACGGCGACTCCGGTCACGCCCGGCCGAATCATCGAATATGAAGTGCCGGATATGTACGGGCGGCCGTGGGCGCAGATTTGGCGGAAGCATTGGGAACAGGATATGCAGCCGCCGGCAGAAGACGACATTTTCAGCTTCGAGTAGCGAAAGGGGGAGTTCATGCGTGTCGAAAACGTGGCTGCCGCGAGTGTTGCGGCGGCTCTGCTCGTTCTAGTGACGCCATCTGCGGCGCAGGAGGATGCATCGCAGCGGCTGCTCGAGTCGGTCGCGGAAGCGATGGGGGGGGTCGATCACCTGCAAGGCGTCCGCAACTTCGCGCTGACGGGGTTTGGCCAGCGGCTGTATCAGGACGGCGGCGGCAACCTCTCCGGCGATCCAAATGCGCCGCCGAAGTGGCGCGCTGTTGCCGACGCGCAGCGTACGTTCGATCTCGAGAACGACAGAGCGTTGAACCAGGAGCGGCAGAGCGCGATGTTCCCGTTTGCAGCCCCATTCGGTCACAGCTGGGATCGGGTGGCCACGCTGCAGACGGGCGCCGACCTACTAGACCATCCGTTGCCGGCCGTGCTCGAGGCACTGGACCCGAGCACGGCGCTCGGCCCCGTGACGGTTGAAGACGGGCGATCCGTCGTCCAGTTCACGATCGAGGACGGAACGCCAATCTGGATGGCGATCGACCCGGTCACGCAGCTGCCCGCGTGGACACGCCGCATCGTGCCGCACGTCAATCTGGGTGATGTCGCCGTCACGTCGTACTTCACCGGCTACGTGCCGTACGCCGGCGTGCAGCTGCCGCATGGGCTGATGACTCGCCTCGACTGGCGAGAGCAGATCTCACTGATGTTCCAGGTCGACTCCTACCGGGTCGATGTGCCGGAGGATCAACTGCCGACGTTTCCCGATGCAGGAGCCGGCGGCGGTGGGCCGTTCGGGGGCGGCGAACGCGACGTTATCGTGACGGACCTTGCCGATGGCGTGTGGGATGTGCGCGTCGGCAGCAATGGCGGCCCCGTGATCGAGTTCGACAGCCACCTGGTGATGTTCGAGGCGGGCGGGAGCCCGGCAGACACGCTTGCCCGCATCGATGCGGCGAACCAGCTCGTAGCGGGCAAAGAGGTGACGGCCGTCATCGTCAGCCATCACCACTTCGACCATACCGCTGGGCTTCGGGCGGCCGTTTCTCGCGGGTTGTCCGTGATCTCGCACCGCGGTAACGAGGGCATCATTCGCGACATGATCGAAAGGCCGGCCGTTGTGTTTCCGGACGCGCTCGCGATGAGCCCGCATGATCTGCGGTTCATTCCGGTCGACGATCATCTCATTCTGCAGGACGACGTGCGCCGGCTCGACGTCTATCACGTGATCGGTCACTCGCATATGGCGAATGCAGTGTTCGCGTACTTGCCGGAGGAGCGGATCACGATGGAAGGCGATCTCGGCGATGCCGCCTGGACGTGGCATTGGTGGGCAGGCGCGTTGTCCGCGAACATCGAAGCGTATGACCTCGACCCGGTGCTGAACGTCGCGGTGCATGGGCCGCCGGGCGGGCTGCCCATCGAGGAAACGCTCGCCAATATCCAGGCGCAGTCCGAGGCGGCGCAGGCCTTCTGCGCAGAGCAGGTGGAAGCAGGTATTTACTTCTTCGGCTGCCCGGTGCAGTACGACGCGTCCGGAGCGTTGCCATTATCGAGCCGATAGTGTGACATAGTCGGTTGACTGACTAGATCGGCAGTGCGAGGATCAACGGCAGCGCAGCGATCGACTAACCAAAGAACAGAGGCGGCGATCGGCTAGGCGATCGACCAGACGATCGACCAAGCAAACGACCAAGCGAACAACGATCGCCGTCATAAGCTCATTCCCGCGGTGCCGGCGCCGGTCTGCCGCGGGAGTGCGCAAATGGGGTGCGCGATAACAAGTCGCGCATGCAGCGGATAACGCGAGCACGGTTCCACCATTGTCACTGGCTGAGAGTCCGAGCTCGCTGCGTGCCGGGGGTCCGGTGCATTTCGGTGCGCGCCATGAGCCGGGCGTCCCGACCAGGCTCGATAACTTAAGAAGAACGAGACACTCATCGTGACGGACTATCAACTGCCCCCAGTCGTATCCCACTGGCTCGGCCTGGTGTTCCTGGCCCTCATCGTGGTCGTCGGACTCTGGATAGCGTTTGCGATCGTAGGCTACTTCCATCGCCGCAGCTATAACCTCTCATCAATGGAATCGACGTCTGGAAAAGTCCAAGGCCCGGATTTTCTGCGGGTGGACTATAAGGCGCGCCAGGCGCAGATCGAGCGGGGCAAGGCTTTTGACAACACGGGCCGGCCCGCGAAGGCGATGTCCCGCGCGCGGCTCGTGGCGTTCGTCACTGCATTCGTCAGTTTCCTGTCGACCGTAGCGTTCTCGCTAGTGAACATCGAATCGCTCGAAGAGAGGTGGCGGACTATCTCGGCCTGGGAGCGATTGACGCTGATCGCGCAGGAGTATCCCGTAGGCCTCACGTTGGCCGTCATTCTCATTGCCGCAGCAGGTGTTCGGCTTCTTCTCTCGCTGCGCCCGAAAAGCGCGAACCCTTGAGGCCCCGGCTACCTCCCGGCAATCCAGACCCGATTCAACATTGAACCAGAGGCACGGCTATGGCTTCGAGAAACTGGGTTCTTAGCGATCGGGACACGCTGGCGGAATACGTCCCGCTCGAGGACTTCAAGGGCATCCTTCAGCAGCGGATCGGCGTATCGCCCGACCACGCGGCGCTGCTGATTCGGGATGGAAAGCTGGTGCAGGCGTTCGCTGGAGGGCACTTCTCCGTCGGCGGAGTCTGGCAGGGGCTAAAGAACATGATCGGCGGCCAGCATGCGCTGCGCCTGCTAATCGCGGACCTGAAGCCGTTTCACGTTGACGGTGAAGTCGATGGGCTGTCCGCAGATCAGGTGCCTCTGGCCGCCTCGATCGCCATCGAGCTCCAGCTGAACCCCGAGAAGCCGGAGAACATTCTAGGCCTGATTCAGCAGAAAGGCTCGCTGACGCGCTCCGATGTGTACGAGCGGCTGATGCCGCATCTGCGCGACCGGGTGTTCGGGAGCGTGTTGCGGCAGGTCAACGCGAGCGAAGTGCGCGGCAACATCCCGATGCAGGACAAGATCCAGGCAGACATGATGCTCGAAGCCGAGCGGCTGTTCGGGGACGTCGGTCTGATGGTCCGCTCGGCATCGTTGACGTGGGCGCTCAATGACGAGGAGCGCGCGGCGGTGGAGCGGCGGCGGCGCGAACGTCAGCGGGAGATGCTCGATCACGACTTCGAGCATAAGAAGAGAGATTTGGAACGCGAGAACGAAGCCAAGGAGTTTGTGCTGCGTTCCGACCTGGCCGCGGAGACGCTTCGCGCCAGCACCGAGGATGAGCTGAGACGGCTGATTCTCACCCAGGAGCTCGAGTTCGTCGACACGCGTGACGAGGGCGTCCGCGCGCAGGAGCTCAAGAAGCTGAACCACGAGATCGAGCTGCTCAATGTGGAGCGCCAGTCGAGCTATGCGCGCGCTTTGGATGACGCTCGCAACGCCGTCGAGCGCGCTCAGCTCTCAAAGGAGCTGACCGCAGTAGAGCTGCAGATCGATGAGATGCGCAGCCTGCAGCGGCTGAAGCTGACGCGCCTGGAGGAAGACCAGAAGCTCGATATCGCCGAGCGTGCGCGTCGCCAGCAGATCGAGACGATGCGCGGCCTCAGCGACGTAGAGCTCGACGAGCGGGAGCGCGCAAGGCGCATCGATCGGGACGATCGCAGTTCCGACCACCAGATGGAGCTCCAGCGCCAACAGCTCGACGCGCAGAGCCAGCTGGAAAAGCTCCGCGCGCAGGCTTCCATGACGCCGGAGCAGCTATTGGCCATCAATGCCGGCCTGTCGCCGGACGTCGCCCGTATCTTTGCCGAGCGCGCACGGGCCGAAGCTTCAGGCTCGGAGCAACAGATGGCACTGCTGCGCGAGATGGTGTCGATGTCTAAGGAGAATCGGCTCGCTTCCGATGAGCAGGCGCGCACGTTTTTCAGCACCGCGATGGACGGTGTCGTCGCGGCATCCCGAGGCGGCAGCGACGGCAGACCGCAAGGGAATCGAGGAAGCGCCGCGGAAGCACAGGTCACGGAGACTGCGGAGTGCGCGTCTTGTCATCGAAACACTCCGGCCGGCGATCGATTCTGCAGGTACTGCGGGCACCAAATGCGGACATGAGCATGACGGAATGGCGCCCTTACCAGGCATGCTGTTTCGCTGCCGCAATAGACAAGGAAACGGCATTCTGCAACGGGTGCGGGCGGCCTTTGTTCCGATGCGCCGCATTCGACGCATGTCGGAATCTGGTCAACCCATTCGACTTCTGCGCGAGCTGCTTGCGGCCCGAGGGCTTTATCGACAAGGACGTGCATCTGCAAGCGAAAGTCGGCGAGGTCACGACCCTCGGGTTTCGCTTGCGCAATGCGTCGCCGGCGCAGCGCTCGCTCTCCGTCCTGGGCGTGCTGAAAAGCGAGGGCCGAGGCAACAGTGAGCCGGTTCCGCTGCAGTGGGAGAAGATCGATCCCGGCCAGGAGCGGCCATTCTCGGTCGTTACCGAGCCGTTGCAGAGCGGCGGCGCACATCGCTTGCAGCTGATGCTCATTCTCGCGACTCGGTTCGCCGAGCTCGAGGAGCACTATGTATTCACCGGCGAGGTGCTGATCAAAGTTTCGACGGGATCGGCGCCGACTCAGATCGTGCAGAACTTCGATCTCAGCAACAGCGACTTCGGAACCGCGGGCATGGTGGTCGCGAACCCGAATCTGCAGTACCGCGACGAACGACCGACGTCCGGCTCATCTCCACAAGAGCGCCTGAACCTCGATCGTGCCGAGCGCTTCGAGCTCGAACGCGGATATCGCGGCTATGCGGCAAGCGGTCTGCGTGTGCCGCGCAATGTTCGCTTCGAGTATGCCGGCTTCCCGGCCGGCGATGCGCCGTTCAGCGGGCCGCTGATCGGTCATCGGCCGTTGCTGCGCTGCGGCCGCGATAGCCGCCGATTCGATGCCGAGCGTAATCCGCAGCCGAATGATCTGTGTCTGCGGGCGTACGAAGGGGGGCGGCTGGATGCGGACACGTCGGGCATTCTGTCGCGTCACCTGTGCGACTTCATTCTGCAGAACGATCGCTTGTATGTGCGCTCCCATGCGGAGCAGCGGTTGGGGCTGAACGCCGCGCCGATGAGCAGGGGCGAGCTGCGAGTCGTGGAAGACGGGGACCGCTTCACGCTGCCGGCGATGCATGCAAAGGCTTTCGAGGTCGGCGTCCGGTTCAGCGTCTCGTCCAGCGTGGTCGACACGATTCGGTTCGAGCGCCGCCCGGCGGCAAACGGCTGAGCTTTGGAAAATAGGGGTCAGAGCCGTTTAGAAATTGGGGTCAGAGCCCTTTTAGCAAGAGGATTGTGGAGAGCCGTTCATGACGACCTGTGTTAACTGTCGCTCTGCTGTGCCCGAGGACGCCGCGTTCTGTCCGAGCTGTGGCACCACGCGATCGACGGCCGCGTCGCACGGCAGCGCCGGGCTCGAATCGATCAGCGGGCTTGGGACTCGCGAGTACAGCCCGCAACAAGAGGCGCCCGGCTCCGGCCTGCAGGCCGGAGAAGTGTTCCACGGCCGTTACACAGTGGTGCGCCGGCTCGGGGCCGGCGGCATGGGCGTCGTGTACCTGGCCGAGGACAAGGTCACCGGCAAGCAGGTAGTCCTGAAGCTGATCAGGCCGGCGCTCGTGCAGAGCGCCACGGCCGTGCAGCGGTTCATACGCGAAGGGCTGACGGCGCGCGATGTCCGCCATCCGAACGTCATCGCGATGCATGACGTCGGCGATGAGGGCGGGCAGCTGTACCTCGTGATGGAGTACCTCGACGGCGAGACCCTGCGTGCCTGGCTGCACCGTACCGTGCAGGCCGGTAAGGAAGTCGGCTATCCGGTCGCCCGCGATATCGTCAAGCGCATCCTCGATGGCCTCGCGGCCGCGCACGATGCCGGCGTGATCCACCGCGATCTAAAGCCGGAGAACATCATGCTGATCGGCTCTCCAGAGGCGGGCAGCTATCGCCTGGTGATCTTGGATTTCGGCATCGCCAAAGCGATCGACACGGGCGAATCGGCGCAGCTGACCTCGACCAGCTCGGCAACCGGCACGCCGCTGTATATGGCGCCGGAGCAGCGCACCATCGCCGATACGGTGGGTCCGCCCGCCGACCTTTATTCGTTGACGGCCATTTTTTACGAGCTGCTGATGGGAGTGCCGCCCGAAGGTCGGCTCGGGTCGCCGTCGAAGGAGCGAGACGACGTGCCCGCAGGCGTCGATGGCGTGATCGAGAAGGGGCTCGCCAGCCGTCCGCGCAGCCGTTTTCAAAGTGCCGCGGAGTACCAGACCGCGTTAGACGAGGCGGAGCGACACCGCGGAGTTGCGTCGCCGAAGACGGTGCCGCCCCCTCAAGAGGCTTCGCTTCGCGCCCAGGCGCTGGTCGGCAAGGCCGCCTCAAGCCTCGGCAGCTTCAAGCTCTCGCGCCGAGCGTGGGTGGGCGTAGGACTGGCCGCGATAGTGATCGGCATAGCGGCGCTGCTGGACGAAGACGCGGCCGTGCAGTCCACCGTACAACCGCTTTCTCAGGCCGCCGCCCCGCCTGCAACTCCGGCGGCCGCCGAGAACGTCGCCGGAACTTGGTACGTCGAGGTCCAAGGCAGCGGGTTCGCCAACGCGAGCTTGATGATCAGACAGAGCGGCAACAACTTCGACGGCGAGCTGTTCGACATGACCGGTAATGTCATCGGTGCGCTCTCGGGGATGATCCGCGGCCCCATGCTGAACTACCGATTCAGCGATATGCGCGGTGGCAGCGGCAGCGGTGAAGGCCAGCTGCGGGCGGATCGCGAGCATATCGACGTGCGCGTCAGTGACGGCGCTACCGGCGCTATGCAGTTGCAAGTGCTGCATCGAGAACATCTGCCTTAGAAAGCCGAGCATCGAAGGAAGCAACATCATGGCGTTTTCACTTGAAGGCTACCGGCTCGACGGCTGCATCATGGAGCCGGCGGGCGCGACTTCGTACCGCACGCTTTTCGACGATCGCCCGGTCCCCGACCGGGTCGATCTGCGTGATCGCTGCACGCCGGTCGAAGACCAGGGGCAGATCGGCAGCTGCACGGCCAACGCCGTGGTCGGCGCCATGGAATACCACTACAAGGTCTCTCAGGGATGGTCGCCCGATCTGAGCCGCCTGTTCGTGTACTACAACTCGCGGCGCCTGCGCGGCACCGTCATGCACGATACCGGCGCGACGATTCCTGAAGCGATGGCCTCGCTGCTCGCGTACGGCTCGTGCAAGGAAGAGCTTTGGCCCTACAATCCGATGCTATTTGCGATGCAGCCGCCGGAGCAGATCTACGAGAGCGCGCGCGAGCACAGTGCGATGCAGTATGCCCGCGTGGACAAGGTGAACGGCTCGATACACTCCCTGGCTGAAGGGATCCCAGTCGTGTTCGGCACAATGATTCCGGGCCGGTGTTACGAGGAAGCGGCCAAGACGGGCGTGATGCCGCAAGCGACAGACGCGGAGCGGCGAGGGCGTCCGGGAGGCGGTCACGCCATGCTGATGGTCGGATACGACAAGCCGAAGCGGATGTTCCTGGTTCGCAACAGCTGGGGTAAGGCGTGGGGCGAGGAAGGCTACTGCTGGATTCCGTTCGACCTCATGGATTTCTTCTCACCGCCGGATCAGTTCTGGATCGTGATGACGCTCGCGCAGTCGCTCAAGTTCCCGGTCGTGAAGCCGGGCGGTGAGACAGCCGACGACCGTACGAAGATGCCCGAAATGCTGCATGGCGGCGGCATGCAGGACCTAGCGGCGCGGATGCGCGAAGAAATTCGCTCGAGCCTGACCCGGGACATCGCCGGCGCGTCGTCGAAGATCGATGAGCTGCTATCTCGATCCGGAAGGAATCGCGGGGAGTAGCTGCCTCGTTCAAAAAGCCCAGGCGAGCATCAGCCAAAAGAAAACGAAGAATAGAAAGAACCCCGGGATCATGAACTGGAGCTCGCCGATCAGGCCATCACCGGCGAAGACGGCGAGAACGATGATCATGACGACGGATACGACCATAGCCGCCAGCGCGGCAGCTCGGAGTCCGATGCCGTCATTGAAGGTGGCGGTGACCCACTCCGAGAGCAAAGGCATCGAGGTGGCCAGTGCGAGCAGTAGTATCGCGATCAGCAGCGCCGCAAGCGCCGAGGTCCCGAGCAGCGCGCGCCGGGCGAATCGTGCGTCGCGCCGGTCGAGATCGCTCACCCCAGCACCTCGCGCCGGTTGCGGACATACTCGCGCACGCGGTTCGGATCGGGAATGCCGACCACTTGGAATTCCGGGTTGTCGCCGGCCGTGTAGACCGAGATATTGCCGACGCGGAGCACGCGGTTCAGGAAGCTTTGATGAACCTTGACCGTACGGATCTGGCTGATGTCGATGTCCACGTGAGCCTTGCTCAACAAGCCGGTCTCCAGGTGCATCTGATCCGCATCGATGCGCAGCCGCACGCTCCGCGTACGGACATACCAAATCAACAGAATGATGATACCAAGCCCAAAAGCCGCGATGAGCAAGACACTGAGAACGAACAGAAATGGATGACTCCGGAACATGGCCGGATGAACATCGATCACAACTTCGGCAGTGGACATGCAAGGACTCTCCGGACGCAAAATTCAGCCACCCTGAACGGGCGATGATAGCAAGAGCTTCTCGATGAAAAGAGGTACGTATCGAGGAAATCGCGCGCGATGACGAAGCCGCGAGACGTTGCTGTCCATGTGCTCCGAACCATCGCCCTCTCGCTGGGTTTGGGTCTGGGCCTGTTGTTGGCCGTCTATCTGATCATCTACATCGGCTCAGCTCACCTCCCGATCGGTGTTACCGTCACCGTCGCGCTCTTTCTGCTGCTGGTCTTCGTGGTTTGCACCGCCGTCTTTCTCGGGCGGCGTCATGCCGTTTGGGCACCCGTATTCGACGTGCTCGAAGAGGTTCAATGGGCCGACCGCGGTGAAGCCATGGTGACGGCCATAGAGCGCGCTAAGATCGATGCCGCCATCTACGACGGAATGGACGCAGTTCGATCGCGTGTCCTGCGGATGTCGGTGTATCGTTCGCGCGGTCGGCGGCGCACGAAGCGGGTTGCGGTAGGAGACGCTGCTACGTATCTCGGCCGCTATGGCGACCGTCTCTGGTTTCTGGTGGGGGATCGATATCATTCGGGCCGGATCGGGCTCGTGGGCTACGATTACGCGCAGCTCCAGGTGACATTCCACCTCGAGGGCGCACTCGAGCTTGCGGGCAAGAAGAAGCGCGCCAGCGGGCCGGTCGTGCATCTCAATGGGCCGGACGGACGCTTCGAAGTGGATCTGCGCCAGCCCGGCACGTCGATCCGCCCGCTGATCCGTTACTTTTGAGCGCGAGTCGAAAAGCTCGCAGATGCGGCTCTTCGATGCGACTTGCGACGCGTATCGGCTGGCCGTAGTGCTCGGGCCGAGCATGCCGGCAACGCCCGCGTTCGTCAGGTCAATCTAACCTCCCGCGACCCACCGCATCAGCTGGCCGCAGAGCCAGGCGCCGTATGTGCCGAGCGCGTACCCGAGCACGGCGAGCAATACCGCCACCGGCGCGAGTGACGGATGAAATGCGCTCGCGACTACAGGCGCGGATGCCGCTCCGCCGATGTTCGCCATGCTGCCGACACCGAGGTAGAAGAGCGGCGCACGGAGCAGCCGTGCGACCAGCAGCATCGCGGCGATGTGAATCGAGATCCACACGAACCCGACGGCGAATAAGCCGGGATTGGTGAACACCGCGGCGATATCCATCTGCATGCCGATGGTCGCAATCAGCACGTACAGCAGCACGCTGCCGACTTTGGATGCACCCGCGTTCTCGAGCTCTCGGGCCGGCGTGAACGACGCGAGCAGACCGAATGTCGTAGCGAGCACCACCAGCCAGAAGAAGGCCGAGGTCAGCGAGTAGACCGCAAGACTCGGCGCCTCGGCTTCGATCCAGGCGGCAAGCGGGTCCGCGATCCAATGCGCCAGCCCCGTAAAGCCGAGGCCGATCCCGACGATCAGCATGAGGTCTCTGAGCGACGGGATGCGGGCATTTTCCTGCTGGTAGCGGGACATGCGCTCGCGGAGTGCGGTGAGGGCGGTGGTGTCGACGCCGCGGCGGGCGTCGAGCTCCGGCGAGCGAGCGGCGAGATAAAACAGCACTGCAAGCCATACATTCGCGACGAGCACGTCGACGGCCACCATCGCGCCGAAGAGATCTGCTGGAATCTCGAACACGTCGCGCATCGCCGCCTGGTTCGCGCTGCCGCCGATCCAGGAGCCGGCGATCGCGGTGAGGCCGCGCCATACGTCGCCACTCACCGTCTCGGGGCTGACCGCGCCGACGATGAGCATCGCAACGGGGCCGCCGACGATGACGCTCACCGTGCCCGTGAAAAACAGCGCGAGCGCCTTGGGACCGAGCCGGAGAATCGCCGGAATGTCGATCGCGAGCGTGAGCAGCACGAGGATCGCCGGCAGCAGGTACCGGCTCGCCACGAAGTAGAGCTGAGATGCCGCGCCGTCGATCAACCCGAAGCTGTTGTAGAGCGCCGGGATGAAGTAACAAAGCAGTATCGGCGGAAGGTAACGATAGAAGCGTTGCCAGAACGGGTGGGGGCTGCCGGAGGTCCAGAAGACGACGCCAAGCGTAACGGCCAGGAGGCCCAGCACGACGGCATCGTTGGTCAGCGGCATGCGGCCATTCTACCCAGCGGACGCCGCGATTACGGTTCTTGGAGCGCGCGCGATGGGGCGATCAACGATCGTTTGGCTGCCATTCAATTCGGCACATAAGCCATCAGCTTGCTGCGATAAGCGCCATCGAGGAACCGCGACGGATCGCCGAACCGGCTCTCGTGGTCTCGCAGCGGGTTGATCTTCACGACATCGTCGTAGCCCATGCCCTGGTTCATCAGATAGCTCAGGTCGCGGAACAGCTGCCGGTACATATCCTGGTGCTGGATCAGCTCGCTGCCGGTGATCGCGGGACCGTGGGCCGGGATCACGGTGGTCTCGTCGTTGACGAGCGTAGCCAGGTGCTCATGGGCACGCACCAGCCCGCCGATGAATCCGCCGTTCCAGTAGTCCAGTACCGGCCAGCTATCCGAACCGACAGCGCCTCCTGCGAGCAGCACATTGAGCTGCGGCAGAAAAACATATAAGTCGCCGTTCGTATGCGCAGCAGGCAAATAGCCATAGACGAGCCGATGCCCGGCGAACGTCAGCTCGCCGTCGCTCTGCGCGTTCGGTCTGGCGCGTTCGTCCAGCGGGCCGAAACGGCCTTCGAACAGCGGCGAGGTGATCGGGTGGCTCAGGTGCAAGCGGGTCTGCTCGTGAGCGATGATTCGGGCGCCGTCGTCTGCAGCCAGCTCATTGAGACCCACCTGCTCGGGATGCCAGTGGGTGTTGATCAGCGTGTGGATTCGCGCGCCCCCGGTGGCCGCGTAAATCGCCGCGGCGAGCTCGGCGCTGTGCTCCTGCAAACCGCCATCGATGACGAGCAAGTCGTCGCCATCCGCCAAGGCGACCACATTAGAGCCGGCGCCCTGAAATAAGTAGACGCCGTCGCGGATCTGCTCGCCCGTGATTTCGGCTGCCGTCACCGCACCGGCAGCGAAGCACAGGATGGCCGCGAGGCCGCTCGTCAGGAGTTTCATCATCGGAATACGGCGTCCTGCGGGGTGCCGGTGTACTGCAGATTCTCGACCGCCTCCACGACGAAAGCGCTCGGCGCTATCGACTCGTACGTTGCGCTCGGAACCGTCGCGGCGACCGGCCAGATCGTGGCCTCATAACCGATCGGCGGCCCCTGTGGCGGCCAATAAGGCTCCTCTTCCAGCTCCACGACGGCGCCGTGCGCGCGCAGTTTGTCCGCGAGATCGAGACGCGGCGGTTGGCGCATCTGCAGAAAAGGGATGTAGCCGCGTGCCATCGCGTAGTCCAGCGCCGTCAGCCCGTCCGGATCCTTGATGTCGACGTCGATGCCGAACGCCAGCAGCTCGTCGACGGCCCGACCCCACCCTGCACGGACCGCATAGTGCAGCGCCGTGCCGCCGCGGGTGCGCTGCAGGTGGTGATAGAGGGCGTTGGCATTGATGTCGATGCCGGCCGCGTGGAGCTCCCGCATGATGGCCAACGCGGTATCCTGGTTGCGGCTCTGCATCACCAGCATCAGTGCGGACTCGTTGTCGGCATCGTGCAGGTTCACGTCGGCGCCATGCTGGATCAGCCGCTTCACGGCCTCCAGGTCGCCGCTGCCGGCGGCATTGTGCAGCGGCGTCGAGCCGCGCGACGTGCCGGAGCCGCGCTGATCAGATGGGCGCATGAACAGCTGCATGTTCGGGTTGGCCCCCTTGTCGAGCAGCATGCGCAGGACTTCCGTTCCGGTGGTTTCGGACAGCGGATCGATGGCTGCCGCAGCCATGCTCGTGCGCCGGCTAGTGATCGCATAAAGAGGCGCTTGGCCGTAGATATCCCATTGGTCGACATCGGCGCCGGCTTCGATCAGCCGCTTCGCGATGTCCCAATTACCGTTCAGAATGGCGAGCAGCAGCGGCGACACGCGGTCCGGATCCGGCAAGTCGATGTCGGCGCCGCGATCAATCAGCACTTCGACGCAGCGGAGGCAATTTTCCCGAATGGCGAAAAGGAGCGGCGTCAACCCTCCCGAGTCCAGATTCTTCGCACGGCTCTCAGCGGTGACGCGGCGCTGGTAATCACGCCATGCGGAGCGTGCGTTGATGTCCGCGCCCTGCTCCAGGAGATACTCCATCATGGCCGGATGGCGGCGCGCGGCCGCCCACATCAAGGCGGTCTGCTCGCCCCATCGCTCGCGCGCATCGATGGCGGCGCCGTGCTCCACCAGCAGCTTCGCCGCAGCGACCACCCCCGTGCGCGCTGCAAGCATCAATGCGGTCTGGCCTGCCGGGTTCGGCGCGTCGACGTCCGCGCCGGCGTTCAGCAGCAGAACGAGCATCTCGATATCGGCCACCTCGGCGGCGAGCTGCATCGCGTTCGAGCCATATTTGTTGGACGCATCGACGTCGGCACCGGCTTCGATCAGCGCCGCGGCTGCCGCGGCATCGTTCTCATAGACAGCCCACATCAGCGCAGTGCTGCCGTCCGGATACCGATGATCGACGTCTGCGTCCGCCCAGGCTGCAAGCCCACCCGCAGCGCAGAACAGCCCCGCGAGAAGCGGGGCACGAGCTCGATCGAGAGCCGATTGACGTGCCATGCCCGGCTCACACTTCCGTGAACGGGCCGGGGCTGTCTGCAAACTCTTCGACGTGAACGCCGGCGCGCTCCAGCATCGTATGCAGCAACTGAGCATGCGGCGTGTCGGCCGGATACGCCAGATGCTGCCCGCCCCTGATGCCGCCGCCGCGGCCAACCAGCACGGACGGCAGCGGATTGTTGTTGTGCAGATCGCTGTCGCTCATGTTGCTGCCGAACAGAATGATGGATTGATCGAGAAGGGAGCCGTCGCCGTCTGGGATTGCCTTCAGGCGCTCGGCGAACCGGGCCATACGCTCGGTCTGATAGTGCTGGATACGGACCAGCCTGTCGAAGCTCGACTCGTCGTTCTTATGGTGCGACAACGGATGAAAGGCTTCCTGCACATCGACGTTCGAGAACACGCGCATGCTGGCTTCCCGGATCATCCGCATCGAAGCAATGCGGGTTTGATCCGTTTGGAAAGCCAGCGCGATCATCTCGAACTGTATATCCAGTAACTCGGTGAAATCGTCCGGCGGGCCGAGCGGTGCGTCGGGCAGACCGCTGAGCTCGCGAGCACCGGCTTCGAGCTTCTGGATGCGCGTTTCGACCTCGCGCACGGAGTCGAGATAATCGCTGACTCGGACGCGATCGGCCGGGTCCAGCTTGCCGTTGAGGCGGGCGGTCGCGTCGCGTACGTAGTCCAACAGGCTGCCGGAATAATTGAGGATGGCGATCCGTTCCTCGTAGGTGTCGCCCTGCCCGAACATCGTATAGAACACGTTGCGAGGATTGCCTTCCAGCGGTAACGGTTGCTGTGGCGTACGGTAGTTGATCGCGCCGCCCGGCTCGCCGCACAGCTCCAGAGAGGGCAGCGGCGTCTCCCGGCCGATGACGCGGGCCGCGAGCTGGTCGGCCGTCACCCCGCGCAGGCCAGATGCCGAGCGATCGCGGCTGTCGGGTGCGACACAGGAGAGCCATGTCTCCTCGATAATGCCGTGCGGATTCGTGCTTTCCCCGCCCTTGTTCCGCAGGTTGCTGACCACGGTCACGTGCTCATGCAGCGGTTCCAGCGGCTTCAAGATGGGGGAGTACTCGAAGTCGGTGCCCGACCGCGTGGGCGTCCAATCTCGCATCACGGCGCCGTGCGGGAAGTACACGTAACCGAGTCGCGCTCGAGGGGCCGCCGCGGTGTTCGCCAACGCTGTGCCGGCCGGCACCATGGCGTCAAGCAGAGGCAGCGCGACGGCCGCGCCTGCGCCTCGAAGGAGCGTTCGGCGGGAAAGACTTTTCTTGCTGATAAACATCGGTCGCGACTCCTGGGCTTAGCGGGCCGACTCCACGGCCGTACGTAACTCGGCATCGCCGGAGGAAACAACATAGCCTTGCCGCTTCATGAACGCATCGGACTGCACGATCCCACGCACGATGGCCTCGAAGCGGTAGTCGTCCTGAGCGGCGAGACGCACGACTTGCCGCACTGCGGGCATGTCGCGGTGGTCGACCGCGTGACCCAGGGCGTAAGTCATCAAGTTCTCTGTCAGCGTTTGAACGAACATCTCCGAACGCACGAGCAGGGCGGCTACCAAGTCCGCGGGCCCATCGATGGCCGAGCCGTCGGGCAGCACGCCGGTCGCGTCGATGGCCGTCAAGGTTTCCGGATCGAACTCGCGGAACTGGCCGAGGGTATTGAAGTTCTCGAGCGCTAGCCCGAGCGGATCCATGACGCCGTGACAGCCGACACAATTCGGATTGGCGGCGTGCTGCTCCAGCCGCTCGCGCACGGTGAGCGCGGGCTGACCCGCCCGGTTCTCCGGGAACGTCTCTACGCCCGGAGGCGGCTCGGCGGGCGGCGTGCCGAGGATCCGGTCCAGGATCCAGGCGCCGCGCAATACGGGCGACGTGCGATTGGGGTTCGCGGTCAGCATCAGAATGGCGCCCTTGCCGAGGAGGCCGTGGCGGGCGGAATCCTCGAGCTGCACCTTGCGGAAGCGACTGCCTTTCACGCTTTCCATGCCGTAGTGCATGGCCAGCCGCTCGTTCAGGAAGGTGTAGTCGGCGTCGAGTAAACGCAGCACGGATTGGTCGCTGCGCAGCACGCTGTCGATGAACAGCCCGAGCTCCTCCTTCAACATCCTGCGCGGATCGAGCCGGCCGCTGGCAAAACGGAACGAGCCTCCACTGGGCGTGATTTCGTCGAGCCGTGGCAGATTCAGCCATTGCGAGGCGAAATCGTCGACCAGGGTCTTCGAGCGATCATCGGCGAGCATCCGGCCGATCTGGCGCTCCAGGACCGCGGGATCGCTGAGGCGGCCCTGATCGGCCAGCGCCAGCAGCTCTTCGTCGGGAAGGCTGCTCCAGAGGAAGAAGGACAAGCGCGAGGCCAGCTCGAAGTCATTGACTCGCTCGCTGCCATCGCTCAGTAAACCTTCTTCAACGCGATAGATGAAATACGGGCTGACCAGGATCGCGCTAAGCGCATCGCGGATGCCCGTCTCGAAGTCGCCGGTTTCGCGGCTGGCTTCGTAGAATGCCAGGAGCTCGGTCAGGTCGTCGTCGGTCAGCGGACGGCGAAAAGCGCGCTCGGCGAGATTGGCGATGATTTGCGTGGCGCAGCTCGCTTCCTCGGAGGTCTCGCGCGGATAGCAGGTGAATATCTTCCGGCGGCTCGCCGTCTCGCTGATCCCGTCCACCTTCAGCGGGCCGCGAATCTGCAGGGCGTGAACGGCATGCACTCTGGCCTGACCGCCTTCCAAAGCCGTGACGCGCACGCGCTCGTCGCTCTCCGCGAAGCTGTTGTGCAGGAACGTGACCGTGACGGTGTGCTGGCCCGCGGTGGCGTAGAAGCGAATGTTGCGTAGACGATCGTTAATCTGCGCGACGGCATCATCGAGGATTTGGTCGATCCACCTGTGATCTTCCTCGCCGCCGATCACAGCTCGGTAAAACTCTTCGCCGTCGAGCAGAGCAATGACGGTATTCTCGAACTCCATGTTCGGCACTTCCCGGGCCAACGCGAGATCGCCGATGGTGAGCTCGTACTCGCCGTCGGCCAGGAAGGTGTGCTCCACGCTCATACCGCCGCGCGTGCCGAACGGCATGCCCTGCTGGTGGCGCTGCTGGGTTCCGGTGCCCGGCGTGCCCCGCGGCGGCAGCGAGATGATCATGTCCGCCACGTTGCCGTATGTTTTTAGAATCGGAATAGGGCGCAGGTCCCCGATGGCATCGTGCGAAATGCTGCGGGCGGCATCGAGGTATCGGTTGATAAAGGTTGGGGAAACCTGCAACGCCGCGGCGTTATTGTCGTATCCGCCGCTGAGATCATCGGCCGGCAGGAGCGCCGCGACATCGACGTTCATGTCGAGCAGATCGCGAATCGCGTATTCGTATTCGCGTCGATTCAAACGACGCATGGGCACTCGTCCGACGTGCTGCTCTGCGGCCGCAGCGTCGATCGTGTTCGCAAGCCAAGCCGCCAGCTCGGCAATCGACTCGCTCTCCGGCCGCCGGGCGCCCGGCGGAGGCATCAAGCCGCCGCGCAGGTTGCGGATGGCCTTTTCCCAGATCTCGGCGTCCTCGGCGACGTGATCGCGCGAGATGCGGTCGAAAGCGAGGCCAGCCGCCAAATCGATCTCGTTATGACAATCGATGCAGTACTGGTCGACGATCTGCCAGTGCCGAGGTGCGTCATCGCGGAGCTGCAGGCCGACCGCAGCGAGCGCCAGCAATATAGGTGTGGCGACTAGCGCGCCCAGCTTCCACCGGCGTGGATCCATAGCTCCCTCGAAGACCGGACGCGTCCGACCACTGAACGTTTTCTAGGTATCGGCACCGACTTCTGGCAGCCGCCGCCCGTAGTTTGCGCTCAAACGATTATATCGGATGCTCGATCGATCGCCAGCGCGGAGGCATTCGCTACGTTCTTCAGCCTGCAATGTACCGCTCGAGCTCGTCGATGGTCTGTTGCTGCTCCTCGATCACGGCTTTGACGAGGTCGCCGATGGAAACAATGCCGATGATTTTGTCTTCGTTGACCACGGGAAGGTGGCGGATGCGTCGTTCGGTCATCCACGACATGCAGGTCTCGACTGTGTCCTCCGGCGCGGTGGTCACGACCGGTGCGCTCATGATTTGCCACACCGGCGTCTCTGAGCTGGAGCGCCCCATCAGCACGACTTTGCGCGCATAGTCTCGTTCCGAGATGATTCCGACCAACTCAGTGCCGCGCATCACCGGGAGCGCGCCGATATACCGATCGGCCATCAATTGAAGCGCTTCGAGCACGGGGGCCTCCGGCTCGATGGACCAGACATGCGTTCCTTTCGCCGCGAGCAGGTCGCTGATGCGCAACATCGCAATACCCTCCGCTCAAAGGAAAGACTCATTGTAGCAGTCGTCTCACTGCCCGTGCCGACGTGGCTGCAGCTCTAGCGCCGGTCTCGCCGGACTGTCAACTGCGCTATCGGCGAATCAGTCGACAATGGCTTGGTAGACCAGGGTTTCGAATTCGTCCGCCATGCCGAGGCCGGCGCCGCCGCCCATGCTTTGAATCATGAATACGGCGACGAGGTCCTCTTCGCGATCGACGAAGAAGTGCGTGCCGGCTGCGCCGGACCAGCCGAAGGTGCCGGCCGAGGTCAGATTGCCAGCCGCGGCGGGGTCGGTTACGACGCGAACGCCGAGACCGTAGCTCTCGCCGCCGGCCGGGCCGCCGCCTGCCGCGCCTCGCCTGACGCCGGGCGGCAGGTGGCTCGAGGCCATGAGGTCGACCGTCTTGCGCGACAAGATGCGCACGCCGTCGAGCTCGCCGGAGTTGACGAGCATTTGCGCGAAACGGGCGTAGTCGGCGGCCGTCGAGGACAAGCTCAAGCCGCCGAGCACGCGGCTCGCGGCGCCCGGCTGATC
>CAZFJU010000057.1:0-20958 GCA_964518995.1 uncultured Gammaproteobacteria bacterium
TCGGGAGCCTGCCCCCAATTGCCCGGCAGGCGCCTATGAAGTACCCACATAACTTCCCACAGTCGCCTATGCGCCCGGCTGTCGAAAAAGGAGACCTTCGGCCTCTAGTTGCGTTTCAGCTTCCTTGGTATCAGCGACGTCGTCGCTTTCAGTTTCGGCATCAAAAAGAAAAACGTCAGTCTCTACTTCCATGTTGCCATCTGGAGCCACAATTCGCTGGGTGAAGCTCTTCTGCGCCTTGCGCTCGGCATCTAAGAACATTGATCCCGAGATCGTTTGGATTACGCTGTCCTTTCTTTTGGCGACAATACCGCTCACTAGCTCCGCGACTGGCAAAACGAGGCTTAGGGCGGACGTCGCTGCAAGCACACCCTTAGCGTGCTGCAGCGCCTTGCTCGCGCTCTCAATTATCTCCTTTGCCTCAGAACTTTGAGACACCTCTTTGACGATCTCCCCTGCCCTCCGAGCTCTTGCGCGAGAGCGCACCACCAGCAGGTGTGCAACCACGATATCGGCCAATCCGCCGAATCGCTGATAAATGGGGTACCCGTCCCCAGCGAAGTCCCATTTGGCAGGCCGGTCGGCCTTAGGCATGTGCCTTACGGTTGTTGAGCTGGGCGGCTCGGTCACGAGGACCTGGCCCATATTGTCTGCCGCGATACCGACCGCATAAATATGTACCTTCTTGTTTCTAGGCCAAAGGAAGTCGATTCGGTCGATCGTCACGATCATCGCATCATTGGTCATTGCAGTTCCAACCTAGTTGTTCAAACGTTCAAGTTGCTCCACATGAGTCGCCCAAGCTCGCACAGTAGAGGGCAATACAGATTCGACGACTCTCAACGAGATTCCCAACGATCATCTGCATTGTTGCACGCACAAATGGTGCAGTACCGAAGGAGTCTGAAGCTGGATCTGGCATCTGACCGCGTACTTTTTGCACGCTCGTTACCGCTTCTTATTCGTGAGCCCGTCGAACGAAGGACTGCGTCTTCTTTTCGTCGAGAATACCACAATGCCAATAGTTGTATAGCTCCACCTTATTCAATGGCGAAGGTGAACCGCTCCGGGAATCGCGGAGGCTCTTTAGACGGCTCGAACAGACGCCGGTGATCGAACCAGCCGACTCCGTTCGAGCGTCGCCAGCTCGACCGCGTTCAGCCGTGGCACCCAGTGAAGGTGCGATTGACACGATCGAGACGGCGATCTTCCAGCGCGTCGGGTATGGTAGTTCTGACTCGTTTACCGCGCACAACGCCACGCAGGCCGAGGTCGCGCATCAATCGTTAGCTTCGGCTCCGGACGTTCACGACTATTGATCGGCAAGCTCATGCACCACGCATCGCGTTGACCACAGGGGCCGCACGGACAAGGCGTGGGCCATTGGCCTGAGTTACCTGCTGACATCGGCACCGGAACCACTACCGTCCCTATTCATGACCAGGAGCTTGATCGCGAAGCAGGCTGGAACGAGCAATGAAAGCAGAAACAAGCGATTGTGTAGCTCGGACACACTGCGCCCGGCCCGCGGACTGGCCGAGACGCCGCCTTCCACCGCTGCACTGTTCCGCATGGAGAACCGATAGCAAGTGTTGCGGCCCGATTCTCGATCCCCCATCGGGTTTCAAGCTTTGTAACGCCGCCGCATTGCCAAACTCAACGGCACCGGGACGCCGTCAAGTTCTCTGCCGGCGGATTAACGGTGTCGAGCGCTAAAAAATTTCTCAGCTCTGGCAGCTCAATCTATGTCCGCGGCTTGCTCGGCAGCAACCTTGATCTCTTCCGCGGCTTCCTCGCTGATACTCTGAAACTTGCCAAGACCGCACGATGGACCTGGCATGAAGCCGCGCCCCATTGGAGTGAGAACAGTAATGACGTCGACACTGCAAAGCTGATTCGTAGGAACGCGATAGAGAAACGTCTCGTCAAACTCGAGACCGGGGCAGCGATGCGGTAGAACGTTGCGGTAGATCGTACCGTTGTTCATATAGAACAGGATGGTGCTGGCGTCGACAACCTCCGTGCTGTCCAACCCGGGCAGGAAAATACAGTTGGTCGTGTCATCGGCTTCTTGAGCCACGGCCACTGAACCGGTCAACGCGATGGCCAGTGTCAATGCGAGCTTCTTCATGGCGTGCGGTCTCCTATAGAACGTTTCATCCGCCGTTAAATTTACGACCCATCCCAATGTGGGCGAGAAGCCAATTGGCCACCCTGGCACTCGGCGGATCCAATCTCTCACAAGGCAGCTCTGGCGGCCGCCAGAGCTGCCTGCTCTTCCGGTCGGAACCGAGCTGCTACAGAAAACGGGAATCGTATTCCTGCAGATCGTCGAGGGTGGCCACCTCGATTCGCGTGGAGGGCGCACCCTCCTCTACGGAGATCTCATCAGCCGGGATGGCGCGACGATCTGTGCTGAAGAGTGCGTCCTCTGCCATTTCAACGACCCAATGCGTGATCATACCGCTCTCGCGGTCGATCAAGATATCCGTGATCTCGCGCGATTCCTCGCTCGAAAAGCGCATCGGCTCCGCGAGCAACCTCGAGACCAAGCGGTTGTCGGCTTCCGCACCGGTCAGCCGGAGCTCGTCAGGAGCGCTGACCGGCTCATCACGGTCGATCACGACATCCATGTCGAGTCCCAGTCCGCGATGCTGGAAGTCGACGCGGTCGAAGCCGACAAATCCGTTCTCACCGCCGTAAACGGCGTATGGGTAAGGAACTTCCAACATCACGTACTCGACTCGACTCCCGTCCGCAGAGAGAACGAGATCCGTCACGGTTCCTACCGGATTGATACCGTTGCTGACATCCGCGGCCAGCATCTCATCAGCGCTGACAACTTGCTCACGCATATCGCCCCAGGTCTTCCAGTCTGCATCCTCTTGTGCCACCGCAGTACTGAAGGTCGAAAGTAGCGTAGCGCAGCCGATGACGAATTGTGTGCTTGTGGCTAACTTCATTCTCTCCTCCGTGTTGGGGCGAAACAGTAGTTTTCCAGCAAGCATTGTGCCGCCGTTGAACGATTCCACCGTGACATTCGACAGACAAACGTCTCCTTCAGACCTACAGGCCGCTCGCGGTCGCGATCTTGTTGCATACAGTACTATCTGTAGATAATGCGCCAGATTTCCTTAGGCGCCGCGGCACCGCCTCCGTGTGCCGATCGGAATCATGTCCGGTCATACATCGTCCTGATTAGGCCTGGAGGTCTATACATGAAGCGACTCGTCATCTGCTGCGACGGCACCTGGAACAGGGCAGACCAGGAACATAATGGCGCACCCTGCCCAACCAACGTCGTCAAGCTGGCATTGCGCGTCGCGAAGCGCGACGGTGCCGTACCTCAGATCATTTACTATGATCAGGGCGTTGGCACCGGCAACAGCCTTGACCGCATTACCGGCGGCGCGTTCGGCGAAGGCCTCGAGGAGAACATTTTTGAGGCCTATCGCTTTCTCGTGGGCAATTACGAGGTAGAGGACGAGATTTTCATCTTCGGTTTCAGCCGCGGCGCCTTCACCGCACGAAGCCTCGGCGGCATGATTCGGAAGTGCGGAATACTGAACCGCACAGCGTCGAGCCGCTATCGCGAGGCCGTTGAGCTCTACCGCAACCCATCGCATCCGGACGAGCGTGAAGCATGCACATTCCGCGACTCGAGCTCGGTCTATGGCAAGGAGCAGATCAAGATTCGTATGATCGGCGTCTGGGATACCGTGGGATCACTCGGAATCCCCCTTCGGGGGCTTCGCTTCCTGACCAAGCAAAAACACCAGTTCCACGACACCGAGTTGTCGAGCAGCGTCGAGCACGGCTATCACGCGCTCGCGATCGACGAGTATCGGCCGCCGTTCGAGCCGGCGCTGTGGGCGGCGAAGCCCAAAGAGAACCAGATCGTCGAGCAGGTTTGGTTCGCCGGCGCGCATAGCGACATCGGCGGCGGCTATCCGGCTGCAGGCCTTTCGGATGTGGCGCTCAAGTGGATGATCGCCAAGGCGAGTGGCGTCGGTCTCGCGTTCGATGCGGCGGTCGACAGCGCCTATCCGCTACAGTCCGAAGCCGAAGGCACGCCGCACAACTCGAAGACGGGTCTTTATCGATTGACGCGTCGGTTCGTGCGCGCGATCGGTGTTGCCAACGCGTCGGACGGCACGCCAACTGGAGAGCTCGACCCGACGCAAGCGTTGCATACGTCTGTACGCGAACGCTGGGACCAAGACTCGAGCTACCGGCCGCAGGGCTTACGGGATTACTTCGATCGCAGCCGGCGATAAGACTCCGTCGCAGGATAGTCTGGTATCAGACGATCCTCTTATGTATGATATGCCGTCCGTTGAACGCCTAGTCTGATCGGCTATAGTGCCTTTGCCCTCAGTGCCTTTGGCAGCCGTTCGAGAACAATAGCAATGACCGATGGCGTGCGTTTGGCTCCGATGACGGCGGCGCTACCCACCTTTGCACACGTTACAGCACAACCGCGCGTCGAGCGTAACGTCGCGGTGGAGCCACTGGCCGGGCGCGCGACCGTGCGCGGAACGCGACCCGCCGATCAAGTCGTCAACGCTCGGCGATCGGTCGTCCGGGACCACCGCGTGGTCGCTCGTCCCGGGCTCGCCGAGACGCGAATCTTCAACCCTGTCCTGGCCGACCGGCTGCACGATATACGGTTTCCGCCCATACTGTTCGCGCCCGATTGCCCTGCCGGGGGCGGCCATGCTCAAACCGCAAGCGCGGACTACACGCTCGTCGTCAACCGGCCGGGCGCGCAAGGGCAGACCAACTGGCGCTGGTGCCGCAAGTGCCAGGGTCTCGCCTACGGCGGCCACGTCGGGGGTGTTTGCATCAAGGGCGGCACGCACGACTTCAGCATCAGCGCCGACTACGTGCTGCCGGCGAACGTCGCTCTGGCGGGTCACCAGAGCAACTGGAAGTGGTGCGGGAAGTGCGATGGGCTTGCCTTCGCCGGCCAACCGAGCCTCTGCGCGGCTGGCGGCGCGCACGACCATACCGGTTCATGGGACTACGCGCTGGCCATCAATCAGCCGGATGCTGAGGGACAACCCAACTGGCGATGGTGCTCGAATTGCATGACGCTGGCGTACGCCGGCGGCGCGACCGGCGCGACGCGCGAAGAGCTCGGGCTACCCGTGGCAAGCTCCGATCCTGTGGTCGACCACGCCGCGTTCGAGGCGCCCGCTGGACCGGAACGTTTCCACCTCCCGCGCTACCACCTGTCGCGCCGGCTCGTCGACGGCTCTTTGCAGTACTTGATCAGCCTATCAACAGACGAGTCCGGTCGGTCGTCGCTTTCGGTGACGCTCGACAAGGTCCGTCCCGAAGGTGTGCCGGAAGACACCGCGGAGCTCCCGCATGACTTGCTCCTGCGTCTCTCCTTCTCGCTCACGATGTCGGGCGGCGGCTCGGCCACCAAGACGCTCGACTTCGCCGACGTTCTGACCAACGACGACGATCAAGTCGTCGCACGCATTCGTTTTGCCAGCCCCGCCGAGCGTGACCAAGTCCTGGCCGCGATCACCAATAGCGACTCGGGATGCGGCATCGTCGCGCTGCGGGCGGTCCGCGTGGCGGTGCCGATCGCCGGTCACGAGGGTCGGTATCGGCCGGTCACCCGCGGCCTCGAGCAAAAGGTCGAACCGGACCCGCTGTTCCTGCACCCCGATCTGCATCCGTACTTGCACGGCGGCGCCCGACCAGCGGGCGGCAGCTCGCCAGGGCTCGTCACGCGCCAGCTGCAGTTCGGCGGACGCTTCCATAAGTATTGGGAGGATGCGACCAACCCAACGCGTGTGTTCTACCTGCCCGATGCTTTTCGCCTCGCTCGCGTCGACAAGCCGCCGCCGTACAAACCGCTGATGAAGGTCCGTCAAGTCGACGGCCCGACTCGCGACGCCGACCCGCAGGTGGCCATCGACTTTGTTGCGACGCCGTGGACGGACCTGAAGCGGCTCGAGGCGGCACGGGCGGAGCTCGCGAAAAGTCTACCGGCCGACGCCGGCGGTGCGGCGGCCGAAAGTCGGATGCGTATGGAGCCGCTGCCGGTACACGACGCCGCCTTTTGGCTCGCACTGCCGGGGGGCGCCGGCGGCGGCCTGGTCGAGCGGCCGAACGCGAACGTCGACCTGAATCTGGCCGTCGTTTGCTCGGAAACACTCTCGCGCACGGACTTCACGACGGTCTTCGACGCACTGATGGGCGGCGGCCTCGCGATCATGCGCGGCGAGGTTCGCGTCGATTTCGGCCAGGGGGCAACGGAGCGCATCCCGTTCGAGGCCCGCTTCGACCGCATGAACGGCGACGTGCTCGAGGCAGAGGTTACCGAAGGTGCGAAGCCCGGCCAGTTTTCGCTGCGACTGCGCAACGCCATTGAGAGCCCGTTGCTGATCGAGCGCCTTGGCGCCTCAATCCTCGCCGGGCAAACGGAGCTCGCTGCTGTGCTGACACCCTCGAGCCCCCTGCCGCTGATCCTCCCTCCCGGGGAAAGCATGAATGTCGCAATCGAAGCATCGGGCGGCGTTCCAGCAGATCTCGCCGGCGAAACGCTCGAGCCGCTGATCGACGTCGACGGTGTGCACGCACAGCCGAATCGTGAGCTCCTGATCGCAGCCATCATCGACGACACTGCGACCGTCGAAGCAGGCCGGACGATCACGTTGAAGCTCTTTCCGGCCATGTTCGACGCGCCGTCCGGCGATCCGGCCGAGAAAGCGCTGGCGATCATCGTGCATTTTCAGCACGGGATGGCCGTCGAGCTGACACCGGATAGCTTGGAGCGCCAAGTGAGGATCGCAAGCTCGCTGAAGGACATCTTGCTGCCCGGTTCCGCGATGGACGGCTTCCGCTACAAGACGGAGGTCATTCGACGCTCGTCGCGGCCCGTGCATCCGGATTGGCAAACAGCGTCGTCGAATCTACTGGTCCCGTTGCTGCCGTCGGAATGATATGCGCGGACTGCCAGATTGGGGACGGCCCATTGCGGGGAAGACCGCGTGGCTCTACGCGCCTTTCCAACGCAATGGCGCCCCGCTGGCGCTACCGAATACGCTCAGCATCGCGACGGAGCCGGATGGTAGGCCAGCCTTTCGCATCTTAGCGATCCGCGAGCTTGGGCCCTTCGGAGCGGCCGGTCGCGGGCGCATCGATATCGAGTTTCAGCTTGCCACTAACGATGAGGACGCGCGCGCCGTGCCCGCCGAGCGCGGTTGGCTGCGGCTGCGCTCGGCAATGCTCGATCTGCCGGCCGAGCTGCTGCGGCCGGTGGAGCTGGATTGCTCGGGACTGTGCCTCGCGCGGCTGGTGTTGCCGCTCGCGCCGGAGGGCGTCGCCTTCGTTGAGCAAGCATTGGCTGACGGTGCGCTGCCCGTCATCGCTACAGTCGACGTCGAGGTCGCCGGCATCGCACCCCGACTCCAAGGCCGAGCGGTTATCGACGTCGCCGTGCTCGCAGCGGTGCTTGCCGCCGGCACGATGACTCCGGCCGTGTTGCGCGACCTGGTCGCTGCAGACCCCGGGTCCGCCGGCGTCAAGCTGGAGGACATCGACCCGGACACCCCGATGATCGTCGCCGCGGAAGCCGTTGCAGATCATGTGCGATCGGCGCTCTGCGCCGGTCCGTTGCGGCCGGCGGAGGACGCCGGGCTTGCCCTTTGCCCTTTCGACCCAACGCTGACGCACGGGCGCGCCGTGCTCGACCTCGGCCGCACCATCATCGCCACACGGACCGTCGCGCTCGAGCTCGACCCGTTCCTCGCGGCGCGCGCCTTAGCCGCAGACCGCGGCGGAGGCGCTGCGCTGATCGAGCGCACCTCGGGCGCTCCACTACCGACAGGGCGGCACCGGATCACGATCGACTGCAGCGTGCGACGGCCGCTGATCGGGCCGCTCGCGCTCGGCGCGACGCTACGTTTTCCGCCTCGGCCGCCAGCGCGGATGCACGAGGTACGGCGCGACTTCGAGCTGCCTACCGACGGGTCCTCTGTTGAGCAGCACGTGCAACTTTCACCGAGTGAGCCGCTCGAGTGGACGTTGGCCGCATTTGCCTTTTGGCCGGCCGTCGACCACCGCGGCGTGGAGCAGCTGCTCGGCGAGACACACGCTGGCACCGGAGCGCAAGCACTGCTGCGCACGTCCGCTTTCCCGCTGATGTTCGTCGAGGTCGAGGTCGAAGCGCGGCTTATCCATATGGCCGAGGTGGCGGTGACTCTCACCGGGGAATGGTCCGACCAGCCGGCGGACACCGCCGTAACGCTGTCGGCCGCGCGGCCGCGGGCGGCGCTTGCTCTGCCGGTCGACGCCTCCGCACCGCAGATGACGGTGATGCTGACCCCGCGCGGTCCGGGCGTCCCGATCATGCTCGGGCCGATACCGGCAGCGGACTGGCGCATAGAGCTCGCAGATCTCCCCGGCTATGGCCCGCGCTCGCTCGAGATCACGGTCTCGCTTCCCGCCGGCGTGCCCCTCGCCGCCATCGAGGTGCTGCCGGAAGACGCCGACGCGAGCGAGGAGCCGGCGCCCTACGCCTTCACCCCGAGCAACAGCTCGCGCACGCACGGTTGGTTCTGCCGCGATCCTTTTCGCCCTGGGTTGTTATGGCGTTGGCGCGGCCATGACGAATTTTCCGTTCCCGTGCGCGGAACGAATCGACTTGATCTCGCGGCCAATGAGAGCGTCGTAGTATGACGCAGCCACTACCAGGCACTCGCTATGGGACGCTGTGGGCGTGGCCCGAGCCGAACGCCTCGTCGCCCGCGAAGCGGTGGCGCTACCTGCCGGGTGAGCCCTCGCCGCAGCGCACGCCCGCCGGCACCCCGCAAGTGACGATGATCGATGCCAGCGGTGTGCTGATGCTAACCGTAGGGGCAAGCCTCGGGGCCGACAGTGCGGCGGTGTCGGCCGCTCGCGCCGCGATCGCTGCCGAGGGCGGCGTCGAAGCCTGCGCGGTCGAGATGCAGCCGGCTGACCTTGGTATCCGCCGCGCCGTGCTCGAGCTGGTTTCACCGAGCACGCCGTCCAAGCAGCTGGCGCAGGCGTCACCGTCTCCGACCGCCCCGTACCCTGCCGCATTCTCGGCCGTGCTCCAGGGTGATGCTGCCCACGAAGCCCGGACAGCTCTCATGTCGGGCAACGGACGGCTCCAGGTCCGTTACGAGGTGGACCTGGCCGCAACCCGAACTGTGACTGCCCACATCGAAGGCGACTGGGAACGGGACGCGGATCTCGACCGCCTTTTATCCGAGGGCAAGTTGAAGCTCTCGGTGAGCGCCGATGCCGGCGCGTCGGCAGCACTCATCGCCGAAGCCCGCGCCGAGGTGCTGCGTGCAGCGCACGCGTCCATCGCACAGATGTCGTCGGATTCAAGATGCGATGCGCCGGACCACGACGGTCCGGCGACTCGACACCGCAACGGCGTCGCCGCAACCGTCACTCGCAGCGAAAGCGTGGCGCAGCCGGTCGAGCTCGTGGCGGACGTTCGCAACTGGGTCCAGATCGAAGCGCCGAGAACGAAGGAGTCATGACATGCTCAAGCTCGACAGCCAGGGTGTCGTCGGTCAGACAGCCTACTGGGAGGACGACCTCGATCCGCTTCAGTACTACGCGCTTCCGGGTGAGCCGACCTTGGCCGTGCGCGACGGCAAGCCGGTATTCAAGTACGTCAAGTACCGCTCGCCGATCGACCGTCCGGGCGGTGTGAAGGCCGGCGCGCTGGTCGTGTTGCAGGCCGAGCTCGCATTGCCCGCGAAAGACGAGCAGGAGATTCGTAACCAAATCTCAGAGCGGCTGCGCGCGCGGGGCGTGCCCGCATCACAAGCGAATAACGTGCGCATTGCCCGGCCGCTAATCACCCGCGGCAAGGTCTCGATTATCGTGATGGACAAAGTCAGCGGCAGCGAAGGTGCGGCGACGCTCGTGGAGAAAATCAACGTGCCGACACCCCCATCGCTGTTCGGCAATAACGCCGTCTCGATCGGCGTCGAGCTATCAGAGCTCGGTGCGCCCGTGTTTGAGGCGGCGATGAAGTCGCCCGGCGCAAGCCTCGTCATCGTCGGCTACGAGCTCGGCTACGCCGCGAAGCTGCCGGAGGCGCATATCGTCGGCACCTGGAACGCGTCGGCCTTCATGCATTTCTTCCAGCAAATCGAAGAGAGGCATCACATCTATGCCGACGACGACTACGAGGAGCGCATCAACGACACGCTGCACAAGAGCGAGTCGGAAAAGCTCGAATGGATCCTGCAGCCTCCGCCGGCTGGCATGGAGGCAAGCCAGCACCAGAAGATGATCGAGACGATCGAGGACTCCGTGCGCCGCCAGCTCGACGAGGCGATCAAGCGCAATGTGCTCGACGCGATACCGCCGGAGAGCCGCGATGTCGAGAAGATCCGTGAGCGCGGCATCGAGGACATCGTGCGGCAAGTGGACGTTACGCGCACGGCCAGCGTCCGCGTGGAGTACTCCGCCGCCAAGGTCGTCGAAATGCCTGCAAATCCGAACGCGCCGCTGCCCGCTTTCGGTTCGTTACAGGTCGACGGCAAGGCCGTGAAGTGGGAGGACTACGCGATCACCGTCGACGGAGACGACCCGTTCTTCCGCAGCTTCGCTGTCGTCTTCATGGTCAACGCGGATTTCGATGACCTGTCGATCGCCAGTGTCATCGTGGAGGTGAGCTACAAAGGTCCGCAAGGCCAAGGGCGTACGGCGACCTACACGTTCCGCAAGCCCGAGGACATCGAGCGCTTCGAGGCCTTCCTCGACGGCGGCGACGGCCAGCTCGAGTACACCTACACGGTCAACTACAAAGGCGAGAGCGAGGTCTTCAAGTCACCACCCATCAAGTCGAAGTCCGATGTCTCGATCAACGTCGGCGACCTCGGAATCTGGAAGGTCGACATCGACGTCGGCGACATCAACTTCGAGCAAGTAGAACAAGCGCAGCTGAAGCTCGTGTACCAGGACGACGACATTCGCCGCGAGCGGCAGTTCACGATCACCAAAGAGTCGCGCCAGCACGCGGTGCGGGAGGTCATATTCAAGCGGCGCACCAAGCCCTGGACCTACGAGGTCAGGTATTTCCTCAAGGACGGCCGCGAGATCGTGACCCCGACGGAGACCTCGGAAGGTGAGCAGCTGTATGTGAATGACCCGTTCTCGGCGAACCGGACGATCTCGGTTCGCACCAAGGGCGACTTCGACAACACGATCGAAACCCTTTTCCTCGATTTCATCTACGAGGACGCAGAGAACGGCTTCAGGCAGGAGAAGTCGTTCGCGTTCAGCGCCGCCGGCAAGCGCTTCGAGGACTGGACGTTTCCTGTGATAAGCGAGAAGGCGGGGCAGCTTCGTTACACCGGCACGATCGTGTATCGGGACGGCCGACCCCCTCTGAGCATCCCCGAGAAGACCGTGACTTCCAATACGGTGCTCGAGGGCGAGGACGTGCTGAAGCTATCAATCGAGCTTCTGCCCGACCTGATCGACTGGACGAAGGCGAAGCTCGTCACCGTGACGCTCGCTTACGCAGACGCCGAGAACGGCATCGACGAAAACGACACCTTCACGCTTCGCGACGGGACGGGACCCGCGACGTGGACCGTCAATATCAAGGAGAAATCCCGCAACCGTTACACGGTGACCTCGCGCTTCTTCCTGATGGATGGCTCGCGCCGGGAGCCGCCGCCGTTCGAGACGGCGGAAGAGGTGCTGGTGCTCGAGGTCCCGGCCTGACGGCCGGCGCTCGAACGGAGGGCTTGGCCATGCTCTATCTGGAAGCGCCGTATTACTTCATTAACGGAGTCTCCGTCTTTCGCGACCATGCGGACCCGCTCCAGCACTACTACCTGCCGGCGCAACCGCGTCTGCGTACCCAGGTCGGCGCGGACGGTGTCGCCGTCCCGCGATTGCAGTTGATCAAGTACCGAACGTTGACTGAAGAAGATCGGGGCGGCGGCTTTTTGACTTTCGACCTGCATCTCGGCTTGAGTCAGCCCGAGATCGATGACGTCGCGAGCGAGATCCGCCGCTTGGCGAGACTGCCGGCCATGCCGCGTATCGCACCGATCCAGCCGCTCGACGGCTCCGTGCGGCTGATCATCTTCGGGCGGGACAGCGGCCCGGCGCCCCCGCCTCGGCCCGGTGCGCCGCCGTCGCCGGCGGAGCAGCCGCGCTTCGTCGTCAAGATGCAGCATTTCGCCAAACCCGCTCTCTACGGCGACAACGGCGCCGCGTTCTCCGTGCAGCTCGACGCGCAGGGGGCGACGATCATGGAAGCGGCGATGAAGGGAGAAATCTCGCCGATCGTAGTGGTTTACAGCCTCGACTACGCCGGCTTGCGTCCGGCGTTCTCCGTGCGCCTCAGCATCGATTGGGACCGCGTGCAGACGGCGTTGGACGAGACCTTCGGGCATGAAAGTTTCTTCACTTCGACCGAGATCAACGATGCGGTCGATAAGCTCATCGAGACGCAAGCGATCGTGATGGAAGCCGACAATTTCGTGCCCGATGCGGACGACACCGGCAAGGCCGTTGCTGAGCGTTTCGAGAGCGCACGCCTGCGCGTGCAAGAGATGATCACGGATAGCTTCTTCGAGGCGAGCTTGCCGCCGACGAAGCGACGCGAGGACGGCTGGGACCGCGCCGCCGACGTCGCGACCGATTTGGTACGGCACCACGCGATGATGGCCACGACCGGAGGCGTCGGCGGCTTCATCGGAACCTTCAGCTACAAGAAGACGACTTACCAGCGCATCGACCGGCGCAAGCTCGATGTGGAGATCGCCGAGCGCTCGGCGGTGATGCGCACGATACATCCTCAGGGCGCCATCGACGGCCTGTTCCGCGAGCTCGCGGCGGGGATCCCGCCCGAACGTTTTATCATCGACGTCGACGCCGACGACCCGTTCTTCCTCGAGCGCCGCGTGCGCGTGATCAATCGCGGCGAGATGGAGCGGGACGAGCTCGATTCCGTCACGGCCGAGCTCAGCTACGGCGGCGTAACCCGCAGCACCGTGCTGACCGCGACGGGAGCGGAAGAAACCCTACGCTGGCTATCTATCCTCGATGAAGCCGGAGCGGTGACGCGGCCCGTCGAAGCAGGCTATGCGGTCTCGTTCAAGTCCGACGCGGGCGGCGAGCGGCCGTTATCGGCTCGGTCCGCACCGCGGTTCCTCGAAGGCGATGTCTTCGAGCTCCAGCCCGCCGAGCTCTACTCGCGCGTGACGATTCCGGTCATCGCTTCGCCTCACTATCCGTGGGACAAGTATCCGCAGGTGCAAGTGCAGCTGCGCTACACCGATCCGGACAATGGTATCCGCACCGATGACACCCTACTACTCACGGCCGAGGCCGATAGCGGCGAATTCACTTTCGTTGCGCTCGATAAGGACAGGCGCCAGTTCGAGTATCGGCTGCAGCACCGTGCAGCGAACCACAAGGATGTAGACCGCGGCTGGACGTCGACGGACGGCGACCTCGTGGATGTCCGCGACCCGTTCGGTGCGTTGCGTCTCGCAGTCGACGTCGTGCCGGTAGTGCCGCGTTGGGAGGACATCGAGCAGATCTTCGTCGATCTCGAGTACGAGGACCCGGCGAACGGCGTGCACGAGGCAAGCTCCCTGGCTTTCAGCCCGAGCGAGCGCACACCGCAGAAGTTCGTCGTCGAGCGGGTCGACCGGATGCTGAACCGAGTCTCGTTCCGGGTCACCATCATTTTCGTCGGTGGAATGGTCAGCGAGCTGCCGCGCTCGCAGACAGAGGCCCAGCGGATTCTCGTACGCCCCGACATGCGCGGACACCGTATCGTGCATGTCGAGCCGCCAGACGACTTCGTCGCAGCAAGGCTCGAGCGGGTCGACGCGGAGCTCCGTTACCAGGACGCCGCGAACGGTATCGACATCGCGGACCGCATCGTTTTTCTGGGATCGGACGAGCGGCGTAGTTTCGAGTTCGACTACATGGACCCTGCTCGCGACGGCTTCGAGTGGCGTGCGCGTTATTTGTTCGTCAACGGAATGACCACGGACCGCGGCTGGACGCCTGCCGAAGGCGACCGGTTACGCATCGCGGCACCGTGACGACACACGCTGCGTGCCTCGGGTGCATGCGGTGAGGACGGCGACGTCAACGACGATCGGAGGACGCGATGCAGCAACTCGGCTCAGAGACGATCACGGTCGACGGGGTCACGGTGTTCTCCGACCACGCCGATCCACGCCAGTTCTGGTACTTGCCGGCGCCGGTGGCGCTCGGTAAACGGGCTGGCGACGACAGCCCCGCCTTCACGTTCATAAAATGGCGACCGGCCGCAGTCGAGTCGGGCGTAAAGGGAGGCGGATTCGCGATGCTCGAGACGTGTCTGAAGCTGCCAGACGACGCCGAGCGCAGCATTCGTGCGCAGCTCGCCTCCCGCGCAGGCGGCAGCGGAGAGGTCCGCTTGACGCCGATACCTTTCGACGAAGGAACGGTACGGTGCATCGCGCTAGACCTCGAAGGTTCCGGCGGCACCGCTCGGCCCGCGAGCGACCCACCGGGCACGTTCCGCGCGGTTGAAGCGATCGCGGGCGCGACGCACCCATCGCTCGCAGGAGACAACACGGCGGCCTTCTCCCTGACGCTCTCGCAGGAGGGCGCCATTATCTTGGAGCAGGCGTTCCTGCAGGGCACCGCCCCGGTCGGCGTCGTCTACGAACTGAAGTACACCATCCTGCGGCCTGCCCTTCAGGTCGTCATCACAGCCCACTACGAGGACGTCTACACGCACTTCTCGGCCGGCCTCGAGGCGCAAGTGTATTGGGTCAAGGCGGGAATTGACGCAGCGTTCGAAAAGTTCGTCGCCGACGGAACGATCAAGATCGAAGTGGTGGACTTCACGGGCGAGGCCGACCGTGAGGACAAGGAGAAATGGGCACTCGACTTCTTCAAGGAAAATTTGCTCGCCACTTGGTTCGAGCCGTCGCTGACGCCGGCCGACGTCGCGAGCCGCATCGCTCAGCCCGAGGCGCTCGACGCCGTCATGAAGCGGATGAAGGACATGCTGCCGCCGGCCACGGGACAGAAGCCGGGGGGTGGACAGCAGCCCGGGAGCGGGCAGCAGCCGGGCACCCCGCCGGGCCAAGCGACGCGGCAGCCGGCGACGCTTACCGTGCGTCGTCAGCCGGAACCGCCGCCTGCGAACCAGAACATCCGGCTCGTCCCGGGCAGCACGACGGACGAAGAGCGCATCGCGGTCGATGGGCCGCCCGGCTGGAGCGCGACGGTCGCAGGCGCGCCGGCGACCATCCGCGACCATCACATCGTGGTTACCGTCGCGGGCGGCGCCGCAGCTCAGACCGTCGAGGTGCGCTGGCCGGAAATTCCCTCCCCCACGCCGGACGCACCGGCCGGGCAGCCCGCGGCAACGACCCAAGCGTTTAACTTCTATTTCGATCTCGACGAGCCCGCGCCGGCCCCTAACTTCAACGCGACGCACGCGGTCGCGCGGGCGTATGCGAACGACGCCGCGGCAGATAACCGTTTTCGTGACGCGAGCGATCCGCACGATGCGCAAGGGCAACCTCTACCACGGGTGCCCGGGGCCGCAGCCGGCGGCGCGGCGCGCTTCCGCGCGTGGCTGGACACATTGCCGGCCCCGCGCACGATTAGCCTTGACGGGCATGCCAGCCTCGAGGCCCCGAGCCCCGACACACTGCCGAACCGCGAAGACCACGACTTCGACCTATCGAGAAGGCGTATCGAAGTAGCCCGCGCCAGCATTCAAGGACGCGCCAACGTCCTACGAGCGACTTGGCATGGTCATTCGCGCGCCAAAGCGGCCGGGCGGCTCAACAATCCCGCAGACCGCGTCGTCGAAGCGCGGCGGGCCGGCACCACACCCTCGCCTCCGCCGCCCGCGCCAACTGTCGTGACGCCGGCGACCACGGTATCGGGAACCCTCTCGCGTCCGGCGGCGGGTGCGCCGACGACGCCTACGCCGACGCCGACGCCTACGCCTACGCCGACGCCCACTCCGACTCCCGCGCCGACGCCGACGCCAACGCCGACGCCGCCCGCTAACGGCGCAACCAGCACACCAGCGCTCGTTTCATTCAAGTTGAAGTTCATTAAGAAGGAGGAGCGCAAGAAGTTGACGCTGCGCTACAACCGAACCGAGGCAGTGCAACGCCTTTATGCGCCGCAAGGCTTCATCGGCCTAATGCTGGGCCAGATCGATGACCTCTCGAGGCATTTCGTAGATGTGGACTTGGATCACCCGTTTTTCCGCTCGTTCGAGGTCACGATCGACGCGCCGATCGACTACGCACGCATCGGCCTCAACTCTCTGCAGGTTGCGATCGACTATAGCGATCCCGGGGAGCCGAATTCGATCAAGCATAAAGACATCGTGTTCGACCGGCAGAGCTCGACCCGGGCCAGTTTCTCGACTTTCGTCAGCCCGAACCTAGAGTCGAGCTTCACAGTAAGCCGTCAGTTCCATTTCGACGCCGAGCAAGGCTCGGGCTGGAAGGGCGAAAAGCTCTCGTACGAGTTTCCGCCCGAGCCCAGTGTGGATCGGACACTGGTGATCACGCCGCATGCTTATCTCGGCTTTCTCGAGGTACAAGTGGTACCGAACCGTATCGATGCCGAGGTGATCGAGCGCATAGAAGTCGCGCTGGCGTTCGACGATCCTTCCGGCTGGACGGCACGGGACACGCTCATCGTGCGCGCCGATTCGCCCCCTCAGACGTGGAAAGTGCGCACTTCGTCCCCGGATGCGCGGCGGTATCGCTATACGTTGACTCACCATCTCAAGGACGGCACGCCGCCTATCGTCGACGAGCCCGTGGAGAGCGAGGCGAACGCCGTCTCGGTCGACGATCCGTTTCCGAACGCTTTGGAGATCGACCTCGTCCCTATTTGGGATCCGAACGCGATTCGAATCGTGCTCGTGGACGTGAGCTACAGTGATCCGGCTAACGGCATCCAACGCAATAAACGCGTGCAGTTCGAAGGCGACGACAGGTCGACGCGACGCATGCGTATTGCGCTTAGAAACCGCGAGCAACGGGCGTTCAGCTGGAAGGCGACGTTCATTCACGTCGACAACAGCACGACGCAGCGGCCGGCCGAGATTACGGAGGATACGCTGATCACGCTGACGCCATGACGACGCTGCCCGCCGCTTCGCTCGAGACGGCTCTCGGCGCAGTGCTCGATCGCTTGGAAGCCGAGGCGCCGGTCGCGGCGGCCCGCGGGCGTCGGTCGCTCATGCAAGCGCTCGCATGGGTCTCCGATACCGACTGGGCGGATGTCGCGTGTCTCTTCAGCCCACTTGCCGATGGTTTGCCCGTCGAGCTGGTCTGGCGCCCCGGCGAGCCGGGGTTGTTCTGGACCGCCGAACCGGCGGCGCCAGAATGGACGCCGGACGCGCGGCTCGAGCGAGCGCTCGCACTCGCGGAAAACTCAGGCGAACGGTTCACCGCCGCAGACCGAGCACTGCTCGCGCGCTTGGTCGACGTCGCGCCATCGCCGTGGGCGCTGTGGCTCGCCGGGCGGCACCGCGGTTCGTCGGATTCGGCCAAGGTGTACGTTCTTTTATCGGCAGAAACTGGAGCCGCTACGGAGCGCCTGGCGCCGCTGCTGCCGGCGCTGCGCGACGGAGACCTGCCGGTCATGCTCGGGATTGAGCCTGACGGCGCGCTCGAGCTCTATTGGAGGCGTACCGTGCGGCGGCCCGGCGACCGCTACCGCGTCGCGCAGATACCGGGCGCCGATATCGCAGTCGAGCGGCTAGAGCACGCGCTAAGAGAGTGGACCGGCGCTGGCCTCGACGATCCGGTCGCGTGCCGGCTCGGTCTCAGCTTGAGGCTCGCGCCCGACCGGCGAGTGGTCGCGGCAGCAGCTTTCGTGCGCGCAAGCGCGGTGGCGCCGGCGGCAACGCTGCGTCGCCGGCTTCTAGATGCCGGCGGCGCGCGTAATCCAGCCCTATCCCAGCTGTGGAGCGAGCGCTGCCTTCGGCCGCTGCTGCTGACGCTAGCGGCGTCGGCGACTGATCTGAGGCCCGCGTTGGGATTTACGTTCGATGTACGCGCGAGGGCGCGTGAAGCTGATGCTGATGCCTGACGATGACGCGTCGAAAGCAACTGGACACGTAATTCCGCTCGTTTGAACGGAGGTCTCCCGTCATGAAGGAGGAATTTCGGGACTGGATCGACGTCATTTTCAAAATCGTCGTCGCATTAACAGGTGCGATCGTCGGCTATTACTTTTCCTTCCAACGCCAGCAAAACGAAGACATTCGCCTCATCGTGGAACTGAGCACCTCAGAGAGGGTGGAGCAGCGTCAACTCGGCGGCGCACTCGCAGTGGCGTTCTTCGCCGACGAGCGAATTCCAGAGGAATTTTTCACGGCGGTCGTGAATTCGGCGGCGATTGCTTCGGACAAGGCACTTGCGCAGAGTATCGTCGCCGTCGCACCTGCGCCTAGCGCTCGAGGGCCTGAGAGCTCCGGGGTGCAGCAGGCCATCGCCGGTGCCCGCGCCAGTCTGCCGATCCGGATCTATTTTCACATCCAACAGGAAAAGGACCGCGATGCCGCCCGGCAGCTCGAGCAGACGCTCGAGGCTATATCCCTCGAAGGCGTCGAGATCATCGTGCCTGGCATAGCGCTGAGGAGTGGGCCTCCTCAGTCTCAGCTCCGCTGCTTCCGAAAGGTCGAGTGCGATCAATTCGGCGAGCCGCTGAAAGCCATTTTCGACCAAGAAGGCTGGCAGGTCGCGTTGCGCAATCTCAGCGACCAGTACGAAGGTTCGACATCTATCCGGCCGAATCATTTTGAGGCCTGGTTCGCGCCTCGCGCCGAAACCGAAACGATCGACTCGCCGCCTTAACGGTGATCTACCGCTATCGACGCATGACGGCTGTTACGCTGAAAGGCACATCGTGGTTTTCGGCTGAGATATCGGCTTCGTCACTTCTTCTGTCCGCCCGCCTGGCTCAATGTCTCCTCGGTGGAAGAAAGGATGCTGGGCACTAACCGTTCCGAGAAGCCCGCGAGGAAACACCAGACCGCAAGCAGCGCGAGAGACGGGCTCGGCAGCAAGAGGCGCAGCTGACGGACGTCAGCCACTTGCTCGCCCTGCCGCGCCTCGCGCATCGGCACAAACTGCTCAAGGACGGCGAACTGTCCAAAGTTCGGGAAAAGGCTGCCGTCCACGATGCCCGACCGGAGGAAGAAGAACACGACTAAGCCGCCACACATGCCGACGCTGCCCCTTAGGAAGATCGAGGTCCACTCCCGCGCGGTCTTGAGCTCGCCGAGCGTCAGCTGCGCCGCGTTTGCCTGGATGAACAGCAGGCGGCTGAAAAACGCACCGAACAGGCCCGCAGTCAGTGCGGTGTAAAGCGGTAGCCCGGTGAGAAAGCCGAAGTTCAGCTGCCGGAATGGCGCTGCGATATAGATGAAAAGATAGGGCAGAACAAAGAGCCCGAAGGAGATTACTCCTGCGTACACGATCTGCCTCGTGGCTGCCTTTTGGATAGGTCTGCCGTAGAACTTCCGCTGGACAGTCCAGTGAAGCTCCTCGAGAACCTCGAGCAGAAGCGCGCGAGCCTCGGGTTCGGCCTCTGCGCGGATTCGCAGCATCGTGGCGTCGGGGTCGAGCGCTCGTGCGCTGAGGGCGGTGAAGGCGGCTCTCAGACGCGGCTCCGCCGGGACGCGCTCGGCCGCCGCCTCGTCGAGTCGGAGCCCAAGCTCCGCAATAAGGTTCTCCTCCGGCTCGAGTAGCGCCATCATCCGCTCGAGTTGGTACGCTTCGGTCCAAGCCGCGTCCTCGCCGATGCTGCCTGGAACACAGTTTTCGAGTTGCCGCCGGCGCTCGTTTATTTCGTGAAGAAGCGCATCCTTTTTCCCGTCCTTGAGAGCGCCGTTTTGCTCGAGCATACGCGCTCTCACGGCGATCACGCTTAAAAAGTAGAGCAGCATCGCGTCATTCCGAGGTGCGAACAGACCTTCGGTGGCAGTTCCACCTACTGATCCGCCGACTACCGCTGCGGTAGCACCACGCTCGTGCTCGCCGCCGCTTTCGCGTTTCGCTGCGATGACCATGCCCGGTCTGCCCCCCGTACCGTCTCGGCACTATTCTATCATTGCTCTGAGCGTCTCAGCTTCTCGCTTTCGTTGCATGCGAGATGCCCACTCAGCGGGCCGCCGCCTGCCTTACACACCGCGCCACTGCCGCACATGCTCGATCAGCGCCCGCAGCTTCGGCGCCATGTTGCGGCGTTGAGGGAAGTAGAGGTAGAAGCCGGGAAAGGGAGTGCCTGCGCCAGCCCATGACTGAACAGCGATGCACCGCCGGCAGCGGTCCGGATCGCTGCGAACGAGCACGTCGCGCCAAGCGACGGTCATGCGATTCGCCACCGTTATCACGCTCCTGCTGTTGAGTCTCATCACGGGCAGTAAGACAATCGACGTCTTCATACAAGAACAAGGAACAATCGCATGCGGATCTCCGGAGTACTCGTTCTCCTCCTGGTCAGCGCTGTCGCGTTCCCAGCCCAGGCGCAGGACTGCGATCGCAGCTGCCTGGCGGGTTTTCTCGACAGCTATCTCAATGCTCTCGTGGCCAATGACGCATCGCTGGCGCCGCTAAGCCACGGCTTCCGCCAGACCGAAAATTCGATCGTGACACCCAACGATGAGGGCCTGTGGTCTACCGTGACCGCCCTCGGTGAGCTCCAGCGCCGTTACTATGACCCGGCCGGCAAGACCGCCGGTTACTTCGGCCTCCTCGATGAAAGCGGCGAACCCGCGGTGGTGGCCCTGCGCCTGAAGGTCGAAAATCGGATGATCACCGAAGCCGAATGGCACATCGGCCGTGAAGACGATGTCGGCATCAGAGGCGAGCCGGGAGGCGTCGTATTCGACGTGGAGAACCTGCTGGCCAACCCGCCCAACGAAGGTTT
>CAZFJU010000058.1:0-20798 GCA_964518995.1 uncultured Gammaproteobacteria bacterium
CTACGTAGAGCTCGCCGCGGAGCTTGCAAAGCAGGGCGTAAACTTCCGCACCCGGTCGGATACTGAGGTCCTGCTGCGGCTCTACGAGCGGGAGGGGATCGACTTCCTGCGTCGCCTGAACGGCATGTTCGCCATCGCCGTGCTCGATTTGCGGCGCGAAGCGCTCTTTCTTGCGCGCGACCGGCTGGGTGTAAAGCCGCTGTTCGTCGGCGAGCACGACGGGCGCGTGCTGTTCGCGTCCGAGATCAAGTCGCTGTTGGCGGCGGGCTTACCGCCGCAGCTCGATCCGGTCGCGCTCGATCAGCTGCTGACCTTCAACTATGTGCCGTTGCCGCGCACCATCTTCACCGGGGTGCGACATGTCGCGCCCGGTCATTACATCCGAGTCGACCGCGGCGGTAGTGTCGAGACCCGTTGGTGGGATCTCGCCGCCGTTGCGCCCGAACCCTCGCGCAGCGAGGCCGACTGGGGCGAGGAGATGCTCGCGATTCTCGACGACGCCGTACGCATTCGCATGCGCTCGGACGCACCGTTCGGCGCGTTCCTGTCCGGCGGTGTGGACTCGAGCACCGTCGTAGGGCTGATGGCGCGGCACCAGGATCGCCCGGTGCGAACGTTCTGCATTGGCTTCGAGGATCCGCGCTACGACGAGTCGCTGTTCGCGCTCGCTGCGGCACGGCGCTTCGATACGCGTCATACGAGCGCGACGGTCGATCCGCAGATGTTCGATCTGTGGCCCACCGTCGCCTGGCATTGCGATCAGCCGCATGGGGATGTGTCGTTCATGCCGACGTACCGGGTCGCGGAGCTCGCGGCTCGCGATGTGAAAGTCGTGCTGACCGGGGATGGCGGCGACGAGCTGTTCGCCGGCTACGACAAATATCGGGCGTTCTTCGCCGCGGCCGACGCGGCCGATGTGGACGATCGGGAGTTTCGCAGCCGCTACCGCGAGGTGCTGACGGTGCTCGATCCGCGCGCCAAGGCGCGGCTGTACGGCAGGAGGCTGACGCAAGAGTTAAAGGACGCCGATACGACCGCGGATGTGCTCGAGCCGTTGTTCGCGCGCGCAGAGCATTTCGATCGCGTGAGTCAGGCGCTCTATATCGATACGATGCAGCTGCTGCCGGGCAACAATCTCGTCAAGCCGGATCGCATGGGCATGGCGGTATCGCTCGAGGCGCGCACGCCGTTTCTTGATTATCGAATGGCCGAGCTCGCGTTTCGCATGCCGGGTCACCTGAAGCTGCGCAACGGCGAGACGAAGTATCTATACAAGCAGGCGGTGACGCCGCTGATCGGTCCGGAGCTCGCCTATCGGCGCAAGCAGATGTTCACGGTGCCGATCGGGGATTGGCTGCGAACCGAGCTTTACGCTGAATGCCGACGGTTGCTCGTGGACGAATCGCGGCTCGTCGCCGAGCTGTTCCGCCGGGACGAGCTCGAGCGGATGATCGAGGCGCATCGGGCCGGAACGGAGAACCTGACGCGCGAGCTGCGTCTGCTGTGTAGCCTCGAGATCTGGGGCCGAGCCTTTCTCGGCTGAGAGCATGGAACTGCTGTTCTGGCTTCCGGGTTTTTTGGCTGCCGCGCTGGCGTTCCTGCTGCCGTTCCCGGCCGGCCTCGCCGCCGTGATCGTGCTCGCGCCGATCTCGAATGCCTATGTCGCGGCGGCCGCGATGGGGATACTGCTGCTCCGATGGTTGTGGGCGGATCTGCCGGGCATCGTCGCCCCGCGCGCGGCGCTGACCTGGGCGTGGGCGGTCGGCGGCTACATCGTGCTCGGCTTGGCGCTGTCCGCGATCACGTCGACGAACCTGCTGCGCCTCGTGTCGGAAGGCGCGCAATGGATCCTCGGCGCCGGGATGTTCATCGCGACCGTGTTATCCATGGGACCCGAGCTGCGGCGCACCCTCGTCAGGGCGCTGGCCGTGTCCGCTGTGTTGATCGCGGCCACGCAAGCGGCCCTTTGGCTGTCCGGCTGGACGGCGGACGAGAGCAGCTCCATCCCGATGCTCACTTGGCCGAATAACTATGTGTCCATTCTCGGGCTGTTCGGCTTGGTGGTGCTCCCGAACGTGTATCCGGATAGCATTTCCGCGAAGTGGCGTCTGCCGCTGCTCGTCATCGCGATCGCGGCGATGTTCTTCAACCAGAGCCGGGCGGCATTGCTGCTCAGCGCTCTGGTGCTGGCCGGCTGGATGATCCTGCGGCGGCGAAATCCGGCCTGGGTCGTGCCGATCGCGGGGATGATGCTGGTCGTCATGGGCGTCGCGATGGCCGTGGCGGTGCGCGGCGCGATCGCCGATCCGGCCGGTGTGGCGAGTCTCGGCGACTTCCAAACGAACTACTCGAATCTCGAGCGCCTCGGCATTCTGATCTACGCTTGGGAGCTGTTCGTCATGCTCCCGTTCGGCAGCGGCATAGGCTCCTCGTCGGATCTGTTCGTCAACAATCCGTATACCGTCGGTGCGTATCCCGACGCGCATAACATGCTCGCGATGCTCGCCGTCGAGCTCGGTTGGCTCGGCGTGATCGGCTACGCCGCGCTCGCATTCTTCCTCGCGAAGCACGTCTTGACGTGCCTCGTGCACTGGAACGCGGCGCTGTTGTTCTCGGCCGCGCTGCTGCTAACCACGGTGTACGATGCGCTGCTCTTCAACGGCATCCTCGCGGCGTACTTCTGGATCTACCTGGCGGTGCTGGTCGCGCCGTCCGAGGCTGGCCGCACCGTCTACCTGGTCATGTACCCGGCGAAAGCGTGAGATGTGCGGGATAGCAGGCGTATTTGCCACGAACGGCGCGTCATTGCCGGCGCGCGCGGCCGAGGCGGTCGAAGCAGGTTTGGCAGCGCTCGGCCATCGCGGGCCGGACGACTCGGGCCTCGTCGAGCGGCCCGGCGTCGTGCTCGGTCACCGGCGGCTCGCCGTGCTCGACCTCGAAGGCGGGCAGCAACCGTTCGCGGATCCGGCCGGCCGCCATGTTCTCGTCTATAACGGCGAGCTTTACGCGTTCGACGATGTCCGCGCGAAGCTCGACGCCGTCGAGCCGATGCGCACGCGGTCCGATACCGAGGTGTTGCTGCGCTGCCTCGCAAGCCACGGTGTCGACGGCCTCGACATGCTGAACGGCATGTATGCCTTTGCGCTGTACGACGCGGGCAACGAACAGCTGACGCTCGCCGTCGACCCGGTCGGGATCAAGCCGCTGTACGTCGCCGAGCGCGACGGTTGGCTGGCGTTCGCGTCGGAGCTGACGGCGATCTGCGGCCTACTCGAGCACCTGGGCGAGGCGCTGTCGCTCGATGGTCCAGCAATGGCGGAGTGCGTCGTGAACGGCTGGGTCGGCGCGCCGCGCACGCTCGTCCATCGGGTCGCGAAACTGCGGCCGGGCGAGAGCGTCATTTTCCCGCGCGGCCGCACGGCCGTGCGGCGTCTCCGGGAGCTGCCGGGCGCCGCGCCGCAGGCTAAGGGCGCCGAGGGCGCCGGCACGATAGAGATTCTGCGCGAAGCCGTACACGATCAGCTCGTAGCCGATGTGCCGGTCGGCCTGTTCTTGAGCGGCGGCATCGATTCCTCGCTGCTGCTGGCGCTCGGCAGCGAAATTCACGGGCCGCTGCAGACGTTCTCGGTCGGCTTTCAGGCGAGTCGCGACGTATCGATCTACGATGAGTCCCCGTTCGCCCGGCTGGCGGCAGAGCACTTCGGCTCCGTTCATCGAGAGCTGCAAGTGGACCAGGGCACCGTATTTCTGCGTATGGATGAGATCGTTGCGGCGGTGGATGAGCCGATTGCCGATCCCGCCGTCATCCCGTTGTTCGTGCTCTCCGAGTTCGCCGCACAGCACGTCAAAGTCTGCCTGACCGGCGACGGCGGCGACGAGCTATTCGGAGGCTATCAATATCACCGCGTGCGGCGGCTCAAGGGCCTCATCCATCAGCCGTCGGCCGCGGGCGCGCTGCTGCGCGGCTCGCTGAATCTGCTGCACGGCGCGGGCACGGCGTCCGGTCTCGTGCCGAAGCGGCTGCGGACGGTCATCGGGCTCGCCCTCGAGCCCGGCATCGCGCCGAATATCGCCGCCAGGCCGTGGCTGCCGGAGCCGTTCGCTGCTGCGGAAAAGGCCCGTTCGCGGGTCGATTGGCGCGATGCCGATCAGATCTTGCAGGCGAGTATGAAGGGGCCGCTCGCCGGGGCCATGCTGCCGAAGACGGACCGCATCACCATGCGGCACGGCCTGGAGGCACGCGTGCCCTTTCTGGACGATCGGGTCATCGGCGCGGCGCGCGCGTTGCCGTGGAGCGCGAAGGTGTCCTGGGGGCAGACCAAATATGTCTTGCGCCGTGCGCTCGCGGAGCGGGCGCCGCCGGCGCTCGCGTCACGCTCGAAGAAGGGCTTTCGCGTACCGTTGGATGAATGGTTTCGCGGGGCGCTTGCGGTCTGGCTGCGCGAGCGGATCGGCCCCGGCTCGGCGGTCGAGACCGTGTTCGGCGCCGCGGTGCCGGAGCTGCTCGCGCAGCATGCTGCAGGCACGGCGAATCACGGCAACGTGCTTTGGGCGCTGAGCATTATCGAGGACTGGCTGCGGCGCGTGGACGGGCGCGTCAGCTCGGCCTGACGCTCACCACGGCAACAGCTCGAGCGTCGGCAGCTGATCGCCCATCGTGCCCGGCTCGCGTCCGCGATCCTGCAGGTCTTCGCTGCCGATCTCGCCGAAACCGGCATATCCCCAGCACTTCAGGTCGTCGGGCAGAATGATCGCGCACGTATGCGAGTCGCCGGTCGCAATCGAGACGATGGAGACGTCGGTGCCGAGGTCGACGTAGGGCAGGTTGTCCCCCATGTCACGGGGATGCCAGCCCCAAAAGGCGCCCCATTCGTTTTCGAAGTCATAGCCCATGCGGCCTTCGGAGTTGTAGCCGACGCATTTCATCGCGTCGTCGTCGAGGAGAAAGCACGTGTACCCGTAGCCGAGGTCCAGTTGACGCACCGTGCGGCCGGTGCCGAGATCGATCGTCGGCAAGTGATCGCCCATATCCGACGGCAGGAATCCGCGGATGGCGGTGTCGCCCAGGCCGAGTTGCCCGAACTTGTTGTCGCCCCAGCATTTGGCCTGGTCGTCCATCAGGATGGCGCAGGTATGCTCGTAGTGGGCGACGATGCTGCGCACGCGGACCCCTTCGCCGAGATCGACGAAGGGCAACGCGGAGCCCATCTCGCCGGGGTCGTCGCCGCGATTCTCGCTATCGCCGAGACCGAGCTGACCGAAGTTGTTCGCGCCCCAGCACTTCACGCGGTCGTTCTGCAGAATCGCGCAGGTATGGCCGTCTCCGGCCCGGATCCGCTTCGCGGGCAGACCGAGCTGAACCAACGGCAGCGAACGCCCCATCTGGCCCGGATGGACGCCGCGATTACCGCGGTCCCCGTGCCCGAGCTGACCATAGTAGTTGTCGCCCCAGCACGTGACCGATCCGTCCGAGAATATCGCGCAGACATGCTGCGCTCCGGCCGAAATTTGCGACACGCGCAAGTCGACGCCGAGATCGATGAATGGCGTCGCAGCGAGCTCACCGGGCTCGTCGCCGATATTGTCCTCCCAGCGCTCCTGCCCGACGGCCCCTTCGTAGGCGTATCCCCAGCACTTGACCCGTCCGGATTGAAACAACGCGCACGTGTGATAGCCGCCGGCCGAGATCTGCACGACCCGCTCGTCGGTGCCGAAATCGAGGTAAGCGAGGTTCGCGATTTCGCCCGGCTCATCGCCGATGTTCTCGGTATGGCCAAGGCCCAGCTGGCCGAATTCGTTGTGCCCCCAGCATTTGACTCGCCCATGGATGAGCGCGCAGGTGTGGTAGTAGCCGGTCGTGACGTGCTCGAGGTAGTAGGCAGGAGCGTTGCTGCCGTCGTCGCAGCCCGCCAGCAGCCAGAGGGCGGCTGCGAGCAGCGGAAGCCGATGGCGGCGGCGAGCGCTGGAGCCGAGCGCGTAGAACGCCGTTACCCAGTTACGGTAATTCATAAGCAAAGCGAGGACAGGAGATCAGAGGGGGCGCGTGCCGCGCGCGACGAGGAAGCCGCTGACGGTTCGTCCTTCGGAAGATTTCTTGGTGCGCAGATCTTCCGTTACGACATTCGTGAGGCCGGCTTGCCGAAACTTCTTCTCGAGCGAGCGGAGCGTTTCCGCGCGGTCGTAGCGAGGACTCAGGAAGTCATGCGTATCGAGGTGCGCCCATTCCTTCAAATGAGCGTCGCTCTTGTTGGTCGAGACGTTGTAGTAGTAAAAGACCGCGCTGGGGTAGACGAGATCTACCGCCCGGCGCACGGTGTTCGAGCGAAAAACCCGCCGGAACGGCCACCACCCTTCCACCAGCCCGCGCGAAATCGGCCGGACCCAGGTCGCCGGCAGCCGCGAGATGATCGGCCGGAACACCAGGTAGCGAAGCGACAACCGCGCATAGAAGCGCCACGGATACGCATCGATGCAGAGCAAACCGCCGGGACGCACTTGCCGCGCGAGGCATTCGACGACGCGCGCCGCATCCGGCGTATGCTGCAACACGCCGAGGCATACGACGATGTCGAATTGCCCTTCGGCGAGCGGGAGATCGTAGATGCTCGCTTGCATGAATGCCGCATCGGGCGAGCCGTTTTCGCGGGCGTTCGCGAATACTGCGTTGCTCGCGTCGAAGGCGCAGACCTGCGCGCCGTGCTTCAGCAGCACCTCGGTGAAGCGGCCCGCGCCGCAGCCGGCTTCGAGCACGCGCTTGCCGCGCAGCTGCTCGGGCTCGAGCCCGAGGCTCAGCAACAGCCGTTGCTCGCTCAAGGTATCGTGAGTTTGGCTATCGAGCTGGGTGGTGGTGAACTGGTTCCACTGCCAGCCGAAGTTGCCGGCGTATCGTTCCTCACCGAAGACGAGCACGCCCTGTGTGAGCTGAGCGGCACGGCGGCCGTCATCGGCGACGAGCGCCTGCGATGCGCTCTGCCAGGTAAGCGGCTCGCCGGATGTCGGCTCGCGAAACTCGAGCTCTCGGAGCAGCTCGGAAGGCACGTCGGAGGTGTCGGCAGCGCTTCCCTGCATCGAACCCGGCTCGCTGGCGTCGCTGGATAGCTGAGGCATCTAATCGAAATCCCTGCTAATTGGTCTCGGGCCCTCCGTCGGTCGCGCGACGCAGTTTGCCATATTGACGGTTACACTTCCGCTCCACATGGCCCTCCGAAAGCTTAGCTTAACGTTTGCTTCCTCGACTACGGGGAAGCTCCTGGGTTTTCTGCGGATTCAGGGTATCGCCGTCGTGCTCGGCGCCACGGCCGCGGCCGACGCGCTGCTTTTATCGATGACGCTGGTCTCGCTGTTCGACGTGATCTTCGTGTCCGGCAGTGCGATTTTGCTGATTCAAGCGGCCTACATTCGCCAGCAGGTTCGCCGCTCGGCGCGCACGGCGCTGGTGCGCTATACCCATTCGATGGCGATGTGGCTCTACGCCGCCGTGGGTTTCGGCTTGCTCCTCGCGGCGACCGCGCGTCCGTTGTCCTATCTCGTAGCGCCCGGCTTCAGCGAGCCCGCTCGTGACACCCTCGTGCACCTGATCGGTGTCGGCGCCTTCATTCCTGCGGCGACGGCGCTGATGAACTTCATCAGCACGCTCAACCGCATCGGCGGTCGGGAAGTGCTGTTCACCGTGAACCCGATGGTCATCAACGGCACGTCCCTGCTCGCGCTATACGCCGCGTATCGGGCCGGCATGGATCCGATCGGCATCGGCAGGCTGCTGCTGGTCGGCGTGCTGATCGCGACGCTCGCGATGGCGGCGTTCCAAGCGACGAAGCTCGAGCCCGACATCCGCCGACGGGGTGCGCAGTTGCTGCTGCGCGCCCTCGCGCTGCGATCGGTGGTCCGGCATGCGCGCCTGCACGCCCGCGAGCTGCAGCGCGTCGTGCCGATCATCAGCAGCTTGGCCGCGCAGCAAGCGATCGTGCTGATCTCCTACGGCTTTGCGTCGCAATTCGACGACGGCGCCGTAACGGTGATCGGCATCGCGGAGCGCTTGACCAACGTGATCTTCACGTTATTCGTCGCAACCTTTCTTACGATTCTCGAGCCGCGCTGGGCGCGAGTCGTCGCCACCGGGAGCCAGACCTTTGGCAGTCTGCAGGATGATCTCAAGGTCATCATCACGCTGCTGATTCCGGTGACGACCGTGCTGGTCATCGCCGGCGGCGACCTCGCCTCGCTGCTGTTCGGTTACGGCTCGTTCAGCGCGGCCGCGGAGCAGCCACTGCAGAACGCCGCGCGGCTATTCGGCGCGGCGCTGCCGGGCATCGCGCTCGCGCTGATCTATGCGCGGATCCTGGTGATCGCGGGCCTCGCGCGGCGCCTGGCGCTGATCAGTGCCGCGGCCGTGGCGCTGCATATAGTGCTATGCGCGGCGTTGAGCCCGGTCATGGGGATGCTCGCGATCCCCGTGTCGGTCGCCGCGACCTCCACGGCGCAGGCGCTCTGGTTTCGCGCGGTGCTGATCCGAGAAACGGGCCTCGGCGGCGGCGACAGCGGGCTACGCGGCAAGATCGCCGTCGTTACGGCGCTCTGCGTCGGCGCGACGTATGCCGCGAACCTCGTGCCGGCGCCGAACCTCGCGTCGCTCGTCCTGGTCTCGCTCACGGCCGCGGCCACCGCGTTGATTGCGGCGGAGCTCACGGGGCTGCGCGTCTTCGCTGCGCTGCAGCGGATGAGCCGGGCGCCGTAAGGACGGGGATCAGCGCTCGGCCTATAATCCGACATCCGCTCGGTCGAGCCTAGCTGGAATAGAGCTTGAAAGTACTGGTCACGGGCGCGGATGGCTTCATCGGCTCCCACCTTACCGAGGCGCTGGTAGACCGAGGGCACGAGGTCCGAGCCTTCGTCTGCTACAACTCGTTCAACTCGTGGGGGTGGCTGGACCGCTCGCCGCAGAGTATTCGGGATGCCCTCGACGTTTTCGCGGGCGACATCCGCGATCCGCATGGCGTGCGCACTGCGCTGCGCGGCTGCACGGCGGTGCTGCACCTTGCGGCGCTGATTGCCATTCCCTATTCGTACCATTCGCCGGATACCTATATCGACACGAACGTCAAAGGCACCCTCAATGTGCTGCAGGCGGCGCGCGAGCTCGGGCTCGAGCGAGTGGTGCAGACGTCGACGAGCGAGGTCTACGGCACGGCCCGCTTCGTGCCGATCACCGAAGAGCACCCGCTGCAAGGCCAGTCGCCGTATTCGGCATCGAAAATTGCGGCGGATCAGCTCGCGTATTCCTTTTACGCCTCGTTCGACACGCCGGTCGTGATCGCACGTCCATTCAATACCTACGGCCCGCGGCAGTCGGCGCGCGCGGTGATCCCGACGATCATCACGCAGATCGCGAGCGGCCGCACGCAGATCGAGCTCGGCGCGCTCGAGCCGACGCGCGATTTCAACTTCGTAAAGGACACGGTCGCGGGGCTGATCTCGGTGCTCGAGGGCGACGGCGGCCTCGGCGAGGTCGTCAACCTCGGCAGCAACTTCGAAGTGTCGATCGGCGAGACGGCCCGCCTGATCGCGGAAGTCATGAATGCCGATATCGATATCGTGACCCGCGAAGGCCGGCTTCGGCCGCACCATTCCGAGGTCGAAAGGCTGTGGGCCGATAACTGCAAGGCCAAGAGGCTGTTCGGCTGGGCGCCGGCCTATGCCGGTGTCGAAGGCTTACGGCGCGGCCTCGCGGAGACCGCCAGCTGGTTCAGCGACCCCGATCATCTCTCGGCGTACAAAGTCGACGCCTACAACATCTGATATGGAGCGAAGATCAGTGACGCCGGCCGAGTTCTTCGTCGCCGGCCTGCAGGAGGTGCTGGGCACCCCCGAGCCGCTCGTGGCGCTGCACGAGCCGGAGCTCGACGGCAACGAGTGGGTCTATGTAAAGGAGTGTATCGACAGCGGCTGGGTGTCGTCGGTCGGCAAGTTCGTCGACGCGTTCGAGCAACGGCTGGCCGAGGCGACCGGTACGCGTCATGCGGCCGCGATGGTCAACGGCACGGCCGCGCTGCACATCGCGCTGCTCGCGGCCGGGGTTCGCCGCGACGACGAGGTGCTCGTTCCGGCGTTGTCGTTCGTCGCCACGGCTAATGCGGTGGCGCACTGCGGCGCGGTGCCGCACTTCGTCGACAGCAACGCAGACACGCTGAGCGTCGATGCCGGGGCGCTGGCCGCCCGGCTCGAGACGATCGCCGAGCGCAGCGCCGGCGGTTGGCGCAATGCCGAAACCGGCCGCCGGCTGGCGGCGATTCTGCCGATGCATACCTTCGGCCATATGGCGGATATGCAGGCGATACTCGAGGTCGCTGCGCGCTATGGTCTGCCCGTCGTCGAGGATGCCGCCGAGTCGCTCGGCAGCATGCGCGACGGCCGATACGCCGGCAGCTTCGGAACGATGGGCGTATTGAGCTTCAACGGCAACAAGGTGGTGACCACGGGCGGCGGCGGCGCCGTCGTCACGGACGACCGCGAACTATGGCAACGGCTGAAGCATCTGAGCACCACGGGTAAGCAGCCGCACCGCTGGCAGTATTTTCACGACATGGTCGCGTTCAACTACCGCATGCCGAACATCAATGCGGCGCTCGGCTGCGCGCAGCTCGAGCGGCTGGAGGATTTCCTCGCGCGTAAACGCCGCCTCGCGGAGCGCTACCAGCGCGCCTTCGCCGGTGCGCCCGGCTTCGAAGCGGTTCGCGAGCCGGCCGGTTGCCGCAGCAACTACTGGTTGAACGCCGTGCGCCTGGCGACGCCCGACTTCGAGCAGCGCGATGCGCTCCTCGAAGCCGCGAACGACGCCGGCTATCAATGCCGGCCGGTGTGGACCTTGCTGCATAAGCTGCCGATGTATCAGAGTTGCCCGCGCGCCGGCATGCCGGTTGCCGAGCGGCTCGAAGCGAGCCTGATCAACATTCCGAGCAGCGCCAAGCTGTCCGCCGAGCCGCATGAGCGCACGGCGTAAAATCTGCGTCGTCACCGGCACGCGCGCGGAGCTCGGGTTGCTGACTCCGCTGCTCGAGCGCATCGCGGACCACGCCGCGCTCGAGCTGCAGATTGTCGCGACCGGGATGCATCTCTCGCCCGAGTTCGGGCTGACCTACCACCAGATCGAGGCGGCCGGCTTCGCGATCGACGCCAAGGTCGAGATGCTGCTGTCGTCCGATACGCCGCTCGGCGTCACGAAATCGATCGGGCTCGGCGTCATCGGCTTCGCGGATGCGCTCGAGCGCCTGCGCCCGGACATTCTCGTCGTGCTCGGCGACCGCTTCGAGATCCTCGCGGCCGCGCAGGCGGCGTTGATCCTGCGTATACCGATCGCCCATATCCACGGCGGCGAGACCACCGAGGGCGCGTTCGACGAGAGCATTCGCCACGCGCTGACCAAGATGGCGCGTTGGCATTTCGTCGCCGCCGAGCCGTACCGAAAGCGCGTCGTGCAGATGGGCGAGAATCCGGCCCAGGTATACGACTACGGCGCACCCGGCTTGGATCAGCTGGCGTCGCTCGCGTGGTTGACGCGACCGGAGCTCGAGGCGGAGCTCGATATGCGCCTCGGCTCGCCGTTGTTCCTCGTCACGTACCATCCGGTGACGCTTGGCGACGAAGATCCGGCGCGCGCGATGGCGGAGCTGACCGGCGCGCTCGCGCAGTTTCCCGATGCGACGATCGTATTCTCGTACCCGAATGCGGATACCGGCGGTCGGCAGATCATCGCGCAGGTGGAAGAGTTTATCGCGCGGCACCGGGGGACCGCGCGTGCATTCGTATCCCTCGGGCACCGGCGTTACCTCAGCTTGATGCGCGAAGCGGATGTGATCATCGGCAACTCCTCGAGCGGCTTGACGGAGGCCCCGGTGCTCAAGAAGGCGACTGTCAATATCGGTGATCGGCAGAAGGGGCGACTCGCGGCCGCATCGGTAATTCATGCAGCGGAAAGCCAGCCGGCGATCGTGCAAGCGATCTGCGCGGCGCTATCTGCGGAGTTCCAAGCGAGCCTGCCGGGCACAGCGTCGATTTACGGGTACGGCGACGCCAGCCGCCGAATCGCTGCCGAGCTTGCGCGCGTGCCGCTCGAGGTTCGCAAAGTGTTTTTCGATATCGAGCACGGGCACTGACATGAGCGCGCTGATTATCGCGGAGGCAGGCGTCAACCATAACGGCTCCATCGAACTGGCGCGCCGGCTCATCGACATCGCGGCCGAGGCCGGCGCCGACGCAGTCAAGTTTCAAACATTCTCCGCGGAGCGGCTCGTCTCGCGCGGGGCGCCGAAGGCGCATTATCAAACCCGCACGACGCCTGCCGACGAGAGCCAGCTCGAGATGATCCGCAAGCTGGAGCTTGGCGCCGATGCGCATCGTTCGCTGGCCGCGCATGCGCAGCAGCGGGGCGTCGCGTTTCTGTCCACGCCGTTCGACCGCGAGAGCCTCGTTTTTCTGATCGACGAGCTCGCGCTGCGCACGATCAAGGTCTCGTCGGGCGATCTCACCGATGCGCCGTTCCTGCTCGAGATCGCGAGGCGGGCAGAGCGCGTGATCCTCTCGACCGGCATGAGCACGCTGGCGGAGGTCGAGGCCGCGCTCGGCGTGCTTGCGTATGGCTTTACCGGCGCGCAGGGCGCACCGGCGGAGGGCGCGTTCGAGCGGGCCTATGCGTCGACGGACGGGCAGCGCGCACTCCGCGAGCGAGTGGTTCTGCTGCATTGCACGACGGAGTACCCGGCGCCGTTCGCCGAGGTGAATCTCCGCGCGATGGATACGATGGCGGCCGCTTTCGGGCTGCCGGTCGGCTATTCGGATCATACGCCGGGCGTGCATATCTCGGTTGCGGCTGCCGCGCGCGGCGCCGCGGTGATCGAAAAGCACTTCACGTTGGACCGCACGCTGCCGGGCCCGGATCACGCCGCATCGGTCGAGCCCGACGCGCTCCGCTTGCTGGTGGCATCGGTCCGGGACGTCGAGCAGGCGCTCGGCGACGGCATCAAGCGGCCGACGCCGTCGGAGTGGAAGAACCGCGCGATTGCGCGCAAGAGCCTGTTCACCGCAGCCGCGGCCGCGCCGGGCGAGCGCCTCGAGCTGGTCAGCAAACGGCCGGGCACGGGCGTTTCTCCGTTCGCGTATTGGAAGCTGCAAGGTCAGCCCGCCGCGCGCGGCTATGCCGCCGACGAGCCGATCGATGGCTGAGCGGTCGCTGCTGCTGCTCGCGGCCGGCGGCCACGGCCGCGTGCTGCTCGATACCCTGCAGCGGAGCGGGCTGCGGGTCGACGGCATCGTCGATCCGGGCCTCGCCGCCGGCGAGCGGCTGCTCGGCGTGGACGTGATCGGCGGCGAGGAGCAGCTCGAGCGCTGGCGCCCCGAGCAGGTCGAGCTCGCCAACGGCCTCGGCATCGCCGGCGGCCTTGGCCGGCGCCGAGAGCTGTTCGAGAGCCGCACGCGGCAAGGGTTCCGTTTCGTCACCGTCGTGCACCCTGCGGCCGTCGTCGGCAGCGATGTCGCCTTGGCGGAAGGCAGCCAGGTGCTCGCCGGCGCCGTGCTGCAATGCGGAACGCAGCTCGGCATGAACGCCGTCGTCAACACGCGCGCGAGCGTCGACCACGATTGCCGGATCGGCGCTCATGCGTTTATCGGCCCGGGGGCGACGTTGTGCGGGAGCGTCACTGTCTCCGCCGGCGTCTTGATCGGCGCCGGGGCGGTTATCCTGCCCGGTATTCTGGTCGCGGAGCGCGCCATCGTCGCCGCCGGGGCAGTAGTGACGCGGGACGTGCGGGCCGGCGCGGTCGTGGCCGGGAATCCCGGCGTGGAAAGGAGCGAAGCACGAGCATGAGGGGCTGGCAGAGAATCACGATTTCGCCGCAAGCCACGATGGGTGACGCCATCGCGCGCATCGACGAAGCGGGTCTGCAGCTTGCGCTCGTCGTGGACGGCGACGGGCGCTTGCTCGGCGTGCTGAGCGACGGGGACATCCGCCGGGCCGTGCTGCGCGGCTGCGGTCTCTCGACGCCCGCGACGGAGATCATGAACACGTCCCCGACCACCGCGCCCGAAGCTTCGTCGCGAGCCGATCTGCTCGGGTTGATGCGCCGCCGCGTGCTGCACCATGTGCCGCTGCTCGATGCGGAGCGTCGGGTCGTCGGCCTCGTGACCCTCGACGAGCTTGCGGGCATTATCGAGCGCCCGAATTGGGTCGTGCTGATGGCGGGCGGGCTCGGCACGCGGTTGCGGCCGCTGACCGAGACGCGGCCGAAGCCGATGTTGAATGTCGGCGGCAAGCCGATCCTGGAAGGCATCGTGGAGAGCTTCGCCGAGCAAGGCTTTCGCCGGTTCTTTATCTCGGTCAACTACCTTGCGAGCAGCATCTGTGACTACTTTGCGGATGGCCGTGCTTGGGGTGTCGACATCACCTACCTGAAGGAAGATCAGCGGCTCGGCACTGCCGGCGCGCTGTCGCTGCTGCCGGAGCCGCCGACCGATCCGATCATCGTGATGAACGGCGACCTCGTGACCCGTGCACGATTCGATAACATGCTGACATTCCACCTCGAGCATCGCGCCGCGGCCACGATGGCGGTGCGCGAGTACGAGTTGCATGTGCCCTATGGCGTGGTCCGGCTCGACGGCGCGTTGGTGAGCGCGATCGACGAAAAGCCCGTGCACAGCTTTTTCGTCAGCGCGGGCATCTATGCGCTGTCGCCTGAAGCGGTCCAGCTGATCCCTCGCGGTGAGCTCTATGATATGCCGACGCTGTTCGAGCAGCTGCTGCAGAGCGGGCAGCGCGCCGCGGCGTATCCGCTCCGTGAATATTGGCTCGACGTCGGTCGTATCGAGGAGCTCGAGCGGGCGCGGCAGGAATACAGCTGAGCGCAGCACCGATGATTCACGGCGAACGGGTGCTCGGCATCATTCCGGCGCGGGGCGGCTCCAAGGGCGTGCCGGGCAAGAACGTGCGCGACGCCGGCGGCAAGCCGTTGCTGGCCTGGACGATCGACGCGGCGCGCGGCGCCGAGTCTCTCGACCGTTTCGTACTCTCGTCCGACGATGCCGCGATCATCGCGGCGGCACGCGCGTACGGTTGTGAAGTGCCGTTCGTCCGCGAGGCGGCGCTGGCCGAGGACGACACGCCGTCCGTCGATGTCGTGCTCGATGTGATCGAGCGGTGCCCGGGATACGATTGGATCGTACTGCTGCAGCCGACGTCGCCGCTGCGGACGGCGGCCGACATCGACGGCGCGGTCCGCCGATGCATGGCGCTGCAGGCGCCGGCTTGCGTCTCGGTGACGCGAGCGGCGGAGAGCCCGTACTGGATGTTCACCGCCGCGCGGGACGGACGCCTCGCGCCGCTGATTTCACTGCCCGCGGCCACGCGCAGGCAAGATCTGCCTGCGGTCTACTCGCTGAACGGCGCCGTGTACGTGGCGAACACCGAGTGGTTCCGCCGCGAGCGAACCTTCCTGACCACGGAGACGGTCGCGTACGAGATGCCGGCAGAGCGATCTTTGGACATCGATACGGAGACCGACTTCCAGCTTCTTCTGACTTTGCTGAGAGAACACGCCAATGCTTCCTTATCCTCGCCATCGTGACTTCGACGTGACGCCGTTCACCCGCGAGAGCGGGCCGCACGGCACCCGCTACGGTCTGCCGCATGACGTCGCCTTCTGCCGCAAATGCGTGATATCCAATCAGCGGCCGAACTCGGCGGTCGAGTACGCGCATACCGGCGACAGCAAGAAGCAGACGATCAACCTCGATGAGCACGGGGTTTGCGATGCGTGCCGGCTCGCGGAGCAAAAGGCGGGGACGATCGACTGGGAGGACCGCGAGCAGCAACTGCGCGAGCTGTGCGACCGCCATCGGCGCACGGACGGCTCCTACGACTGCGTCGTGCCCGGCTCTGGCGGCAAGGACAGCTTCTACGCCGCGCACCTGCTGAAGTACAAGTACGGCATGCATCCGCTCACGGTGACGTGGGCGCCGCACATCTATACGGACTGGGGCTGGAAGAATTTTCAGAGCTGGATACACGCGGGCTTCGACAATTTGCTCTGCACGCCTAACGGGCGCATTCATCGGCTGCTGACGCGGCTTGCCGTCGAGAACCTGTTCCATCCGTTCCAGCCGTTCATTCTGGGTCAGAAATCCGTGGCCCCGAAAATGGCGCTGTTGCACCGCATACCGCTGGTTTTTTATGGCGAGAACGAGGCCGAGTACGGCAACCCGATCGCAGACACGCAAAGCGCGAAACGGGATTGGTCCTACTTCACGGCGGCGGACAAATCCAAGGTCTTTCTTGGCGGCACGTCGGTCACGGATCTGAAAAGCGAGCTCGGCGTCGAGGACTATGAGCTGCAGCCTTACCTCCCGGCGGACCCCCAGCAGATCGAGGACCACAACATCGAGGTGCACTACCTCGGCTACTACCTGAAGTGGCATCCGCAGAGCTGCTACTACTACGCGGTCGAGCACGGCGGCTTCCAGGCCTCGCCGGAGCGCACACCGGGTACGTATAGCAAGTACAACAGCATCGACGACCGGATCGACGACTTCCACTACTACACGACGTTCATCAAGTTCGGCATTGGCCGCGCGACCTACGATGCGGCCCAGGAGATTCGCTCCGGCGACATCACTCGCGACGAGGGCGTCGCGCTGGTCAGAAGGTTCGACGGTGAGTTTCCGGAGCGCTTCGCGCAGGAGATTTTCGACTATTTGAGCATCCCGCAGCGCGAGTTTCCGCAAGCGAGCGAGATGTTCGAGCAACCGCTGATGAGCCGCGAGTACTTCATGCACTTGGCCGATACGTTCCGCTCGCCGCATCTGTGGAAGCACGAAGGCGGCGAGTGGCAGCTGCGCCGCCGGGTCTGGGACGACGCTTGAGCCGTCCCGCCGCGGGCTGGAAGCGGTGCTCGCCGCGCGTCAGAAGCCGTGCTCGAGGCACGCACTGCCGCGGCCGTTGGCGATCTCCGTATAGGCGGTGAGGCCGCCGTACTCGTGGAACAGGGTGTAATAGCCGAAGCCGGAATCGAGGAACTCGCGCGCGCTCGGGAATAGCGCGTCGAGAGCCACGCCTTGCTCCAGGGACGGCAAATCGGACGCCGCGAGCTCGACCTCGAGCGGCTCGAGATGGCTGCCCGAGTACAGTCTCAACGTCATCCGTGCATCGTCCGGAATGCCGCCGTACACCTCGGGGAGATCGTGCAGCACGATGCTGGACGACAAATCCGAGCTCGCGGCCGCGATGCCCCACCACATGCGCTTGCGCGGCTGCAGCCGATGCAGCACGCCGAGCGAGCATTCGTGCGGCAACACCGGGCCGGCCGTGCCGGGCACGAGCGCCGTCACCAACCGGGACGGCAGCTCGCCGTCCAAGCGGTCGAACTTGAGCGTCTCGGTGCGCTCGTCGAGCGGCACCCGCAGCATCTGTCCCGAGCGAAACTCGAGCTCCGCGCCCGCGGACGTCGACATCCGGTATGTGCCGGGTGCTGAATGAGGGTAGACGATCACTTCCTTGCGGCCGCGCAACGACGGCACGACCATGTAGGCGCTCGTCTCGCCGACGTAATCCGTGCCCTGCGTCCGGTAGTCGAAGTTGGAATGTGTCGCCTGAAAATCGCTCAGGTCGCGCGTCTCGTTGCCGACGAGCATACGCACGAAGCTTTCGCCCAGCCGGTAAGAGAGCGACGCCGAGCCGATGTCGCCGCCAAGGAACTCGGCCAGGCCCTGCACGTGTTGCTCGGGATAGAGCTTCACGCTGGCATAGGGCTTCAGCTCCGGCAGCGCCACCGCGGCGACCCGCGATTCGCCGCGCGCGTTGAGAATCTCGAGAACGGCCTCCTGGGCAGGCGCCGCTGCGCCGCCGTTGTGGGCGACGCAGAACGAGCGATACTCGCCGCCGTCGCGGAGCGTCCAGCAGCCTTCGCTGCCGATGGAGATCGTGCGCCCTTCCTCGACCTCGTGGCGTGAATAGGCCCGGCCATAGGAGTGCACCATCGACACGCCGGCCGAGGATTCGTAGATCGCCATCACGGCGGCATAGGGGATCACGAGATTCTGGATCGAGAAGACCTCGATCTCGATGCTGCCCTCGAAAAATGCATCGGACGGCGCGGGGCAGTAGTTGTAGACCATGCCGCGGTCGAACGTGATGCGCTCGCGCTGCACGAGCGTGCCGTCCATGCGCCGCACGGACGCCACGATGTGCACCTCGATGCTGCGCTTCAGCGGCCAATAATTAAGGAGGCTGATCGTCGTGCGGATCGAGGGCCCATGCACGTAGTAGAACATCGCAGAAGAGCGCAGCACCTCGCCGTGCCTTCCTGAGACGTTATCGATGAATGACACCTTGGCGCTCATGTATGCTCCATGCTGCTGCCTCGAGGGCAAGGCGACTAAGCCAGACGAAGTAGACTCTCGATCTCCGCAATCACCGCCTCGGTGGCGCCGCCGAGCGGCGGCAGCTTCGCGCGATGATCAGGGCGCTCAGTGAGCGCGCGGTCGATCGCGGGCCCGACACCGGCCAGGTCGGTCACTACGATCGCAAGATTCATCTGCCGAAGAAAGTTTTCGCGCTCGAAGTCGATGTAGGCGGACGCGACCGGCGGTGCGACAGCAATGCTCACGACCGGCACGCCGAGCAGCACGGCTTCGAGACCAAGCGTCGAGAACATCGTCGCGCCGACGTCCGTCGCGTGCAGGATCACCGCTGGCGGATCTTCGCGGGGGTCCGAGATCGCCACGTGGCTCGGCACCCGCCACGCGGCCGCGCTTTCGTTCGGATGCGGCCGCAGGACCAGCTGCCAGTCCGGGCGCTCGTCCGCCGCGCGGATCAGCGCGTCGCGTAGGCCTTTTGCCCCGTCCGGATCCCACGGCATCGCCTGGGACATCCACAACACGACCTTGCGCTCCTGCCAGCCGCGCCGCTCACGCAGCTCGCGCGCCCGGTCGGCCCATTCGGCGCGGGCGAGCGGGTCGAACGCCGGGTTGCCGGTGACGGCGATGTCTTCGGCAGGCCGGCCGGCGTCCACCAGCCGGTTCTTGACGAACTGATTGAGCACGAGCAGGCGGTCGGCGTAATCGTGATCCTTCATCCAGTCGATCTCGAAGCTGAGAAAGAGATCGCCAAGACACAGCGCGGGGACGCCTCGCTTGCGGGCCGCGATGATCGCAGCCCGTTCCGCGCGAGGGGAGTTCGTTGCGATCACGAGATCGGGCTCGAGCGTCTCGAGGATCCGTTCCAGCATCCGCACCGGCAGGAACGCCATGCGGCCCTGCGTAGCGTAGGCCGCGGCGGCCGCAGCGGGCCCGAGCCGCTCGACCAGCTCCTGATAGCTGATGCCGAGATAGGCGATCGTCTCACGCTCGTCGATCTGACCGTGCGGCGGCAAGTCCGCGGCGAGCGCGCGTCCGCGGGCGAGGGCGGCTTCGTCGCCTGGCCGAACGAAATCCTTGAAGCCGAGATAGGGGATGTTCATCGCCGCGAGCTTCGGCGCGGCGGTCGTCAAGCCGAGCACGTCGAGGTGGAAGTCGGGATGACGCGCTCGCAGCGCGAGGATGACCGGCAGCAGCGCGTTGATGTGGCCGCTGCCGTACGAGACGAACAGGATTCGCCGGGGCCGACGAGGCGCGGCCGCCTGCGGCGCCGGGGCGTCGAAGCGCGCGCTCACGCCGCCGGCTTCTCGATCCAGGCCGGCACGGTATAGAACGGGTGCTTCTTCAACGTGAGCCCGTGCTTTTTGCAGAAGGCATCGGCCGCCCGGGTCGCGCCGGCCACGGCATTGTAGTCGTCGATGATGATCAGCCCGCCGGGCACGATTCGCTCGTAGCACGCATCGAGGCATTCCGCCGTCGGCTTCTCGACATCGAGATCGAGGTGCAGCAGCGCGATCCGAAATTCCGCGCGGCGCGCGAGAAAGTCGGGCACGGTATGCACGACGTCGCCCGGCATCAGTGTGATGTTCTCGAAGCCTTTCCGCCCGCAGATGTCGCTGACCTCGTCGACCGAGAGCCCATCACCGCCGCTCTGCTCGAACTCCGCGATGAAGCGCTGCTCATCGTCCGCGTAGTCGGATCGATGCGGAAAAGCGCCGAACGCATCGAAGCCGACGATCTCGCGCGACCAATCGGTCTCCAGCATCTGCCGAAATGTCGCGAAGCGAATCAGCGAAACGGCCTTGTACACGCCGCACTCGACCACATGACCGGGCAGCCCCGCAATCTGCCGATACAGCTCGAAGTGCACCAGCAGCTTGCCGAGCCGCGCCGGGTGCGAGAACCAGTAAAAGGCGTTCTCGTAGTCCCAGACGCCGCTCGTCTGCAGACCTCGAATCGCGAGGTCGTCCATCGGTCGCATGTTCGCGTCTCTCCATATCGACTTGTCGGGGGGCTCGAGCTCCGAGCGTAAGCCGCCGTGGCCGGCGCGACATGATCATGCGCGAGGTCGCCATCAGCCGCGGCGGTAGTGAGCAGGCCGTCAGCGCGCGTCGGTAAGCGCGTACGCGCCGAGCACGCGGTCGACGACCTTTTCCACCGTGAAGCGCTGCTCCACCTCGAGCCGCGCGCGGCGGCCCATGCGCTTGCGCAGCGCCTCGTCCGCGATCAACCGTTCGAGCGCGGCGGCGAGGCGCTCGACGTCGCCAATGGGCACGACGGTTCCGGCTTCGTTGTCGGCGGTAAGCTCGCTCAGCCCCGCGATATCACTGCCGACCCAGGGGATGCCCATCGCCATCGCCTCGACGATCGAATTCGGAAAGAACTCGCCCTTGATCGACGGC
>CAZFJU010000059.1:0-1084 GCA_964518995.1 uncultured Gammaproteobacteria bacterium
CGCAGGGTCGATCCGCGGCGCGCGGCGCGGCCGGCCGCGTCAACGAGCCGCTTGCTGGGCCCGCTCGTAGCGCGACGTCTCGATGTAGTTGCGGATCGCCGTATTGCCTTCGTGGCACGCGTACTCGTAGATCACATAGTCCGGGTCGAGCTGCCACTCGTAAGCGACCGTCCACGGCTGCACCATCATTTCCGGATCGTGCGTCGTGATCTCGTAGAAAAGCGTATCGTCACCGGTGCGCGTGAAGCGCTCGACGGTACGCATCGACTCGCTGGTCGGGATGTCGTTACCCGGCGGCGCGCCCGGCGTCACGACGTTCGTCATCGGCGTCTGGCCGTTAAAGTTCGTGGTCTCGACGACCAGCGTGTTGCCCTCCCAGTGGCCGCGCGATTCGCCCATCCAAAGCTTGATGTCCGGGTCGAGCGGCGGCCGGCCGTCCACCGGCACGGCGCGGATCTCGTGGATCATCTCGAGCCGGATCAGCACATAACCCGGCGTCTGGTGGATCTCGATGCCGTTGTTGTATTGCATTGGAAACATCGAGGCCGGCATACCCCGCGTGACGCAACGATCCCAGCTATCGAAATCCTCGGGCGTATCGAACGGGATATCCTGCCAGCTGCTGCGCATCGTCGCGGATTTCGCCAGGCCGGCCTCCGTGAGCGCCGGCAGCCGGCCGTTCGGCGGATCGACGATGAGCGAGGCCTGGCGCTGCGGAATCTGCCCCGCCTCGGCCCAATGCCCTTGCCCCATCGTGTTCTGAGACGTCTCGCGCTCGTAGCGCGTATTGCGCGCTTCGATCGACTCCGTGCGTGCGGCGAACTCCTCGTCCGTGAGGACGGCGCGGGTGCCGAGCTCCACCGGACGCTCGAGCGGAGTCAAGGTCATATGCCGAATAGGCCAGCGTCCCTGCAAATCGGGGTCGCCCCACGGCGTGGTCGGGTGCTCCCAATCGGCCGCCGACTCGCTCTCGATACCCTCGCTCTGCCCCACGGCATGGCCCGGCCACGCAACCAGCGCGGCGAGTGCCGCCGACAGGGTGCCTGCGCATACGCCCAAGCGACGCGCCGCGGCCGTCGTGCGC
>CAZFJU010000059.1:1184-10138 GCA_964518995.1 uncultured Gammaproteobacteria bacterium
AAATAGTTGGTCACGCCGTCCGGATCGTTCAGCCAGATGGTGCGAAGCGCGGCGTTCGCGTCGGCCGTTAGCGGCTGATCGACCGAGATGCCGCGCTCCGAGACGAGCGCTGCGACCTGGTCGACGTTCGACACGACGTACTGTATGCCGCCCGAGCCGGTGTCCGCGGGCAGGGCTTCGGCAAAGTGAAACAGGTTGATCGTCGTCGTGCCGTGCCGATACGGATAGCGCGTCGTGCCGAGGAGCGCGTCCTCGACAGCGGGCAACTCGGTCAGGCCGACGAACTGGCGATAAAACGCTCGACTCTCGTCGAGATCGGCGACCGTCAGCCCGATTTCGATCTGCTCGAGCACCTCTGCGCTCGCGTTCGGCACGACAACCAGCTCCACGGCCTGCCTGTCCGGATCCATGACGAGCGCGGCGGTGCGATCGCTGCCAGCGACCGGTTGGAACCGAGGCGCGGGATAGCCGTGCTCCTCGAAACGCGCCGCCAGCGCGCTCTCGCTCGGGAAAAAGAATGTGAGCAGCCGCAGCCCGGTGGCCCCTTCGACGCCGCCCGCCTCGTACGATTTGCGCTCGACGCGCCGGGTCAGCTTCAGCTCCGAATTGCCGGCCTGGAAGCGATGCACGCCGCCAAAGCTTGGCAGACGCTCGAAGTTCAGCACGTCGCCGTAGAATTCGAACATTTCGTCCTGGTCCGCCGCGAAGCGGCGGAACACATTCATCGATTGCTGCCAAAGCACCGGCGCCGTAGATTCGATCGAGGGTGCGTCGTCCGCAACGGCAGACGGAGCGGCTGCGAAGGCGAACGCCGCCGCGGCGGCCGTGCTCACAAGTTTCGTCATCTTATGCATCGGCTCACTCCCCCACGCCGCGCGCTAAGCCGCAGCGACGCGCGTTCTGATCCCGTCCAGCAGCTTCGCGAACGAGTCGGCAAAAGCTTTGACGCCATCGCGCTCGAGCTTGTCCGTCACGTCACCGTAGTCGACGCCCGCGGCGGCCAGACGTTCGAGCAGCCTTTTCGCATCGTCTATGCCGTCTTCGAGCGTCTGGCGCACGCGCCCATGGTCCTGGAACGCGCGAATCGTTTTCTCCGGCAACGTGTTGACGGTCTCGGGCCCGATCAGCTCATCGACATACAGCACATCGGAATAGGCCGGGTTCTTCGTCGACGTCGACGCCCAGAGACATCGCTGCGTCGTCGCGCCTTTCGCCGCGAGAGACTCCCAGCGCTCACCGGAAAAAAGCTCCTTGTAGCGCTGATACGCAAGCTTCGCATTCGCGATCGCAAGTTTGCCGCGCAGATCCTCGTGCCCGCCGATCTGCTCGAGCCGCGCGTCCGCTTCCGTATCGACACGGGAAACGAAGAAACTCGCGACAGAAGCAACATGCGTTGGATCGCCGCCGTCCGCGACCAGCCGCTGCAAGCCGCGGATATACGCTTCGGCCACCTCGGCGTAGCGCTGTAACGAGAAGATCAGGGTCACGTTGATCGATTTGCCGGCCGCAATCATGTTCTCGATGCTCGGCAGCCCGGCCTTCGTCGCCGGAATTTTGACCATCAGATTCGGGCGGTCGATCAGCTCATGCAGCCGCACTGCTTCCGCCGTCGTCGCCTCCGTATCGTAGGCGAACTGCGGATCGACCTCGATCGAGACGAACCCATCCGCGTGCGACACGGCCCGCTCGTCCGGGCCGGCATGCGTGCCGCCGGCGCGTGCGCTCTGCACACGGCGCACGCCTTCGTCGTAAACCTTGCGCAGCGCATCGCACGCGTCGGATATGTCGCGCGCGGCCAACGTAATGAACAGCTCCTTAGGGTCTGACGTTCGTTGGCGCGCCTCGCGCAGCAGGTCGTCATAGCCTTCGCCGGCCGAGATTGCCTGCTCGAAAATCGTCGGGTTGGACGTTACCCCGGCGACGCCCTCGCGGATCAGATTCTCGAGCGAGCCCGAGTCGAGCATTTCGCGCGACAGGTTGTCGATCCAGATGCTCTGGCCGAGCTTCGCCAGCTCGTGCAGCGCGTTCGTACCCATCCTCCGGCCCTCCATCCTTTGCGCCGCAGCCGAGCATAGCAAATCCGCTTGCAGCACCGCCTTTGCCGCGGCGTGAGCTCGCGCAGCCTTACTCCTTGGCGCAATCAGCGAAAGCTTCGACTGTCCTCGTCGAGCGGGGCATATTCGTCGGATGCGTACTCCGGGAGCTGCTCGAGCTCCTCGCGAGTCATACGGGTGATCAGCCGGCGCTCACTCTCATGGTCGAACCGCTCGAGCGGCAGAGCCACGGTCCGCTCGCCAAGCCCCAGGAAGCCGCCGACGTCGATCAGCGCATGAAGACTGCCGTCGGCCCGAGCCCGCGCGAGACCCGAGACCTCGCCGACGTCCTCGCCGTCCGCCGTGACCACCGCAGCGCCAATGATTTCGTCCACGTCCGATGCGGAGTCGGTAGCGACGCCCGCCGCCGGGCGGGTTGCCGTTTGCGCTGCGTCGTCGAGGCCGTCGAGCTCCTGCCGCGCTTCGTCCACGACCTCCTGGCAATCCGCATCCGGTGCGCTGCGAGCGGCAATGATCAGCTCCTGCAAATGCCGCTGCATCTGCCCGTCGAGCAGCCGCCGCTGAAGCTCATCTTCGAGCTGCTGGAGTTGCTGCTCACAAGTTTGCTGGCCGGACGCCGCACCGCTCGCCGCCAACGCCACGGCCAGCAGGCCGCCTGCATACTTCCACCGCGTCATTATTGTCGCTCCTTCAGCCAGGCTTGGCATCAAAGAGCAAGTCTTGCAATCGATATGCCAGGAAGCAGCCCGGCATTAGCCATCGACGAGACTCAGAAACTGCCACCGCTTCCCTGGTGCGAGGCCGGCCAGCTCGCGCCCGATCGCGGAGTAAACCGGCGGCGCGGCTGTCACGTGCTGCGTGCCGGCATGCATATCCCGGAACAAGCGTTGCAGCGTTCCCGAGCGCAGCGCCAGCGTCCCCGCGGCCTTATATGCGAACATCGCCGCGTGGTGCGCTGACCACGTCGCATTGGCAAGCGCAAGCCGCATCAGCGAGCCCTGCCGCACAGACAGCTTGGCTCCGCTTTGAATCGTTCGCTGCACGTCGTGCCACGTCTCGTATACGAAAGCGCGTGCGGAACGATACGCGGCCTCGGCGCGGGCAAGGTCCTCTTGAAAGCTCGTGCTTTCCGCGATGCTGCCCGCTCGCCCGGCCTTCTGCTGCACGACGTCGACCAGCTCATCCAGCACCCTGCGGCCGATTCCGCACGCCCAGCCCGAGTGGCACATCGCGGCGAAACCGATAATACCGACCGTATAGAGACTGCCGCCGCGCAGCGGCTCCTCCGTGGTGGCGAAGTGGGTATAGCCTTCCTTCACGAACGCGTTGTCGATGGTGTAGTCGATGCTGCCCGTGCCGCGCAGACCCAGCACATCCCAATTGTCGATCAGCTTGGCCTCGCCAACCGGCAGGACGAAGATCCGCGGCTCGCCAGTCGTCTCGATGATCGCGAGCGTATGAATATGGGTTCCATGCTTGATGCCGGACGCGAAGCTCCATGACCCGCTCAGCAGATAGCCGTCGTCACTCGGCACCGCGCGGCCCGGCCGTGTGCCCTGCCCCGCGATCACCGGCAGCCGGTCCCCGGCGAACAGCTCCTCGACGGCATCGTCCTTGAGATAGGCGGCGCCGGTGCCGATCGCGAGCGCGGACGCCATCAGCACCCAGCCCGCGGAGGGATCGCCGTAGCTGACATTCTCGAGGACCTGCAGTGATGAGATCGGATCGAGCTCGTGGCCGCCGCGAACCGACTTCGGCACCCACATGCCGAACAGTCCTTCCGTATGCAAGGCCTCGACGACCGGAGGCGCGAGCGCGCCGTGCTCGTCCGCGTAGCCGGCATGCTCGCGAGCCATTGCCGCGACGCGCTTCGCTCGCTCCGGCAAGGAGATATCGCTGGTGCTGGTCATCGTCCCTCTTTAGCTGCCTCAGGCGTAGAGCCGTACCGCTACCCCATCCGTTGCGTTGCACGAGTGTATCGTCTGGGCGCGCGGGTGAAAACCTGCCCCCTTGGGCCGCATGCGGCCCAGAGAGTGCCTCGGTGGCACAGCGCTTGCAGTCTCTCCAGTCGGAAGCATCCGAAGGAGCGGACAATGCATAAGCGACTCATTCTATTACTGGTTCTGTTCGTGACCGCAGGCACGCAATACGGTTGCGGTTACTTGGCAGCAGCCGGCGCGGGCGCTGCAATCGGCGCAGAGGCGGCTAACGACGACGACGAGTGATCGCGCACTGCGCCGAAGCGGCCGGGTGGCGCAGCGGAGCGCGCCACCCGGGGAGCCGTCAATGTATTAGGAGGCATAGAGGGCCGCCTCGAATTCGTCGAGCGTGGCCAGGCACTGCGGATCGCAAAACGGCGTCATCTGCATCATTAGCACGGCGCCAATCTCCGCTGCCGGATCGACCCACCAGTAGGTGTTGAAGATCCCCGCCCAACCGTAGCTGCCCACTTGGCGCCGCCCCGGCCGCGGGCGCGCTTCGACCATCACGCTGAAGCCGAACTTCTGCGTGCCGTCCAAGAAAGCGAAGTCGTACGTTCGCGCCGAATACACGGTACGCTGCCGCTGCGCGGACAGTGCGCCGATTTGGTTATGCGTCATGTCGCGCACCGACGACTCGGCCAGCAGACGCTCGCCGCGATCGTTCTTACCGCGCGTCAGCAGCAGACGCAGAAACGCGCCATAGTTGTGAGCCGTCGAGAACAGCCCGCCGCCGCCGCGCGGCAGAGGGCCGAGCGTCTCGTTCGGCGCATCCTCGAACCCGTGCTCGTGCCGACTATGAACGCCGGCAAGCCGGCGCGGATCAGCGGGCGGCTCGAAACCGGTGTCCACCATCCCGAGCGGCTCGATGATCCGCTCCGCGAAGAAGCGCGCGAGCGGCCGGCCCGATAGCGGCTCGATCACCTGCCCGAGCACATCGGTGCTGATTCCGTACGAGAAGCGTGCACCGGGGTCGTGCATCAGAAACGGGGCATCGAAGTGGTCGATGCGCCCTTGCGCCTCGAGCAGCACCTCGCGGTCGAGGAACCAGTATCCATAGCCGGATGTATGCGTCAGCAGATCCCGAATCGTGATCTCGCGAGCCGCGGGGCGGACGACGTAGTCGCGGGTGGATGCGTCGAAGCTGACGAGCACATGCGGCTGCTGGTAGCCCGGCAGGTGCCGCGCGAGCGGATCATCGAGCCGCAGCTTGCCTTGCTCTGCAAGCATCAGCACCGCGACGGCCGTGATCGGCTTCGTCATCGACGCGATCCGAAACACGGTGTCGGCGCGCATCGGCTGTTCCTTGCGCGTCGACGCGAGGCCATGGGCCGCCGTAAAGATGGTTTCGCGCGCGTTCGTGACCAGCGCGGCCGCACCCGGTATGCGCCGTTCGCCGACCGCGCGCTCGAGCACGGCATCGAGCGCGGGGAACCGCACGGTCACTCGACGCGGCGCGCGACGACCCGGTAGACGAAATCGAGCGGCTCGCCGACCGTCAGCGCGCCCATCATGACGCTGAACGGACGCATGCCGAGCTCCTCATGCGTGAGGCGGAACGTGCCTTCGGCCTGCAGCAGGTCGCCATCGACCTCGATCGATGTCGGCACGATGAACGGAATCAGACGGCCGAGCAGCTCGAAAGTGACCTCGAGACGCTGCTCGCCGGCTTCGACGGCGGGCCCGACGCCGGTGACCCGCACTACTGGGTAATTCGCGGCGTCCAGCACGTCATCGCTCAACATATTGCGGCGCGTGCCGACGACATCGTCAGCGGACGGCGCGCTCGTGAACTCGTCGCCTTCCCGCGCGCGCAGCTCCGGATCGTCGACGACGAGTGCTTCGACCGGGATTTCCAGCTCGAACCGCGACTGCTCGAGCTCGGGGCTCAGCAGCACCTGCCCGGCAATGTCGCCGACGGAAACGACATGGTTATGACCGAAACGCTGTGACAGCGCACCCGGCCCCCTGTACACGAGCCAGTAGACTTCGGAAGCCTCCGCATCGATCTCGTAAAGCTGCGCCTCGTCGGGCGTCTGCACCGGAACGGCCTGAGCGAATGCGACGCTCGCCGAGCCCGCGAGGAAAATGGCGCCGAGCCAATGAACACGCATCACCCGAATCTCCTTTATCGCAGCGGAAAGTCTAGCACGCAGAGCGCGGGCCCCGCCGTCGGCACGCGCCCCAGAATCATCCGTGCGCGGTCTGCGAGTGCGCCGCGTCACGTTTTCGAAGGATCGCTCGCTTACGCTGAATGAATGCTTAAAGAACCGCGCAAACCGGCCGATAAGCTGCTCGGATACTCAAAAAGGAATGTGGTGGACGTCGCAACGCTTCGATGTGCTGTTGCTATCTTTCTCGGAGATGGCGAAGTTCAAGCTGCTCTCCGGGTCGATGCGTGATGCATTCGGCGTGCAGCCGCGTCGATCGCGCAGAGCTGCTCACCGCCGGCAGCGAGCCCGAGCGCATCATGGTCAGCGGCCACGCCGATACGCAGCCGCGCGCCGCGAACGATACTGCGGCAAATCGCGCGTTGAATCGCCGCATCGATATCGCGCTGATCACGAGCCGCAGCAGCCACGACGCGGCCGCGGACGAGTCCCAGGATGATTGACTGCCCGGCGAGCTTGCGTGTTTCTTCTCGCCGGGCCCGGCCGGTGCTACGCTGATCGACGCCGATACCGCCGACCCGGCCAAGACTCGAGGTGAGCACGATGAAGCTTTCCCTCCACGCGGCGTTCGCCGGCGCGGCACTGCTCGCGGCCGGCCCAGGGTTATGTGACAACGAGCCGGGCCCGCGGCATGGCGTCGTCATCGGCGCGAGCGAGTATCTCTCCGAAGGGGCGGACGCGATCCGCGAGGGCGACTTCGACGAAGGTATCCGGCTCACGACGATTGGCCTGCAGCGGCAAGCCCGGACTTTGCGCGACCGCGCGGCCGGGCTCGCGAATCTATGCGCAGCGCATGTCTCGAAGCAGGAGCCGGATAAGGCGATCCCGTTTTGCGACGAGTCGATACGGCTACACAGCGGCAACTGGCGCGCCTTCAGCAATCGCTCGCATGCGTACCTGCTGTTGGACATGCTCGAGGAGGCGGCCCGCGACAATGCCGCCGCAGCCGCGCTCCGGCCGAACGCGCCGCATGTCGAAATGATCCGCGGCATCCTGAACGAGCGTAATCTCACGCCGCGCATCACCATGCGGGAGCATCCGTGACGCGGGCGGCGCGCCGTCTCTTTCTGCTCGCCGCTTTTGCTGATAGTGTGCTAAATGAAAGAGTGGAAGGCCCGTCCAGTTCGGGCCGGAAACATGAGCCTTATGCGAATGCCCTTCAGCACCGTTTCGCGGCCCGCGCTGCTCGCAGCGGCGAGCGCGCTGACTTGGGGCTGCGTCTCCTCGGTCGTAGTCCTTTCGGAGTTCCCGACACCGCTGGTCGAACCGTTGCCCGTCAGCGTCGGCATCCTGTTCGACGAGGAACTCACGAACTACGTTCACGTCGAAGATTTACCGCAGCGGTCCGCGTGGACGATCGACTTGGGCGACGCCAACATCGCCATGCTGGAGCCGCTGTTCGATGCAATGTTTGCCGAGACCGAACGGGTCGACAGCGTGCCGGCCGGTGAATCCGCTGCGGGGCTCGATGGTGTGCTGCAACCGCGCCTAGAGCGATTCGAGTTCGACGTGCCGATCGGCGAGCGTGATCAGTTCGTCGAGGTCTGGATGCAGTATCTGCTGACCCTGTACGAGCCAGATGGCTCGGTCGTGATCTCGTGGCCTGTCAGCGGCTACGGCAAAGCCGAGCTTACGCGGCAGCGTGAGGACTCGGTGCGCCGCGCCGCGATCGTAGCGATGCGCGAGGTCGGGGCCAGCATTTCGACGCGGTTCGCGGATCAGCCCGACGTGAGCTATTGGCTCCAGGAGAGACAAAATGAAGCTGCATTGTCCGCCGATCTCGGCGGGTGAGCACGGCTCGTCATTGCGGCGCATCGTGCTGACGTTCGTCGCCGTGCCGCTGCTCGCGTCCTGCGGCGTCACGTCACGCATGGAGCCCTACAAGCAAACCAATGCCGTGATCGGCGACGGCGAGCAGGTCGTGCTGCTTGCGCGCAAGCATCACTCGAACCGAGAGGCCGAGCAGGAGTTCATCAGCTGCCTGAGCGATTCGCTCGCGCGCGGCAGCAACGGCCTCGAGGTGCATTCGTCCACGGACTTCGAAGACCGTATGTATCCATGGTTCGAGCCCTCGATGGCGCCGCTCAGCACCGATGATTTGAGCGCCCTCCTCGAGAAGCCGGGAGTCATGGAGCAGGTTCAGGACACCGGAGTGCGCTTCCTGATATGGCTCGACGGCTCGACGGACCGTGTCGCCAGCGGCGGCGGCATCACCTGCGCAGCCGGCGTTGGCGGTGCGGGCTGCATGGGCCTCGCCTGGTGGGAAGACGACGCCCGCTACGACGCCACCGTATGGGATATCCGCGAGCTTTCGTCGGCAGGCACCATCCATGCCGACGTCAAGGGCCGCTCAGTGATGCCGGCAATCGTGATCCCGCTGCCGTTCATCGCACGACCGCAGGCGGCGGCTTGCCGCGGCCTCACCGAGCAGATTCGGCAATTCCTCACCACGCCGGACGGCTACGGCGCCGGTCCCGCGCGCGACGTCAGCTGAGCGCACCCGAAGGAGCCGCCGGGCGCCGGGGCTCTACGCTTCGGCGCACGCACGCGCGCGCCGAAGATGAACGACCGACACGATCTCAAGCTGATTCTCGACTCCGGTGTGCCGGTCATCGTCATCGAGACGGCCGACGAGGACCGCGCGCTGCAGATGCTGACCGCGGTCGCGGCGACCCCCCGGGATCGCCCGCTCTACCGCTGGTCGATCACCGAGGGCCTACGGCGCCTCGACGGCGCCTACGAGCCGCAAC
>CAZFJU010000059.1:10238-18846 GCA_964518995.1 uncultured Gammaproteobacteria bacterium
GCGGCGGTCATGGCGGCGAAGTATCGCCTGCTGAACACCGGCGGCGCGCTGAGCTATGAGTACGATACGGCCCCGTTCAACGAGGTCGCCGGCTTCCGCAACGTGAAAGTTTGGCTGCAGCAGCGGCGCGCGGTCTTCGGCGCCGTGCGCCCACCGGGCCTCGATCCGCCCAAGGGCATTCTCCTGCTCGGGGTGCAAGGGTGCGGCAAGAGCCTCGCGGCCAAGGCAGCGGCCGCCGCGCTGAACGCGCCGCTGCTGCGCCTCGATTTCGGCTCGCTGTACCAAAAATATCATGGAGAAACCGAGCGCAACCTGCGGGAATCACTAAAGACCGCGGAGACGATGAGCCCGTGCGTCCTGTGGTTCGACGAGATCGAGAAAGGCGTTGCGTCGGGCCACGACGATAGCGGGACATCGCGGCGCGTGCTCGGCAGCCTGCTGACGTGGATGGCGGAGCGGCGCACGGACGTGCTGCTGGTCGCGACGGCGAACAACATCGAGCAGCTGCCGCCGGAGCTCGTCCGCAAGGGCCGGTTCGACGAGATCTTTTTCGTCGATCTGCCGACGCTCGCGCACCGCGGCGACATCTTCGCCATCCACCTGCGCAAGCGAGGGCTCGAGCCCTCCCAGTTCGACTTGGCTCGGCTGGCCGCAATGACCCATGGGTTCTCCGGCGCCGAGATCGAGCAAGCCATCGTATCGTCGCTGTATGCCGCCCACGCGCTGCGGCAGGAGCCCACGTCGGTGCACGTGCTCGCGGAGCTGGGCAAGACGAGACCTTTATCCGTGCTCATGGCCGAACGGGTCGACGCGCTGCGGCGCTGGGCGCGTGACAGGACCGTCCCAGCCGATTAGCAGCTCATGTAGCGGATAATAAAAAATTCCTAGCGTACTGATGAATAAAGATCTAGATCACGCCGAAGACGACGACCCGACCGAGCAGCTCCAGCAACTGACCGCGGCCGACGCCGGGCTCGAGCGGCCTTCGCCGACTGGACGCTTTCCGGCGCCGCCGAATGCGCCGAAGAGGGCGAATGCCGTGTGCCTTGGCGAGGATGTGCTTGGCGTCGAGATTCTCCGCAGCACGATCGCCGCGCTCGAATCGATCATCGAGGAAAAGGACGCCGAGATCGCCTCGCTCGCTGTGCGCCTGAAGGCGACCCGCGAAGCTGTCGTGCGTCGCGACCGCACCGAGCGGGAACTGCGTGCCGCCCTTGCAGACGCCATCAAGGCCCAAGACATGCACGACACGCGCTTGGCCGCGGGGCCGACCGGAACGTTGCTGTGCCTGACCTCCGCACCGCCACGCGCCTATCCGCTCACGGAGGCGCCGATCCTGATCGGCTCGGCCTCGCACTGCGGTATTCGGCTGACGCCGGACTTCGTCGATGCGGCGCACGCGCTAATCACCCGCGACGGTAACCGTATGCTCATCGAGGATCTGGACAGCCGTCACGGCGTCTACGTCAACGCGGCGCGTGTCGCGCGTGAGCCACTGCGCGACGGCGACCTCGTCACCATCGGAGCATCGCAATTTCGTTTCGACATGACGCCTTCAGTGGGTCGAACGGAGCATGAGCTGATTTTCGAACGGCATGGCATACTGCCGTCTCCTATGAAATCACTTTAAACTTTACCGCTATGGCATTATCGACACTCAAATTTGAGCTAATCCTCGCGATGACATTGCTGGCCGTCGGAATTCTAGCGTTACCCATGGCCGTGTACTGGGTCGGCCAGATCGTGATCGGCGGCTACGAAAGCGACGCCGGCATGGGAGGGCTGATTGGCGCGCTTTGGGACGACCTGGGTCGCGGGGCACTCGCGGCGTGGTTTCTCGTCCTGAGCCCCTATATCGTCATCCAACTGTGTCGAGGCGCGCTCCGGCTCCTCAAGCGACCGTGAACCGGCTCACAGTATGCGCAGCCGAACGCCAGCGCTCGAGTCGCTTCTGGTAGTCTAGGTACCTTGGAACGCCTCGGAAGCAGAATGCTCAGTTTGTCAGCGGAGCTCAGCCGCTCATTCGGGCCAGTAGTACCACCCGATGACCACGAGCATCACCGTCATCGGGACGAACGCGGCGGCACGCCACGGCCGCTCCTTCAACGCACCGTAGAAACTCAGCGCTGCAAACAGAGTCAAAACGCTGAAGTATCCGAGGCTCACCAGCAGGGAGTCCGCTTCCGCCTCGATTCTCGGATACTTGGGACCGAGAACGAGGTAGATGACTGCGACGCCTATCAGCGAGAACAGCACGGATACGGCGCTTCCCAGCACGAACCCGAGCATAACGATCGATGGTCTCATACTCTTCCTGATTCCGGTCCGTTCCATCCTGGAGCCCGGCGGAGCTCAGGCTTGATTCGCCAGGCTATCGGCCGGAAACTTAACGGACGGTCAATATGTCAGCAACCGTAAGTCGAGGAGGTAATGTGAGGGAGATTCTCCGCCCGGTCATGATCGGCGCCGCACTGCTGTGTACGAGCCTCACCGCCTCGGCCACTCTCGAAGATATCCCGCCGCCGCTCACGATCGGCAGCAAGCATCCCGAGATTGCGCGCAACGTTACCCGGCTTATCGAGGAATTTCACTTTTCTCGGCCGACGATCGACAATTCCTACTCTTCGGCCATTCTCGATCGCTATCTCGATTCGCTGGACGGCAGCCGCATGTACTTCCTCGCGAGCGATATCGCGAACTTCGGCCGCTACCGGTACGAGATGGATGACCGCGTAAAATCCGGCGAGGTCGAGCCGGTTTTCGAGATATTCAACGTATTCATGCAGCGCACCCATGAAAGGGTCAGCTACGCGCTGCAGCTGCTCGAGACGCAACCGGATTTCACGCTAGACGAAGAATTTCGCTTCGATCGCACCAAGCTTCCGTGGCCGGTTGCCGAGGAAGCCATGCGCGAGGTCTGGCGCAAAAAGGTGAAATCCGATGCGTTGTCGCTGATGCTCACGGACAAAACCTGGGAAGAGACCGTCGAGCTGCTCACGGAGCGCTACGAGAATCTCTACAAACGCATCACCCAGCTGACCGCGGACGACGTCTTCGAGACGTACATGAACGCCGTCGCGCACACGATGGACCCGCACTCGAGCTATCTGTCGCCGCGGCAGAGCGAGGAATATCGGATCGCGATGAGCCTGTCGTACGACGGCATCGGCGCCTCGCTGCAGACCGATGGCGACTACGTGAAAGTCATGGACGTGATCGCCGGCGGCCCGGCCCAGATCGATGGCCAGCTGAAACCCGAGGATCGAATCACCGCCGTCGGCCAAGGCACCGAGGAGTTCGTCGACGTCATCGGTTGGCGGCTCGACGATGTCGTGCAGATCATTCGCGGTCCAAGCGGCACTACCGTGCGGCTGCAGGTGCTGCCGGCGGGTGCGACGCCCGGTTCACCGCACCGAGTCATTTCGCTCGTGCGCGACAAGGTGAAGCTCGAAGAGCAGGCGGCGAAGAAAGATGTCGAGACGATCGAGATCGACGGCCGCGAGTACAAAGTCGGCGTCATCACGGTGCCGAGCTTTTATCAGGATTTCGCGGCCCGCAGCCGAGGCGATGCCGAATATACGAGCACGTCGCGCGACGTTGCGCGGCTGATCGGCGAGCTCGAGGCGGAAGGCATCGCCGGCATCGTCATGGACCTGCGTCAGAATGGCGGCGGGCACTTGACGGAGGCGACGGAGCTCAGCGGGCTCTTCATCAAGGATGGGCCGGTCGTCCAGCTCAAGGAGACCAGCGGCAGTGTGCAGGTGCTCGATGATCCGAGCCCGAACCAGGTCGTATACGATGGCCCGCTCGTCGTGCTCGTCGACCGATACAGCGCGAGCGCGTCGGAGATCTTTGCTGCGGCCATTCAGGATTACGGCCGCGGCGTGGTCATGGGTCAGCAGACTTTCGGCAAGGGCACGGTGCAGAACCTGTTCAGCCTCGATCGCGTGATGCGCGGCAACGACAACGGCCAGCTCACACTCACGATCGGCAAGTACTATCGCGTGACCGGCGACAGCACGCAGCATCGCGGGGTCATACCGGATATCACTCTGCCGTCGCGTGTGGACCCGAGCACGGTCGGCGAAAGCAGCCGCGATACGGCACTGCCGTGGGACCGCATCCAGTCCACCCGCTTCTCGTCGGTGGACGGCCTCGACGCGGCGATTGACGCGCTCCAGCAGTACCAGCTGCAGGAGGCCGCGAATGATCCGCAGTATGAGTTCCTGCTCAACGAGATCCACGCGATCGAGCGCATTCGGGCGCAGGAGACCGTGTCGTTGAACCTGCAGGCTCGCCAAGCGGAGCTCGACCAGATGGAACAAGAGCAGCTCGCGCGCGAAAACGCGCGGCGCGCCGCGCTCGGCATCGAGCCGATCGCGAGCCTTGAGGATCTCGACACGAGCGTCGATGTTCCAGGGTCGATTCTGCTGGATCAGGCCGCGCGCATCGCACTCGAGATGGCGATGATGCGTGAAGGCGCGCGCCGTGAGCTCGTGACGCGCGACCGGGTGAGCGGCACGGCGAACGCGGCAGAGACGGCGCCGGAGGCGTCTAGCGCAACGCGCTGAGCAGGTCCCAGTAGTCCTCGCTGAGCACGTTGATTCGGAGCGGCGCGTCGCTGGCACGGCGCGCCGGCTCTTCGGCCAAGACGACTGTAATCGTTTCCACGCATTCCGGCACGGGCACGGCGTCCGTCTCGCTACGATAGCGAATGTCGAGCATCAGCGCCTCCGCCCGGCGCCGTACGGCCTCAGCGAAGTTCTGCTCCTTGAGCTCGGTTAGCCTCTCCCGTATTCGCTCGGCGATCCGGTCGCAATCTCGACGGTCGCCAAACTTCATGTCGCCGACGGCGCGCTCTGTTGACACTTTCGCCAGCACGGCCAAATCGTGCTCGGCAAAGTGCATAACGAGATGTTGAGCGAGCGCAATCACCGCCGTGTTGATCAGCCGGCGGCTGTCGAGGCTTAGCCCCTCGAGCTCGGGCAGCGGCTCCCCTTCGATCTTGAGAACCAGGTCGCTCAGTTCCTCGATGCGCGCAGCGAGGACGCCCCGGCCGTTGTCGAGTCCGCGCAGACGCCGTTTGAGCTTTGGTGCATGGAAGAGCTTCACGAACAGGCCGCCTCGCTTCAGCCGCTGCTCGAGGCGATGCTTTTCGCTGCTTAAGCCCGCGTGCTTCTGCTCGAGCTCGGCGAGCTTGTCGGCGATCGCCCGCAGCCGCCGGCCGCGCTTGGCGAGCGCCTGATCGCGCAGCTGCTTACGCTCGCGCTTCTCGCGCTGAGCTTCCAAATCGCTCGCGAACTGCTCCAGACGCTGCGTCGCGGTGTTCCATAGGTGACGGAGCTGAAAGTACACCATGGCGTTCGCCGCGGCGAGGGGGCTCGTGAGCAGCCTCTCGAGCCCTTCGAGCTGCTCGCGCGCGCGCGCGATCGAGGCCTCGTGCTCTTTCAGCTTGTCGAGCAGCTCGTAACGCTCACGACGAAGATCGCGCAGCTCGCGTTTGACCGCCGCGCGGTTCCAATAGAGCTTGACGAGCTGCTCGTTGCTCTTCGTCCGCCGTGCGTCGGCAAATCCGAAGATCATAGGATGCACATCCGTTTGCGGGCTTTCGGTTTTCCATGCCGGACGACCGCCGACTATACCGAGCAACGGAGGGCAAAAGCGTGATTCAGGCGGGGTTCCAGCGTGTTAGCGGAACTTGTGGCCCATATCGATCAGGTATTCGAGCCATTTGTTCAGCATGACGTTGTGCCGCCAGCGGCGATCGAGCTCCAGATAGTGCATCGTCGCCGCTTCCTGCTGGGCGAGCTCCTTGAGCTTGTGATGATAGTGCGCCCCGGCGGCGCCCACGGCCTCGACGAGCCGCGCGTCGTGATAGACGCGAATCATTAGATCGGGGTCGGCCACCGGCTCACCGCTCTCCCCATCGAACCAATAGGTGAGCTTGATCGTAGTGGTATACGGCTCGGACGAGACGAGCTTGACATGCAGATCGCAATCGTTGGCGCACATCGAGACGGCAGAGACCAGCCGCTTCGGCCGCTGCGTCGCGAGAGGCTCGATGAGGTTCACGAGCTTGATGTAATTACTCTCGTAGAGCGTCATCAGACCGGTAAAGCTGCCGGGCCGATATACGCACTGCGGAACGATCAAGCTGTCGACTAGTGCCTGCATTAGATTGCGTCCTTTGCGGGCGAGCATGCCATAAGCGCCAAAGCGGAACAAAGGCTTGACAAGCCTCGCCGAAGTCGATTGAGGGAGCGAGGAAACGCGCCGAGCGCGGCTACCAGTTCGATCGGCGTTGCCGCTTGAAATTCGACGCTACCAGGCCAAGCAAAATGCCGGCGATCAACACGCCCGCACCGGCAAGAAACCAGCTCTGCCGAGAGTCGCTCGCAAGCGCCGTGTTCTCCATCGCCAGTCGGTTGATCCGCTCCTCCGCCTCGGCCATGCGTCGTCGCAATTGCTCGTTCTGCTCCCGTAGGCCGCGCGCATCGGCTGAAACGCTGCGAACATCCGCGAGCTCGTTCGACATATCGACATCCGTCGTGGAGGGCGTCGACTCGACCTCCGAGCGCATGTGCGCAAGCTCCTCGGTGAGCACCGCGACCCGGTTCTCGAGCTCCGCAGCACGCTGCCGTGCGGCGGCCAGATCTCGCTCGACGCCTGCCAGCCGCTCCCGCGCGATCGGCTCGGACTGCAGATAGCGCGTCAGCACCCACCCTTCCGTGCCGTCGCCGGCTACCCGCACTTGCGTATAGCCGTTCTCTGCATCGACGGCGATCACCTCGACCCGCAGACCCGCGGGCATGCTACGCAGAACCCGATGCTCGACGCTCGCTCCCGTTCGAAGCGTCACTGGAATGTCGTCCGAGACGTAACGCGTTTGGCCGAACGCGGCGATTGGCCCGAGCAACAGGCAGACGAGTGCGGCCGTTCGCAACATGTAATTCGCTCGGATTCGCGTCGAACTGTAGGAAACGCTTGGACCGGCATCGGCCGATCGGCGGATTATGTCGCCTGGCGGCGACGCAAACAAGGCGCGCGGCCGCGCAAGCGGCAGTGACCGTACGCGCTCAGCGCGAGCCGATCTTCATGATGTGCTCGCGATAGAAGCGCAGCTCGCGGATCGAGTCGTGGATGTCGGCGAGTGCAAGGTGGGTCGACTGCTTCTCGAAGTGTGCCGCAACCTCCGGCGCCCAGAGTTGAGTCACGATCTTGAAGCTCGAGACGTCCAGGTTGCGGTAATGAAAAAATGCCGCGAGCTCAGACATGTTCCGTACCAGAAAACGCCGATCTTGGCATATGCTATTGCCACACATCGGAGATGAACCGTGCTCGACGTAACGGCGAAGGAATGAAAGAGTCTGCTGCTCGGCCTCGTGCTCGGTCACACTGCTGTTGCGGACACGCTCGACCAGCCCGGATTGGTTGTGTTGGCGCGTGTTCCATTCGTCCATCGCGTCAAGCACGGCATCCGGCTGATGAATCGCACACACCGGCCCCTCATCGAGCACAATGAGGTCCTTGTCCGTAACGACGGTGGCAATCTCGATGATGCGATCGGAATCGGGATTCAGCCCGGTCATCTCTAGATCGATCCAGATGAGATTGCTTCTGCGGTTCAATTCGTACTCCTCGGATACACGCATTGTACCAGCGCCTGCCGCCCTACGCGGCGATATCGCGGGGCGCGCGCGCAGTGTGCGGCGAAGCGCGCGCGGACGATGACATCGCGCGGGGTCGTCGTCGCACGCCATCGACGTCACGTGTCCGTTGAGGCCGCAGACGGCCGGCGATATCTCTGCAAGAGCGCGCAGCGGCGCCTCCAGCCCGTCGTCGCGGACGATGTCGAATGGCGGCGCGAGCTGGACGGCACCGGCACCGTCACGCGCATCCTGGAGCGGCGCACTACGCTGACACGAGTGGACAGCCGCGGCCGTAGCGAGCTGGTTGCGACGAACCTTTCGCAGCTCGCCGTCGTCGTCGCCCCTGCGCCGCCGCCCGATTGGTTCGTCGTCGACCATTATCTGGTCGCCGCAGAGCTTGCCGATCTCGAGGCGCTCCTCGTGCTCAACAAAGCCGATCTCGAGTCGGTCGAGTGGCCTCACCTCGACTGTTATCGCCGCGCGGGGTATGGCGTTGCAGTGACGAGCGCGAAGGAGGCGCGCGGAATCGAAGAGCTCGCCACTGCCCTGCAGGGGCACCGCAGTGCGCTCGTCGGCCAGTCGGGGGTCGGCAAATCCTCACTGTTGAACGCTCTGCTCGGCAATGCCGTGCAAGACACCGGCGAGCTGACCGGCAAGGGCGGACAAGGCAGGCACACCACGAGCAGCACCGTGCTGCATCGGCTCGATCGCCGCAACGGCGAGCTGGTCGACTCGCCCGGCGTGCGGGCGTATGCGCCCTATATCGAGGATGTCGCACGCCTGCAGCATGGCTTTCGGGAGTTCCGCACGCACTTGGGCGCGTGCCGTTTCGACAACTGTCGACACCTCGCCGAGCCGGATTGTGCGATCAAGGCCTCGCTCGCCGCCGGGCACATTTGCGCGCGCCGCTACGAGAGTTACATGCGCCTGCACGAGATCGTGCTCGAGCTGCAAGCGCG
>CAZFJU010000059.1:18946-20789 GCA_964518995.1 uncultured Gammaproteobacteria bacterium
AAACCAGCGGCCTCACGGCTCGTCGGCGGCGATCCGGCGGCGGCCCGTCAGCGCACGGGACAGCGTCCCGCTGTCGATGAACTCGAGCTCCCCGCCTACCGGCACGCCGTACGCAATCCGTGTCGCCGCGACACCGTGCTTGTCGGCGAGCGCTGCAACCAAGTGCGCCGTCGCGTCGCCCTCGACGGTCACGCTGGTTGCGACGATCATCTCATCGATCTCGCCCTCGGCCAGGCGCTCTTCGAGCAGCTCGAGCCCGAGCTCCGTCGGACCGATCCCGTCGATCGGCGACAAGTGCCCCATCAGGACGAAGTATCGGCCGCGATACGCATGCGAACCCTCGATCGCGAGAAGATCCGCGGGCGTCTCGAGCACGCAGATCTTTGTTGCGTCGCGCTGTGGACTGACGCAGAAGCGGCAGAGCTTCTCCTCCGTCAGCATCCGACAGCGTTCGCAATGACGTATCGACTCCGCTGCCGTCGCGAGCGCTCGCGAGAGTCGGCGCGCCGCCTCCCGCTCGCGGTCGAGCAGATGAAACGCCATCCGTTGCGCCGACTTTTGGCCGACGCCGGGCAGGCATTGCAATGCCTGTATCAGCTCCGCGAGGAGCGGCGAATAGACGTTGGAGTGGACGTTCGACATCGTGACGACAAAGGCCGTCAGAACGGCAGCTTGAGGCCCTCCGGAAGCTGCAAGCCGCCGGTCAACGAGGAGAGCTTTTCCTGGACGGTCGTTTCGACCTTTCGGTTCGCATCGTTCACGGCCGCCGCAACGAGGTCCTCCAGCATGTCTTTGTCGTCCCCGACGAGATGGGGCTCGATTTCAACGCGCCGCACTACGTACTTGCAGGTCATGTGCACTTTCACCATGCCGCCGCCAGACTGGCCTTCGACTTCCATCGAGGCAAGTTCTTCCTGCGCCTTCTGCATGGTGGCTTGCATTTCCTGCGCCTGTCGCATCAATTGGCCCAAGCCTTTCATGTGGTCCTCATATGGTTTGAAGTTCGTGTGTAAGCCGGTGCTCGGCCGGCCCGCCGGGATTCATCAATTGGCGTCGTTTCTCGGCAGGATCGTATCGGCCTCGAGCACCGCACCAAACGCCTCCTGGGCGGCCTTCACGTTCGAGTCCTGCTCCATCGCCTCGCGCGCCTCACGCATGCGCTGGTTCTCGTTCGCCAGGCGCACTTCGGCGGGCGTCGGCCGCGGCGGTTTGCCGGTTCTGACCGCCAAGGTGAGCGGCCGGCCCAAGTGCTGACTGATCGCACTTTCGAGCCGCGCGCGCACCTGCGGCGTGGCCAGTGTTTCCTTCTCGGGCACCAGCACGATCTCGAGCCGCCGATCGGTCGCCGCCTCGAGCTCGCAGTGGTCCGCGAGCTGACGCGCCGCGCCGCGCACATCCGCTGCCTGGATCAATGTCGCCCAGCGGCCATCCCAGTCCGGCGCGAATCCGGCCGCCGGGCCAGGCGTGTCATATGCAAGGGGCGGGCCGTCCGCCGCGGCGTCGAGCTCATCGGGCGCCCGCAGCGATACGTCGTCGTACACCTCGAGCGGCGGAACCGGTGTTTTCGCTCCGCGCCGCTCGGCACCTTCGGCGAGCCGGGCCTTGATCGCGGACGCGCTGCTGCGCCGCGGCGGCGCCTCACTGCGGCTTGCGGCATCCGGCGCGGGGGCCGGTGACGGCATGCTTGATGAAGAGCCCGCGGTCTGGCCCGCCTGCGTGCTCTGCGCCGGAGCAGCCGGCGGTCGCCGAGCCGAAGCCGCCTGTTGCGGCGCTCGAGTCCGAGCGGCTTGGGACTGCGGCGGCGCCGCGGCAGCGTCGATCGGGCGGAAGGCGAGCATCCGCA
>CAZFJU010000060.1:0-1348 GCA_964518995.1 uncultured Gammaproteobacteria bacterium
AGGGGGGAGCCATGAGCAACAGCTCATTGCGGATTGCTGTGGGGGCGGTGTTCGCGAGCTCGGTGGGTTTCGCGTCGCACGCGGCCGCGCAGGAGGGCGCTCGGCCAGCCGGCGCGCTCGAAGAGATCGTCGTCACGGCCACACGCCGCGCGCAGGATCTACAGGAAGTTCCAGTATCGATTGTCGCGCTGACGGGCGATACGCTGGAAACGCAGGGGCTCGATAGCTTGGAGGACGTCGGCAACTACATTCCGAACATCAACATTCAGGGCGGCGGCGGCGGGACGAGCCAGCCGCAGTTCAGGATTCGGGGGCTGCCGGGGGTCGGCGTTTATGTCGACGGGGTCTGGCAGGTCGGCACGGCCGGGTTCCTGACACAGGATTTCGTCGATGTGGACCGGATCGAGGTGCTCCGCGGCCCGCAGGGCACGACTTACGGCCGCGATTCCGTCGGCGGTGCGATCCGCATCTGGACGCGGCCGCCGGGGGACGAATTCGCGGCCAACGTCAGCGCGACGGTCGGCTCGTATGATCGGCGCGACATCAAGATGTCGGTCGACGTGCCCATCACCGACACACTGTATACGAAGTGGACGGGCTCGAGTCTTTATCGAGACGGCTACATCCAAGGCCTCGAGGTCAATCGCCGGTTCGGCGAAAGCGATCAGACGGTGTTTCGCGGCGACGTGCTCTGGCAGCCGAGCGACCGCCTCAGCATGCGCTTCAACTACGCGACCGATGACCTCGAGATGACCGAGCCGCGTGTCCAAGACGCGATCTTCGACACGTCGAAGACCGCGTTCCAGAGCGGGGGCGTGCAGCCCGCACGGTACTACGGTCTTGCGATCGAAGGCGCGATCGCGCGCGGCGCCGCGCACGAGGTTGCCGGGCTCGATCCGTACGAGGCCCCTTACATGCAGGCGGGCTACCCTGGCGGCAAGGTCGGCAAGTGGGAGAACCGTTCCAACACCGTGCTGCCGACGACCGTCGAGCACGAGCAGATCGCTTTCGACGTCAACTGGAACGTCACCGATTCAATCAACGTGCAGTTCTTGACCGCCGCGACGGATCAGGACGCTGACAGCTTCGTCGACTGGGACAACAGCCCGTACACGGTGGTCGAGGATCTGAATCGCAGCAGACTCGAGGTCTTCAGCGAGGAGATCCAGATCTCGGGCGCCCGCGGCCGGGTGAACTGGCTCGCCGGCCTCTACTACTGGGATCAGGAGTCGGTGTCACGTAACGTGAGATTCTTTATCGACGAGTTCCGCACGCTGCCCGGCAACGCGGGGCCGCAGTTGCAGTTCGCGGATGTCTACGCCTCCCAGCGCTGCGTCAACCTGTTGAA
>CAZFJU010000060.1:1448-20020 GCA_964518995.1 uncultured Gammaproteobacteria bacterium
CGCAGTTGCAGTTCGCGGATGTCTACGCCTCCCAGCGCTGCGTCAACCTGTTGAACGACGCGACCAACCCGTTGACGTCGACGGGGTCGGTGACGCTTCCTGGCGGCGTGGTGATCGACGAGAGTGATCCGCGCTATCCGCGTGAGCTCGCGACGTGTCAGCGCAATGTCTACGACTCCTTTACGTCCTATCAGTACGACCAGCATAACTTCAACGACCAGCATGGCTACGCGGTGTTCGCCGAAACGGATATCGCGCTGACGAACAGCTTGAGTTTGACGATCGGCGTGCGCTACCACGATCAGACGAACGAGTCCGGCCCGATGCGCGCGATTCCCGGCGTCACCGCGCCGCGGCCGGCGACGACCAATATGCTGCACACGGGCGGCGATCCGTTCGCCGGTATCCCGGGTGCGCCGCTGGAGGTCGAGTTCGACGAGGTCACGACCAAGTTCGCGCTGCAGAAGCAGTTCACGAGCAACATCATGGCGTACGTCAGCTACTCGGAGGGGTTCGACTCGGGCGGCATCTCGACGGTGACGTCCGGCAGCACGCAGTTGCGGCTACCTTACACCCCGCAAATCATCGAGAACACCGAGATCGGCGTCCGCTCCGATCTCGCGAATGGCCGGCTGCGCTTGAACGCGACGTACTTCGATTCGGACTGGCTGAACATTCAGAACGTCGGCGTCGTCCGCGACGCGAACGGCAACGAGCTGCCGCAGCTCGCAACGACGAACGTCGGCAAGGCCAACGCCAGCGGTCTCGAGCTCGAGCTCACCGTGCTGCCGACCGATTTTCTCACGCTGAACCTCAATGTCGGTCTGCTCGACACGGAATACGTCGACATCGCGCGCGGCACGTTTGCGCTCGACGAGAGCACGGAGTTTGCGCAGGCGCCGGAGCTGACTTACAACATCGGATTACAGCACTTGGCCAATCTATCGAACGGCGGGTCGATCACGAGCCGTATCGACTACATGTACTCCGATCAGTTCTGGCGCTCGCTGCCGTTCCTGAGGATGGATTGGTATGGGCCGAAGTATGGCGGGCCGGTCCCGCCGGGCTATGACGAGAGCGGCGACTGGGGCACGTTGAACGCGCGTGTCACGTACCAGCCGGCCTCGGCGGACTGGTCCGTGGCCGTGTTCGGCACGAACCTGACGAACGAATACATGTTGAACTCGGGCTTCTTCCACGGAATTTGGGGCTACAACTTCGGCACGGTCAGCCGCCCGCGCGAAGCCGGGGTGACGTTCAACTTCAGGTTCTGACGGACTACCGATTCTCGGCGCCCCGGTGCGGGGCGCCGATGCTCTTCGCAGCTTTTCCTTCCGGCTGCCGAATTGGATCGGCACCATCGCGGCACCCCGCGGCGACCGGGGCGCCGATCTATATATCCGCGTGCTAAATAGATAGCGCCGCAGAATAAGAAGGTGTGACGCGCGTCGCACCTTCTTGGCCATGCACTCCGTATTCTGCCGCCCCGGCTGAGCCAGATGCTTATGTCACCCGCCCTGCCGGGTGCGCGCTCGAATCGAGGCGCGCACACGTCGAGGGATGCCACAGACGTCCGAGCATCGGCCGCCGACTTGCGAACGCACCCCCTACCTCAGGAACTTCGGATGAGCCGATTACGATCCCCTACCGCCTCGAGGCGGACTGCCCTGGCCTGCGTCGTCATATCGTCACCGTTCGCGCTGCATGCCGTAGAGGCGGCGGAGCTTGGTTGCGCTACGAACGGAATCACCGCCACATTCGGCACGACATTCGGTGATTCACTTTCGAGCGATGAGAACTGGTACCTGATCGACGGCGATCCAATCAAGTTCGCGGTAGGCGACCAGGGCGGCGTGGCCGCCTGGGTGTGCCAGCCAAACGGTTTGACGCGACAATATTACAGCGAAGACGCGTGGGGCAGCGTGCTCTGGCTCGACGTTGTGAGCGCGACGAAGTTCACGTCGGGCTACCATGGCGGTTCGCAATTCACGCCGATCAGCCATGCCCAGATCGACCCGTGGACCATCGAAACGGTGTTCGCGGCCGGCGACGGCGTGCAGGTGCGGCAGACGATCAGCTATACCCAGGGCGAGCTGTACGTAAAGAAGCGCTGGGAAATTTCGAACCACGGCGGAGAGAGCTACAGCGACCTGCGTTTCTTCCACGGCGGCGACGCATACTTCGGCGGCAGCGACGCCGCCCGCTCGTGGTGGGACCCAGATCTGCGCATGGTGTACGTCAATAACGAGAACTTCACCAGGTCCGGAATCATGGGCTTCTACGCGAACCCGGCGACACCGGCGGATCATTACTTCGGCGGCAGATATTCGGCCGGCAACCAGCAAGCGCGAAGCACGGGGCAGCTCGCCGACACGGCGGACTCCGAATACCTCGATGCCGGCTACCATCTGCAGTGGAATCGATCCGCCCTTCGCACCGGCGAGACGTGGCTCATCGAAGCGTTCGAAACGTGGACGCATCCTTCACCGGTTCAAGTGATTGCGCCTGCGGATCTGAACACCCAGGCCGATCAGTCGATCGTGCAAACGTTCAAGCTCCACAATCTGGACGCGACCGAGGCGCTCACGATCGATCTTACCGCCGGGAACGACGAGGGTTGGCCAGTCACCCTGCCGGACGGCAGCACGGTGGTCGTGGCGCCGCTCGAGCGTGTGTCCGTTCCCGTTACGGTGACCGTGCCGTCTGGAGCATTGCCGGGCGCGACGAGCGCTACGGCCGTTTCGGCCGTCGTCCAGGGCGACGGCGGGGCCGTCAACGTGTCGAGCGCGCGACTCTCGGTCATCCAGATCAACTACGAGATCTCGCCGCAGTCCATAGACTTCGGCATGGTCGGGCTCGGCTCGTCGGCGACGCGAACGGTCACGGTGACCAATAGCGGCGCGGCATTGGTGCTCGGCAGCATCGGCAATTCCGATGCGCTCGCGGCGCCGTTCTCGCTGGTCGATGGCACAGATGAGTGCTCGAACGCCACCGTAGCGACGGGCGAGAGCTGCACTTTTATGGTTGAGATGGCGCCGTCCGCCGAGGGCTCGATGAGCGACTCGTTCAACATTCCGGTGCTCGCGCCGGGGACGGCCTCGCATCGGATCGACGTCACGGGCGCCGGCACGGTCGATCCTTACACCATCGACAGCGATGGCGACGGCATGCCGGACGGTTATGAATTGGAGCACGGCTTCGATCCGTTCGATCCGGCCGACGCGGAAGCCGATGCCGATGGCGACGGGGTCAGCAACGCGGCCGAGTTCGCGGCCGGCACGAACCCGCATGCGGACGACTATCCGCCGGTCATTTCGCTTCCGCAGGCAGTGGTCATCGACGCCACCGGGCTGCTGACGTCACTTCCGGCGCTGCCCGCGCCGAGCGCCTACGACGTCGGCGACGGGGAGGTCCGCGTGACGCTGGTTGGCGCGACGCCTTATCTGGCGCCGGGTCGACATACGCTCGCCTGGCGCGCCGCGGATGCGGCCGGCAACGAAGCGTCCGTTGACCAGATCGTCGATGTTCGGCCGCAGATCTCGCTCGGTCCGGATCAGGTTCGGGCGGAGGGATCGACGGCGCAGGTGCGCTTCATCTTGAATGGCGTATCGCCGAGCTACCCGCTCAACGTCGACTACATCGTCGGCGGCACGGCGACACCGGACGATCATGACCTCTTCGCCGGGACCGTGACATTCGCCGAGGACGAGGTGGAGAAAGCGGTGACGGTGCAGATCTCTGCGGATGCCGTCGCTGAAGGTGCAGAGACGATCGAGGTGTCACTGGTCGGGGACGGAAACTTCGGCGCCAAGCGCACGCATGTCCTGACCATCGTCGAGGAGAATGTCGCGCCTGCGGTGCGGTTGTCCATCGCCCAGGGCTCGCGGCCGAGCCGAGTCATTGCGGCCAACGAGGGACCCGTGCTGATCGTTGCCGAGGTGGACGATCCGAACCCTCAGGACCGTCATACGTTCGAGTGGTGGTTGCCGGCTGGCGCGGCTGTGGGCAGTGTCAATGCGGCCAACGTGACGCTCGATCCTTCGTCGCTCGCGCCCGGTGTCTACGAGATCGAGGTCGTCGTGCGCGATAACGGCATGCCGCCGAAGCGCACGGCCGCGGGCGAGCTCATCCGGATCATCGCGACGGCGCCGGAGTTGTCGGACACCGCGGACAGCGACGGCGACGGCATCCCGGACGCGCAGGAAGGCTGGGGCGATGCCAACGGTAACGGCATCCCGGATTACCTCGACGCAAATAGCCCGTCGAATGTGCTGAGCGAGCACGCAGGCGATGGCGGCCGCTACTTGATCGAGGCGGAGCCCGGGCTGCGGTTGACGCTCGGTGCCCTGGCGGCGGCCCGTAACGGCGGCGGTGCGAGCCTTTCCGCCGAGGAACTGATCGCAGCGGCATCGCCGGTCGACGTGGTCGCGAACGCCGGCGGCTACTTCGACTTCATCATGCGCGGCATACCGACACCGGGCGCCTCCGCTTCGATCGTGATTCCGCAGCGCGAGCCGATTCCGGCAGAGCCCGTGTATCGCAAGCTCGATGGGATCTGGTTCACGTTCGTCGAGGATGCGCGTAACGCGCTGGCCTCCGCGCCGGGTCAACAGGGCGTGTGTCCTCCGCCCGGGAGCGAGGCTTACACACCGGGTCTCACGCCGGGCGACCGTTGCGTGCGGCTCACGATCGAAGACGGCGGTCCCAACGATGTCGACGGTGAGGCCAACGGCTCGATCAAAGACCCCGGCGGTGTCGGCATGGTCGGCTGGGAGCGCAACGAAACTCGCGGCGGTGGCGGTGACAGCGGTGCGGGCGGCGGCGGTGCGTTCGGCTGGCCGGCATTGCTTGCGCTGCTCAGCCTGGCGGCGCTGCGGAGGCGGGCGGTGCGCCGTCCGTTCCGCGGCGGGTCGCAGGGCGCAGGCGCCGGGGCGGTCGTGCAGCGGTCATCAGTCGCTCGCGCTCGGCTCGACGTTCGCGTCGCAGGCTTGCTGCTCGGCGCCGTGCTCGTCTCCGCTTCTCCGCAAAGCGAGGCCGACGACGGCGCAGCCGACGCTCGGCGAGCATCCAACGCGGAGCTTGCAGCCGCGCAAGCCTGGTGGCGTAGCTTCTACGTCGCCGCCGGCAGAGGCGTCGCGGACTCGCGCGTGCGCGCCGCCGAGCTCGAGGCTGAGTTCGCGGCCGTCGGCACGGAAGCGCGTGTCGTCTCGATCGATACTCGCCGCACGAGCCGTCACCTCGCCGTGGGCTATCGTTTGAGCGAGCGTTGGGCGGTCGAAGCGGGCGACGTCGATCTCGGCGCAGTGGACGTCGTGTTCGATGCTCGGCAACTTGCGAGCGAGCTTGCCGTGGTGCATCCGACGTCGGGCGCGGGCACGGTGCTCTCCGGCGTTTATCGTCATCCGATCGGCGAGCGACTCGCGTTGCGCGGCCGGGCCGGGCTGTTCGATTGGAAGTCGAGCTATACGACGATCAGGAGCGAAGGCGCGGTAGACCGCTATCGGCGGGACGATCTCGATTGGCTGGTCGGCTTCGGCGCCGCGTATCGTCTTTCCCCGATGTGGGGCATCAGCGGCGAGCTGCAGCACTACAACCTCCCCGGCAAGCCGACTCGAGTGCTGAACGTCGGATTCGACTGGAGCTTCGGCGCGCTGCTGCCGCGACGCTGATCCGCTTACTGCGAAGCAGCGACACGCGCGGCCGCCGCTCGGCGGCCGCGCGAACTGAAACTTTCCCCCGCCGCGGCCCCCGTCGCGGCCGCTACCGCCGAAGTCCTCGGACCTTCACGCGGTAAGTCTCACAGCCCGAGCTCGGCATAGACCGGCTCATCGGGCTCTCCGACCCGAGAGGGTAGCGTCACCCCTTCGTAGATCTGCTCGAGCGACAGGGCCATCTGCAAGCAAGACGATTCGACGAGGTCGTTCGGCTGACTGAGCACGAAGCCTTGCCACCGCGAGCTCCGGCGACGGTATAGCTCGACGCGAAAGCGGTTCTGATGCACGACCGCATATTCCATCAGCGACGCGATGCTCGTATAGCTCACGCGCTTCTCACGTCGATCGATGCCGATAGTCGATGGCGACGCAACCTCGATGATGAAGCAGGGGCGCTCGATATACAGCTCGTGCCGATCCTCTGCGTCGCAAGAGACGCTGAGATCTGGGTAGTAGAAGCTGTTATGCGCCGGGACGTACACCTTCATGTCCGGGCCGAACACGCTGCATGCCTGCGGAGCGGCGGCCCGAGCGTGATAAATGAGAGTCGACACGATCAAGTTATGCTGCCGGCTGGCGCCTGCCATAGCATGAACTTCGCCGCTCACGAACTCGCATTTGACCGTTCGTGCCAGCTCCTGAGCGAGATACTCCGACGGCGTTAGTGGTTCGGGCTTCGGGTGCATAGCGGAATCTCAGACCCGTCTTGTCGGGACTATTACACGCGGGTTGGCCTCGCTCAAGTCGCATTTCTGGCATGCGGATGCCTGATTGCCCATGGCATTAAGCACGATCGATGTGCTGCAGCGTTCCCGGGCCCGCGCCCTTGCGCTAGGCTTTGCATGCGAGGCATGGAGCACCGAGAAGCAGCGGAGATTGCGTGCGATAGAGCGACGTCCATCAAGCTGGAGAATCGAACGTGAATCATTTCCGAACAACGCGTGACGGGTTGCCGCCGTCTCTCCGACCGACGCTCTACCTCTTGGGGGTTGCGGTGCTCTCGTTGCCGGCCTCCGCGGGCGCGCAGCAGCGCACGAGCGCTGAAGCCGAGCGCATGGATGAAGTCGTGGAGTACTACGTCGACAGCGGTCGGTTCATGGGCACCGTCCTTGTCGCGCGTGACGAGCCGATCCTCAGCAAGGGCTACGGCTCGGCGAACCTCGAGTGGGACATCCCGAACTCGCCGACGACGAAGTTTCGGTTGGGCTCCATCACGAAGCAGTTCACGGCCGCGGCGATCCTGCTGCTCGAGGAGCAGGGAAAGCTGACGCTCGACGACGCGATCAAGGTGCACCTCTCTGATGCACCGCCGGCGTGGGACGACGTGACGATCTTTCATTTGCTCACGCATACCTCCGGCATTCCGAGCTTCACGAGCTTTCCCGAGTACGCGACATTGAAGCTCTCGCCGTCACCAATCGAGATGACGGTCGCGCAGTTCAAGGATCGGCCGCTCGAGTTCGCGCCCGGCGAGCGCTTCAACTACAGCAACTCGGGCTATCTGCTGCTGGGCTATCTGATCGAGACGATCTCCGGGCAAAACTACGAGGCGTTTCTGACCGAGCACCTATTCGCGCCGCTCGGGATGAATGACACCAGACTCGATTCGAACGAAGCGATCATTCCGTCGCGCGCGGCGGGCTACTCGCCGCAGGCCGAAGGGCCGGTCAATGCCGAGTACATTCACATGAGCATTCCGCACGCGGCGGGTGCGCTCTACTCGACGAGCGAGGATCTGCTGCGCTGGACTGAGGGGCTGTTCGGCGGGCAGGTGCTCTCGGCGGAGTCGCTGCGCCGCATGACCACGCCGCATCTAAGCGGATACGCCCTCGGCGTCGAGGTGCGCGAGGCAGATGGCCGCGCGGTCATCGAGCATGGCGGAGGCATCGAGGGGTTCAATACGCACCTCGCGTACTATCCGGACGAGAAGCTGAGTGTGATCGTGCTAGGCAACTTGAACGGCATCGCGCCCGTGGAGATCGCAAGCCATCTCGCGGCCGTCGCGCACGGTGACCCGGTGACGTTGCCGTCCGAGCGCACCGAGATCGCGCTGCCGCCGGAAGCGCTTTCGAAGTTCGTCGGCGAGTACGAGTTCGCTCCGGCGCTCAATTTTGTCATTACGCTCGAGGAAGGCGGCCTCGTCGCCCGGCTCGGTGCCCAGCCGGCGTTGCCGCTGTTCGCCGAAAGCGAGACGCGGTTCTTCCACCGCGTCGTCGATGCGCAAATCGAATTCGAGGTCGATGAGAGCGGCGATGTGACGGCGCTGGTGCTGCACCAGGGCGGGCGTGAGCAGCGGGCGCCGCGGGTTCGGTAGCGAACGCATCGATCCGGCGGGGCTCGGCATGCAAAGAGCCTCGCCGCACTCAGAGAGAGGCGTCGGTGTAACCTCAGTGCCGTGCTTCGCTCGCGTTAGCGAAATCTCTGACTCGGGTCACAATATCGTTGTGCCGCCCTTGCACCGCCCTCCTTTAGCGCTTAGTCGCGGGATCTTTCCGCTAAAGATCTTATGCCATAGTCCAAGCGAACCCGTACGCGGGTGGCACCGCATCGCAAACGATTATGGCTGACGTGCGCTTTGAGAACGTTCGCAACCAGCGCGGCCGGCGCGATGGGAGAGGAAGAAGACGCTGGACAAATTCGATCGTATTTACCGGCTCCACACGCGCGGCGGACCCCGGTTTGCCGGGAAGATTTGATGCGCGACCGCGAATGTTCCGAGGTCACAGTGTTTCGAATCGTCCGGCTCTTGAAAGGTCACGTGCAAGCGCCAATCGAGTGGCATTACGACCTCGGCGGCTACTACTACCGGCGTGACGGTACCGGCGCGTAGGAGCTGCCTGGCCTTTTGTTCAACGCAAAGGAACTCCTGGCCTTGGTCGTATTCGACCGGCTCCTCTCGACCCTTGAGTCTGGTTTGCTTGGCGATCATCTCGCGCCGCTCTCCCATCGTATCGCGAAACTGCTGAAGCATCGGCAACTCGGGCTCGGCGAAGCGGCACAGCGCATTCGCGTCCTCGGCGTGGCTTCCCGTGCTGCCGGTCCGTGCTTTTGCACGCTGGCCTCCGCAACGCTGCAGCGACGTAAGATTCGAGTCACATATCACGGCCGTAAAACGAAACGGCGTCACAGTGCGCACCGTTTCGCTGCAACGCTTGGTGCACTATCGGGAAAACTGGCTGCTGGACGCGTGGTGCCACCTGCGAGATGGACTGCGCACGTTCTCGATTGATCGCGTGCGCGAGGCGAAGAGCTCGATGAGCCGGCACAGACTATCAACGACGCCGAACTGGACGCGCACTTTGCCAGCAGCTACGGCATCTTCTCGGGTAAGGCAAACCGCACCGCGGTACCGCGCTTCTCGGCCGAACGCGCCCGCTGGGTGGCCGATGAACGTTGGCATCCGAAGCGGGTCGAGCAATACCTCACCGACGGTCGTTACGAGCTGCGTGTTCCGTATCGAGACGATCCGGAGCTGGTGATGGATGTGCTGCGGCATGGGACGGAGGTGGAAGTTGTGGGGCCGCGGCCTCATTGAAGCGACTCGAAGTTGTGATACCAGACGACGCCCGGCTGGTTGATGCCGCGGCCTCATTGAAGTAAGCCTCATACTAAGGCATCGCACACGGCCCGATGACTATTCTCATCCGCCCCACGGCTCGCGACACCGAGACGTTTTAGCCCGCCGGTTTGCACCCGCTAAAACCGATCCAAGCACTCGTAGGGATGCACCGAATTCTCGGGCTTCCACACGTAATAACGCGTGAGCTCGAAGGGCCGCTCGAAGTACACCGGGTCGTTCACGGTCAAACGGTAGTCGAGTCGCGTGTAGTCGGCGTTCGGCACGAAGCGCTCGATCAGCGTGATCTGGTCGCTTTGCGGCGTGCCTTCGTGATCGAAGTAGCCCGCCGCGATCTGCGTCGTCTCGACGACCAGCGTCTCGCCTTCCCAATGCCCGCGGGAGTGGCCGAACATCGAGCTCTCCGCAGCGGCGGTGGCGTCGGGCGCCATGTGGATGCGCCGCACGGTGTCGTATTCTTCGATGCGCAGCACGATGTCGTCGCCGTCGCGGACGAATTCCGTCGGCAGCGGCGAAATCATGATCAGCGGCATGCCCTTCGTTCCGCACCTCAGCAGCGCGTTGTCGTTCGGGTTCCATTCCGCGAGCTTGGCGCGCCCGGCGTCGTTCAGGGGATAGCCGCCCTTGAACATCGGGAAGGCGGCCGGATCGCTCATGATCGTCGACCAGACGCGAAACAGGCCATCCGCTTTTGCGATGGCGTCGCCGACGTTCGCGTCGATCGTCGCGCGCCCGACGATGCGGCCGGCCTTGCCGGCGGGGAAGTGGGCGTCCGCGCTGCCGAACGTGAATTCGTAGCCGCTCGAAAGCAGGATGCTGCGCGCGAGCAGCTCGCGGCGATTCCGCGCCGGCGGCGAGCCTGCGATCGTCACCCGGTCGCCGACGACGACCGAGCTGCCGTCGACGCCCCGATTACGCAGGATGCTGATCGACGCCGTCTCGGCGTCCCATTCGACGGTGCGGCCGTCCTCGTCCGTGACCTCGAGAATGATCTGCCCGTGTGGGTTGCGCCATGAGACCGATTTGATCACGCCGCTGATCTCGATCGTGCGGCTGCTGTCGAAGATGCCGATCTGACTGTGATGAGCGAGAGCCGTGCCGGCGCCGACGCAGAACACACCGGCCAGCAGCAATGCCAAACGCGACATGGCGATCCCCCTCTTGTCAGCGGTTACAGGCCCTAATGCGTCATCATGTACACGGCGATATTGACGCCGATCCGCAGGCCAAGGTTGGCCTTATCGGCCGGGTAGCGCGGATCATCCGCCCACTGCCACGAATCGGAGACGTCGTTGTTATGCGCGATGAGCACCATGAGGCGGCCGTCGTCATCCTCGACGCCGCGCCAGTTGGATCGATAGCCGTCGCTGAGCCAGCCGCCCCCGCCGCGCAGCAGCGAGCCCATGTGCGGAATCTGCGTTTCCGTAAGCTCGGAAACGTCGTAGACGATATTGAGCACGGGGTGGTCGGGCGGGATCTCGATGATTGGCCGATCGGGAAAGACCCGCTTCAGCCCGCGCTCGAAGCCGATCCAGTCGTAGGAGCCGAAGAAGCTGTCCGAGAACAGGAACCCGCCGCGCAGCAGGTATTCGCGCAGCTTCGCGACCTGCGCCTCGGTGAGCTGCCAGTTGCCGGCGAGCCCGACGATCAGGAAGGGCCAGTGGTAGACGTCGTCCCCGTCGTCGAGATTCACCGGCTGCTCGACCGAGCGCACGTCCGCCCGGGTGAAACGGCGCAGCAGCTCGGCGAGCGTGCGGTCGCCCTTCGGATAATCGACCGCCCACGTCGTGCCGCCGTGCAGCCAGTTCCCCCAGCCGCCGCCCGGATACATCAAGCGCCCGACGACGAGCTCGCCCGGCACCTCGTAATCGGGCGGCAGGCTGGTGGCCGCGTCATAGCCCTCGAACGGGAGATATTCCCGGAACGGCATCTGTGCGTGCCCGGTCGGGAACGCTGCGACCCACGAGACGGCGACGGCGGCAAGGGCGAAACGGCGCATAGTGACCAGTGTAGACGCCCTGCAGCCGATGACAATCCTCTGCGACCGGCGGGCGTAGCGGGCGGACCCGCTACGCCGCGGGCAGCGAGAACCGGAACGTGGTGCCGGCCGGGCTGCTCTCGGCGGTGATACGCCCGCCATGCGCTTCGACAATGCCCTTCGTGATCGCAAGCCCCAGGCCGGAGCCGCCGTGATCGCCGGACTGCCAGAACAGCTCGAAGATGTGCTCGAGCGCATCCTCCGGGATGCCGACGCCGGTGTCCGCGACCGAGAACAGGACCTCCTCGGGCGACGTCTCCGCCTCGACCCATATGCGGCCGCCGGCCGGCGTGAACTTCACCGCGTTGTCGATCAGGTTCGAGAACACTTGCAGCACGCGATGCCGGTCCGCCATCACGAGCACGTGCTCGGCCGGCGTCTCGACGAGCAGGTCGATGCGCTTGGCCGCCGCGCTCGCGCTCAGGATCTCCTTGGCTTCGAGCATGATCGAGCGCGCGCTCTGCGCGGTCGCCGATACGCTGAAGCGGCTCGCCTCCACCCGGGAGACGTCGAGCAGATCCTGGATCAGGCGATCCATGCGCTGCACCGTTCGGCGGATGATCTCGAGCTGGCGGCACTGCGCTTCTCGCGGCAGCTCGACTTCCAGCAACAGCGTCGCGCTCGTGTAGATGGTCGCGAGCGGATTCTTGAGGTCATGCGAGACGGCCGCCAGCACCTCGTCCCGGAGCTTGGTGGCGGTCTCGGCCTTTTGCTTCAGGCTCGCCATGTGGCGCGCGTCGGCCTCGGCCCGCTCGCGCGCCTCCTGCTCGCGGCGCAGCTCGCGCTCGTGCGCTTCGGCGAGGCGGCGGCGGTTGTCCTGCAGCGCTGCGTTGGTGCGGATCAGCTCTTCGAAGCTCGACAACAGCAGCGCGAGCACGCGGCGCTTGTCCGAGCGGATCCGGAACACTTCGCCGAGAAAACTCACGGACACCGAGCCGTCGGACTGCCCGTCATGCTCCGCGCGGTTGTCGAGCACGTGCCGAATCCGGTTGGCCAGCTGCTCCGGCTCATACGGCTTGGTGATGTAGTTGTCGGCGCCGCACTCGACGCCGCGCACGATATCGCGCGGGTCGGCAAGGCTCGTCAGCAGCACGACGGGCGGGGGTGATTCGAACTCCTGCTTGAAGCGGCGACACAGGTCGAAGCCGGACATGCCCGGCATGACGACATCGCTCAACACGAGGTCGAAGGTCTGCTCCCGCGCGACCTCGAGCGCTTCTTCGCCGGATCTCGCGGCCGTGACGGCGTAGCCGTGCTGCTCGAGCAGGTCGCGGGACGCCGCGAGCTGCGTCGGGCTATCGTCCACGATCAGAATCCGCTCAGCTGACACGCGCGGCTCTCCCTACCGTATCGATCAGGTGGGGTGCGATTTGCACCAGCGGTAATTCGGTATCGACGGCGCCGAGGCGCACCGCTTCCTGCGCCATGCCGTGGACGACGGCGGATGCGGCGTCCTGCGCGATGACGTAGGCGCCGGCGTCGTGCGCGGCCACCAATGCCGCGGCTCCGTCCACGCCCATGCCGGTCATCACCACCGCGACCAAGCGATGGCCGTGCACGGCGCCGGCGCTTGCGAACAGATGAGAAGCAGACGGCCGGAACCCCCCGATTGGCGGCGTGTCGAGAAGCGCGATTCTGCCGTTTGCCATGACGCCGAGGTGCCGGTCGTCTGGAGCTACGTAGACGGCGCCCGGCAGCGGCACTTCGTTATCCTCGGCCAGCTTGACGCGCAGCGGACAGCCGGCGTCGAGCCACTCGACGAAGCCGGCGGTGAAATGGCGCGCCATATGCTGCACGACGAGGATCGGTGCCGGAAAGCTCGACGGCAGCGCGCGGAGCACCTCGCGGAGTGCTGCCGGCCCGCCGGTGGACGCGGCCATGGCGACCAGCTCCACCGTGCGCGGCACGCCGCGCCGCGCCGGCGGCGGCCGTTCCTCCGGCGAGTACAGATGCGAACGCACCACCTTTACCTGCGACATCGCCTTCGCCATCTCGCGCAGTTCCGCCGCGGCCTCTTGGAAGCGCGGCGAGCTCGGCCCTTCCGGCTTCGCCATGGCCATCAGCGCGCCCGCCTGCGTGGCGGTCAAGGACAAATCCACGTCCTGCTGGGTAGCGGCCGACACGATCAGAATCGGCGTGGGCCGCCGGGCCATGATCCGCTTCGTGGCGGTGATGCCGTCCACGATCGGCATGTGCACGTCCATGATGATCACGTCCGGCTTGAGCTCGCTGACGAGGCGGACGGCCTCCTCGCCGTCGCGCGCTTCCCCGACCACCTGGAGCGTGCTGTCCTGCTCGAAAATCGAGCGTAGGAGCTCGCGCGCGGTGGCGGAGTCGTCTGCCAGGATCAGGCGAATCATGGGTCCCCCACCATTTGACGAATCGTCTCGACGAGGGTGGATTGGTCAAGGCTCGCCTTGACGACGTAGGCATCCGCGCCGGCCTGCAGGCCGCGGGCGCGATCGGCGTCCGAGCCGAGCGCCGTGACCATGATCACGGGCAGCTCGGCGAAGCGTGGCGTCGAGCGAATGCGGCGGCATAGCGCGAAGCCATCGAGGCGCGGCATCTCGACATCAGCGACCACGATGTCGGCGCCCACCGTTTCGAGTTGCTTCCATGCGTCCTCACCGTCGACGGCCGTGATGACCTCGTAGCCCGCGGCTTCGAGGGTATTCTGCTCGAGCAGCCGAGTCGTGATGGAGTCGTCGGCGACCAGCACGCGCAGCGGCTGCGCTTCGCGCTCGGTTGCGAACGTCGGCGCGCTCGCCGCGCCGGAGCGCGCGCTCGCGCCGAGCAATGCGCCGACAGCGAGCACGAGCGCGACCCCGCCCGACGGCAGCAGCGCGGCGCCCGACGCGTACGGAAGCGCCGCTTCGCCGATGTCGAGCGGACGCACCACGATCTCGGTCTCGTCGATGACGCTGTCGACGATCAATCCGGCGCGCCGGAGCCCGGCGCTCATTATGACCATGACTCCTGATCCTTCCAATGCACGCGCCTCGAGCGGCGGGCCGAGCAGCGCGGCCAGCGAATTCACCATCACCGGCCCCGCCGCGGTCGACGCGAACGTGCGCCCCTCGCTGCGATGCAGATCCTGCTCGGTGATCCGCGCGACTCGTTCCACATGTAGGGTCGGAATTGCAAAACAGTGTCTGCCGACCGTCACGCGGAGCGCTCGCAACGTCGCCGGCGACGGCGGACATTGCAGCGTGAACGTCGTGCCGCGGCCGCGTTCCCAGTCGAGATCCAGCATGCCGCCGATGCGCTCGATCGCGGCCCTTGCAAGGTCCAGGCCGACGCCGCGGCCGGAGATCGCAGTCGGATTCGACATGGTGGAGAAGCCTGCCGCTACCACGGCTTCGGCGATCGCGTCGCGGCGGCGGACGACAGGCGTGCCGCGGCGGGCGAGGGTGCTCAGGATGGCGTCTTCGTCGATGCCGGCGCCGTCGTCGGCAACCGTCACGATGAGCCGGCCCGCGGACAGCTCGGTCGCGACGCGAATTTGCCCAACCGGCGGTTTGCCGACGCGCTCCCGCTCGGCCGGCGGCTCGATGCCGTGATCGACCGCATTGCGGACCAGGTGCAGCAGCGGATCGCGCAGCGCATCGACGACCATGCGATCGCACTCGACCTCCTGCCCGGTCAGCTCGAGCGCGACACGCTTACCTTCGCGCGCAGCAATGTCGCGCACGGCCCGAGGCAGCGGCTCGCAGGCATCGGCGATCGGACGCAACCGCAGGTTGCGCACGGCTTCGGTGATCCGCGACGTGACGGCACTGAGCTTGCGCATGTCGTCGTCGTGAGCTCCGGTCCGCTCGGCGATCTTGGCGGTCGCGCTGACGAGCTCACCGGAGACGGCGAGCAGCGCATCGAGCTTATGGGCCTGGATGCGGATCAGGTCTTTGACGATGTCCGCGCCGCGATGCGCAGGCGTGGCCGGCACGCTCGGCGCCGCCGCCGGGTCGTCGTGCATCGCCGGGTTGTCGAGCATCGCCGGGTCGTGGTGCATCGCCGGGTCGTCGCTCACCGCCGGCGCTTCGGGCACCGTCTGCCGGCCCGTCATCGCGCTCAGGCCCGGCAATAGACGGACGAGCGGGCTGTCGTCCAGCGATCCGCCCGCCGCCAGCCGCTGATGGGCGTCGGCCAACGCGTCGATCGCCGCGAACAGCAGCGCGAACTCACTGCCGTTGAGCGTGCGCCCCGCGTCGCGGACGCTCGCGAACACGGATTCGAGCTCGTGACAGACGCGCTCGATTAGCGGCACGTCGGCAACGCCCGCCGCGCCCTTGATCGTGTGCGCCGAGCGGAACAGCCTGCGCACCGTGTCGGCGCGGCTCGGCTCCTGCTCGAGCTCGAGCAGGCCGGAAGCGAGCTGCCGGGCGTGCTCGTCGAGCTCTTCGAGGAACGCGGCGAGCAGCCTTGCGGAGAGGTCGTCGGTCGGCATCCGCTGCGTCAGGCTCGGCTTGCGGACTGCGTCGTCGTGCCGACAAGATCGAGGAGCCGCGAGCCCGCCCGGTGCAGATCCTGTGCGGCCGCTTCGGCCTGGCGTGTCGCGGCAAGGTTCTGCTGCGCCGCCTGTTGGATGTTGCCGATGGCCTGGCGGATCTGCCCCATGCCGAGCGACTGCTGGCCGGCCGACGCGGCGATCTGCGCGGCGGACTGCGACGCGGACGCGATCGACTCGGCGAGCTTGCGAATCGTCTCGCCGGCATCGCTGACCTGAGTCGACGCGTCGGCGACCTGCCGGTTGCCGTGCTCGATGGCGGCGACGGCGTGGGTCGTCGCGCGCTCGATCTGCTCGAGAATGTGCCGGACGCGCGCCGTGCCGGTCTTCGATTGCTCGGCCAGGCTCTTGACCTCGGTCGCGACAACGGCGAAGCCGCGGCCCTGCTCGCCAGCCCGCGCCGCCTCGATGGCGGCATTGAGCGCGAGCAGATGGGTTTGCTCAGCGATATCGTTGACGGTCGAAATAATCTCTCGAATCGCTTGCGCTTGCTCCGACAGCGCGCGGATTCGTTCGCCGATGTCGTGAACGCGCTCCTGCACGCCTTGCATGGCGCCCATCGACATTTCGACGGCGCGCCGGCCGTCGCGGCCGATCTCCGCGGCTTGCTGGGCCGCGGCCGCGACGCCGCGGGCGCGCTCCGCCGACTGGTCCGCGGTCTGGACGACCTGATCGACGGTCGCCGCCGTCTGGGTGACGGCCGCGAGCGATTCGGTGGCGCCGGAGGCCTGCTCCGTCGTGGTCGACAAGATCTCCGTCGCGGTCGTTGCGAGGACATTGGAGGTATCCTGCAGCGGCGCCGACACCGCCCTGTTCAGCAGGTAGCCCGTCACGATCAGCCCCACGAGCGCGGCTAGCAGCCCGAGCATGATCAGCGATCCGGAATCGGACCCCCGCTGCAGCGCGCTTTGGATATCCCGGTCGGCGCTCGCACGCGCCAGCCCCATGTTGCGTTCGACGAGCTCCTCGAGCTGAACGCGCAACGGCGTGACGCGGGTCCGGCGAGTCTCGAGGGCGCGCTCCTGATCGCCGCTGTTCCACGCCGCCATGACTTCGCGGACGGTCGCCTCCCACTCGATGAATACCGCCAGGGCGTCCGTCCACGCCCGGCTGTCGCCGGCCGCGGCCGTGTCCCGCAGCGCAGTGTGCAACCTCCGAGCCTCGGCCGAGAACGCCTCGAACTCCGGCATGTACTCCTCTGCCGATTCGAGCAGGACCCGCAGATAAGCAATGTTCGCATTGAGCACGGCGCTATGCGCATCGACGGCCGTCAGCAGCACGTCACGCTCCGTTCGCAGCGCATCGTCGTAGCCGCTCGCCGTCTGGCGCACCGCCCATAGGCCGGCTATCGCTATAGCGAGCAAGATGACGGCCGCGATGGTGAAGCCGGCAAGGATTCTGTTGCTAACCGTCCATTTCACTTTGGTTCAACCTCTTCAACATGAGCTGCGGCCGGAGCGGTCGTGCCGTGCCGGGTGATCAGGGCGTCGTCGTCGATCACGAGAATCGCGTCGTCGGTCATGGCGTGCACCATCGTCGTATCGCGCGATTCGTCGCGCGGCAGAGCGCGCAGCCGCCTGCCGTCCAACGTGGCGATATCGAGCAGGCGCTCGACTAGAATGCCGAAGCGCCGAGCCGGACCCTGGACGACGATCAGCCGTCCGAGGTCGGTGATGCCGCGCGTGCTCGCGCCGAGCGCGCGGCGCAAATCGAGCAGCGTGAGCAAGTCGCCGCGCCATTGGGTCAACCCGTAAAGCGGCGGCGCGACGCCCGGCAGGCGCATCAGCTCATGCAGGACCTCGACGCGCAGCACGTGGCGGATCGGGAGCGCGTAGCGCTCGTCGCCGAGCGAAAAAACGAGCGCCCGGAAGGTCTCGCCGCGTGCGGCCGGCACGGATGAATGCCCGCCTCGGGCGAGCGCGCGCGCTCGCGCGCGCAGCACTTCGACGTGCTCGCGGTGCGGTGATCTCGCTTCCTCGAGCGAGGCGACCGTGTCAGGCGTCATGACGTGAGAGCATTCGCAAATTCACCTTGACCAGCTCGGCCAGCCGATGCGCCGTCTCGCCATCTGCGGCCGGCACGACGGTGTCGGGCGGCAGCTGCTCGAGCAAGGCCGCGGCATTGTGCAATGCGCGGCGCGCGCCCGCACGATCGTTCGTGCGCTGCCGTGTATTGGCGAGCGCGACATGCGCCACCGCGAGCCCGCGATCGAGATATAGCGCCTTCCTCGCGGCAGCGGCGGCCGCCTGCGGCCGGCCCGCTTCGAGCAGCAGAACGGCATCGAGATAGCACAGCTCGGCGCTCTCGCCGTGGGTCGCGCGCGCTTGTGCGCCGACTTCGAGCGCCTGGCCGAGATGGCCGCGATTGGCGAGGGCTCTCAGCCACGCAATGTATTCCGGCTCCGTCAAGCGCGGCGCACGCGGCTCCGCGAGCTGACAGACCGCGTCGAAATCGCGGCGCGCGTAAGCTTCGAGGACCGGGCTTGCCGCGGGTTGCGGGCGGTCGTCGGGCGATGCGGGCGCCTCTGCGAGGGGCAATGGCTCGTCGAGCCATGCGGTGACCTCGATCGGCGACGGCGCGGCGCAGTGTTCGTCGGGCTGCGGATCGGCGCCTTGATGATCGGGCGTCGGATCGGCCCATCGCGCGAGCGGCGGCGGGGCCGGCTCGCGTTGTCTGCGGCGCAGATCCGGGAACGGCTGCTGCCCCGGCCGCCAACGTCGATAGACCAGCCCGCTGTCG
>CAZFJU010000061.1:0-19555 GCA_964518995.1 uncultured Gammaproteobacteria bacterium
GGCCTGCCCGAGGCGACGCTGCAGCGTATCGCTGCGCTAACCGGCCGGTCTCAGTGCCAGAAAGGCACGGTAATCTTCTCGCAGGGTGACCCAGGCAACGCGCTCTACGGCGTCGCGTCCGGGCGGGTGCGGATCAGCGCAAGCGGCACCGGCGGGCGTGAAGTCTTTCTGAATATCATGGAGCCCGGCGATACGTTCGGCGAAATCGCCGTCATGGACGGCCTGCCGAGAACGGCCGGCGCGACCGCACTCGAGCGCACGACCTTGATCGTGTTGAAGCGCGGCGACTTTCTCGGCCTCGTCGAGCGAGAGCCGCAGCTCGCCCTCCATTTGCTGAAGCTGCTGTGCCAGCGCCTGCGCTGGACCAGCGAGCTGGTCGAGGAATCCGCTTTCTTGTCCGGCCCGGCGCGGCTCGCAAAGCGCCTGCTGATTCTGGCCGAGCTGCACGGTCGGCCGGCCGGCCCGGCGATGGACGGCGGGCTCGAGATGCACATCTCTCAAGCCGAGCTCGCGCACTTCCTCGGCATTTCGCGGCAGCTCGTGAATCAGCATCTCGGCGAGTGGGCCAAGGCCGGCTGGGTTCGACTCGGGCGCGGCAGGATCGAAATCGTGGAACCCGCCGCGCTCCACAACCTCGCCCAGGAGAGCACTTCGCTCGACGACTGAGCCGCGCGCGCCGGGCCGTAGCTGCGGCGCGCCGTGCGACCGCGCTGCGATCAGCAGGGGATGCACCACCAGCTGCCGAGGTACCACACGAAGCAGCAGCGCCCCTGCGGCTCGGACTGCACTTCGGTCATGGCGGTCGTCTTGCCGGTCACACCGACCTCCTCGGTTGCGTGTGTGGCCGCCAATGGCAGAGCGAAAGCGAGGCCCAGCAGCATAATTCTAAGTCTTCTCATTGACCTTCTCCGGTTCGTATCGCGCCGTCGTTTGCGGCGCCAAGATTCTGCCATATCTGCGACCGCTGTCTGTCAGCTGCTAGACAGTTTTGACCATCTTGTCGCTTGTGTCGGGAACCTGACAGACGGCTCTCGGGCCGTTTTATTCAATGTACGAATATTTGCCGACGAAGTTAGGATTACGGGGGACCGGGATGGATACCGCTGACGAAATCATGCAACTCGTGCGCACCGTCGCAGAATTGCCGGACAGCGAGCAAAACCGGCTGCTCAGGCTGGCCGGGCTGCTGTCCTCGGCCCCGGCATCGGCCCAGCAGCGCGGCAATGGGCAGCTCCGGTCATTGATCGACTCGCAGCCCCAGTCCAAGGGCGAATGCCTCGGCAGCATCGATGAGCTGATCGCGGATCTCGAGCGCTCCATGCTGGCGGCCGCCGAGGGCCGCTCATCGAACCGGAACAACCGGCTGTACTCGCTGCTGCGCGGCACGACTCAGTAGCGGACGGCGGCCCGCCGGCCTGCGCGCACGGTGCCCGCGCAGTCATTTTACTGTCACCTGCACGACGCCGTCCCAGCCGCGCTCGGGCGGCCGCTCTGCGCGGACGGCGGACTGGTCCGCGAAAAAGCGGCTCGCTCGGTCCTTCGGATAGCGCTCGGCGAGGGCCGCGAACGCCGCATGCGCCGCGGCGAAGTCTCCGGCCCTGAAGCGCGCCAACGCCGTCGCAAACGCGGCGTCGAGCTCGAACAGCCCGGGATCCGCCGTATCAGCCAGCGCGCGCAGCTCGAGCACCGCCACCGGCGTACGTTTTCCGACCAGCAAGAACTCGCCGAGCGGTCGAAAGACGCAGCCCTCGACCCCGTCTGCCGCCGCCGCCGACAGCAAGACCCGGCTGCCGATAAGCCGATTCAACCCCTGCAACCGTGCTGCGGTATTGACGATATCGCCTACGGCACGGTACTCGCCACGCACGCTCGCGCCGACATTCCCGAGCAGCAGCTGGCCGGAATCGAGACCGATGCGGGTCGGCAGCTCGTCATGCACACGCTCGCGATTAAAGGCTTCGACGGCCGCAAGCACCTCGAGCGCTGCCCGTGCCGCGGCGACCCGCGTCGTCTCGACCGACCCCGTCGCCGGCCAGACCGCGATCATCGAATCGCCGCCGATATCCGAGACCACGCCGCCATGCCGATGCACGACGTCGACGAGGGCCTCGTAATACGCATCCATGAGCTCGCCGAGCTGCGTGGGATGGAGCAGCTCCGACAGCGTCGTGTATTGTTCCGCATCGGTTACGAGGCAGGTACCGAAAACGAGCTCACGGTTGGCGTGCGGGCGCAGCGATTCCTTCGCTAGCCGCGCGACCACGTCGGCCGGCACGTAATAGCCAAGCGCCGCCCCCACCCGCTCGCGCTGGGTCCGCAGCACCGCATGGTTCCATGACAGGCCGACGAGCAATGCGGCCGGCAGCTGCACGCCGAGCGGCACGACGAGCGGGCCCCAGAGCTGGTATGACGCAAATAGGTGGTGGCTCGCCGCCGCGAACAGCGCAGCCAGCCCGAGCCCGGCGGCGACCGGAATAAAGCCCCTGAACAGCAGCGCCGCCGCCGCGACGACCACCCCCCATACCGCGACGACCGCTACATGCAGGAGCAGCGGCAGCGGTTGGATCGATTCGCCGCGCAACATGTTCGCGAACATCGTCGCGCCGATCTCGACGCCTGCAGCGCGGTGCCCCGAACGGTTGGAGAACACCGCGACGAAGTCGTCCTGCTGCTCGGCGCGCCGCGTCTCCGAGAAACCGACGAATACCGCGCGCCCGGCCATGGTGTCGCGAAGGGACGCCGAGTCCATATTCAGAACCTGGTGGTACGGTAACGTCAGGATGGTGCGCGGAGGCCCGTAGAAGTTCAGATAACGGCTACGGCCGCCGCCATACAGGTCGATCAGCGCATGCAGGCGCCGGTCTTCGTTTGGGCCGAGTGCGGCGCGGACATCGTCGGCGAGCGTCGGATCGATGCGAAAAGCCGTGCGCAGCTGCCGCATGACGTGCTGCAGCCCCTGCGTCCGTGCGGCGTCGAGCCCCAGCGTTTCGAGTTTTGGGGCGAGCGCCGGTCTCACGGCCGCGAGCAGCTGGAGGAGACGGTCGTGGGTCGCCAGCGCGTAGGCGTGCAGCACGGCTGACGGCAGTGACGGCGTATCGCCCGCCCGCCCGAAGGCCCAGGACTGGCTGACACGGACCGGCACCAGCGGCAGCATGAACGGCGCGGTGGCGAGCGCGCGGCTGCGCAGCGGCTCGATCGGCGGCACACGCTCCTCGCCGATAAAGCCGTCCTTATATACCTCTGCGACCCGCTCTGCGAGAATGACGGCGCCCGAGCGCTCTACCGCGCCGGCGAGGATCCGGTCGCCCTCCGGATCGTCGAGCCGCGGCTGAGTGAACATAACATCGAACGCGATCGCGGCCGCACCGCCGTCCATCAGGCGATCGATCAGCTCGCCGTGACGGGCGCGGGGCCATTCGTCGACGGCCCGGCTGGTGCCGAGGGTATCCGCGCTGTCGGCCGAGAGGCTGACGATCACAACCTCCGGAGGCGGCCCGAGGGGCCCTCTGGCTGCGAATAGCCAGCCGAGACCGAGCGATTCCTCGACCTCCAGCACCGCCGGCACGGCGCTGAGGACGACACCGACGACGGCGACGCCAACCCCGAGAGTGGCGACTCTGCGCGCAGCGGATATCATGGGCACCAGCGCGCCGCAGGCAGGCTTACCGGCATGGCGTTGTATCGGCTAGCCAAAATGAGCTCCTAAGCCGCGAAGTTGTATTGACTGACGAACGGGGCCGCTTGCCGTTCGCTCCCGGTACGTTGCTTGACAGGCATCGCCCCGCCTTTAGACTGATCAATTGACGGCACGGGGCAACGATATCGACTACGTTTCATTGCAGCGCTCGCTTCGCGCAACGCGCGTAGTGAAGTTAGCCACGAGAAGCCCATTGATGGCACGTCTCTCGGCGAAGACGAAGGTTCAGCCGGTTCGATCGTATATCTCCATAAGCGTCGTCGAGCGTAGCGTACTCTGCTGGCTCGTGGCATTCGCGGTGCTCGGCTGCCTGCTCCTCGCGCCTGCGGCCGCCGGTGCCGAGCGGGCGTGTGCGAATGGTTGGCACGCCGAAATCGTGTCCGTGGAAGGGGTGGTCGAAATCGACACCGCGTCCGGTTGGACGGCGGCCTTTCCGGGCCAGACGCTCTGCGACGGCGACATCATCCGCTCCAGCCAGTTCGGCCGCGCGTCGGTGCAGGTCATGGACGGTACGCTGCTGCGGGTCGCACCGCATTCGGCGATCCAGCTGCGCGCCGTGCACAGCGGCACGGATTCACTTTACGACATCGTCGTGAAAGTGCTGAAGGGCATGATTCATACGATCAGCCGCGATCCCCGCTCGCTCGGGATCGATACGCCGTTTGTCAACGCCGGCATCGAAGGCACCGAGTTTACCGTCAGTGTGCGTCCGGACGGGACCAAAGTGTCGGTCATCGAGGGCGAAGTTGCGCTCACGAACGCGGCGGGCGAGGCCAATGTCACCGGCGGCACCTTCGGTTTCGCCGCCCGGGACGCGCGGCCGCATAGTGCTCCGCACCCGGACGTGCTTAGTACGATCGATTGGACCCGGCGTTTCGCGCCGATCATCCCAGGCGAGTTGCCGCCCCCGCACGCTCGGCCGACTGCCTCGGAGAACGTCTCGGCGGACTTTTACGCTCGACGGGCGGCAGCTCGGCTCGAGGCCGGCGCCATCGCCGAGGCGGACGCCGATCTCACGGCTGCGCTCGTGCTCGAGCCCGAGCATGCCGATACGCTCGCGCTGAAGTCGCTGGTCGCGCTCGCCGACGGTGACCGCGCAGGCGCCCTCGACTTGGCCGAACGTGCGGTCGCCGGAGCGCCCGACCAGCCCGCGCCGCGACTGGCGCTCTCGCATGCCGCCCGCTCGGCGGCCGATCGTCGCCGGGCCCTCGAGAGCGCCGAGGTCGCGACTCAGCTCGACTCCGAGCACGCCTATGCGTGGGCGCGAGTCGCGCAGCTCCGGTTCGCCGCGAAGAATTTTCGCGGCGCCCGGGAGGCCGCCGCGCGGGCGGTGGAGCTCGGTCCATCCCTGGCTCTCGGGCATACGGTGCTCGGCTTCGCCGAGCTCAGCGGCAGCAGCACGGAGCGCGCCGAAGCGGCGTTTCGCGCGGCCACTCACGTGGACGACAGCGAACCTTACGCCCATGTCGGCCTCGGCCTCGCGCTGTACCGCCGCGGTGAAAGGGATGCCGGCCGGCGAGAGCTGGAAGTGGCCGTCGGTCTCGATCCGACCGATTCGTTCATTCGCAGCCACTCCGCGAAAGTCTACGACGCCGAGGACCGCGACAAAGTCGCCGAGACGGTGCTCGAGATCGCAAAGGCGCTCGACGCGGACGATTCGACCGGCTTCTTCTACGATGCTTTACGCAAGCAGCACCAGAACCGACCGGGCGAAGCCCTGCTCGATTTTCGCCGCGCCTTCGAGCGTAACGGCAAGGCGAGCGTCTACTCGGCGCAGACATCGCTCGATGAGGACCTGCTGGGGCGCAGCGCCGGGATCGGCCGTTTGCACTCCGTGCTTGGCGTCGACCAGCTCGGCGTGCTTACCGCGACGCGCGCCATGTTTGCCGACCCAACGGACTACTCCGCACATCGCCTGCTCGCCGATGTTTATCCGCACCGTCCACGACATCAACTCGCGCACGTGCACGAGGTCTATCAGTCTATCCTGCTGCAACCGCTCAACGTCACACCGATGCAGCCGCAGCTGACCGAGGCGCGGCCGTTCCTGTACGACTTCATCGGTCCGAGCCCGATGGCCTTTCAAGAATACCTCCCGCTCATGCGCGAGAACGGCTTGTCGTATCGGCTTTCGGCCGTGAAAGCGAACCACGGCACGCAGGGGCTCGACTTCGCCGTAAACGGGCTGCACGACCGGTTCTCGTACAATATTGGCGTCTTCGACTTCGAGACCGCCGGGTTTCGAGCGAACAACGATCTTGACGAGCAGGCGGTGAGCGTGCTGATTCAGGCACGCACCAGCGAGTCGACGACGCTCACCGCGGAGCTTCGGAGCAGCGACAGCGAAGAAGGCGATTTGGCGCTGCGCTTCGATCCGGTGCCCTACTTCCCGAGCTTGCGCGAGCGCGAATCGGCGGGTTATGCGCTGCTCGGGATCCGTCACCGCGCGTCGCAAGGGACGTGGCTCGGCACCATCATCGCCGAGAACGTGGACGCGGATTTCGGCGGCCTCGGCGAATTCTCGCAGTCGGGGTCACGACGCGGCACGTCGGTCGATCTGCAGCATATCCGCGAGCTCGGAGCGTGGACGCTGACGGCCGGCGCGCGGCATCTTCGCCAGCAACAGACCGACCGGCTGTTCGGTCCTTGGTCGATCGAGCTTCTGTCGCAGCCGCCATCCGACGCCCAGCACGACATTCGGCACAACAGCCTCTACGTGTACGGCAACGTCGAGCTGTCGCCATCCGTTCGTGCAACGCTCGGCGGCAATCTCGAAGAGGTTGCGATGCACAACGTCTCGCATCGCCGCATGGCGCCGAAGCTCGGGCTGATGTGGGACGTCACCCCGCGAACGACGTTACGGGCCGCTGCGTTGCGTAAGCTTCTGTCGCCGTTCGTATCCAAACGCAATATACAGCCGTCGCTCGAGCCGACCCATGTCGTGGGTTTCAACCAGCAGTTCTTCGGCTCACAGGGCGAGGATGCGTGGCGCTACGGCATCGCCATCGACCACGAGTTCCGCGAGAACCTGTTCGGCGGTGTCGAATTGTCGCGCCGCGACGTTAACCTGCAGTTCATGACGCTGCGCTCCGGGTGGAGCGAGCCGGTATTCCGCGACGTCGACAGCACCGAGTCGCTGCACTACATGTACCTCTACTGGCTGCCGAGGCCGACGGTGAGCTTCGCCGCCTCGTACGAGTACGAAAAGCACGACGGCGGCGACGCGATCCTGCCGGAGGGCTACGGTCGCGCACGGACGCACCGCGCACCGCTGCGCGCGACGTTCGCACATCCATCCGGCTTCACCGCGTCGATCAAGACCACATTCGTCGATCAGAAAGGCACCTTCACCCCGTTCTCGGACGAGGCCGAGCCGCCTCGTCTCGACGGAGACCGCTTCTGGTCGACTGATCTCTCGTTTGGCTACCGTCTACCGTCGAAGCGAGGGCAGTTCTCGTTGCAGGTGCTGAATGCGACCGACGAAGAATTCCTTTTCCAGGACACGGACCCGGAGAACCCGCGGATTTTCCCCGATCGCATGGTGCAGATCGGATTCACATTGTCCTATTAAGCGCAATAACCTGATTTTTACGACTCGCGACCAGGCTGCCGATGCCGTAACGTGCAAGGTCAGATTAGCTTTGAACGACATAATGTCGCTGCGCCTCCCTAGAAATGGGATCTATGCCGCCAGAACTTTGTATGAGTAAAATTCATTAGGTTGATTGCTTGAACAAAAAAACAAGAGGTCAAGACTCCATGTCCGCACATGCACAAGGCCTGCGTTCGGGGGAGATCGCCGAGCTGCTCCACGAACGTTTTTCACGCCTTTCAAGGCAGCTTCGCCACATGGAGTTGCCTGCGGGCATGACTCCAGAGCGGCTCAGCACCCTTTCGGTAATCGACAGGCACGGCCCGATCTCCGTCACGGCGCTCGCCGACCGTGAAATGGTCCGGCCGGCTACGATGTCGAGAATGGTTTCGGCACTCGTCGATGAAGGCCTCGTGCGCAGGCGCGAAGACAAGGCCGACGGTCGCGGAGTGCTGGTCAGCGTCACGGCCAAAGGCCGGCGCATCTACCGCAAGGCGCAGCAGCAGCGCCTCGAGCAGCTGGCCGAGGCGTTGAACGAGCTCACGCCGGACCAGTTGTCCGCGATGCGGGACTTGGCCTCCATTCTCGAACGGCTCACATCGTTGCTCAATCCGTCGTCCGGCTGATCGTCGAGCCGCCGAGAAGCCATTCACGGGGTGTGCGCGCCGCGGCGCGCTTTCCCGACCGCTGGCAGACCCCTCCCATAACCCGCACAGCAATGCCCCGTCCTCGAACAGGTTGACCGCGAGCGCGGCGTAGACACGACCGACCCGGGCCAACACAATACCGCCTCGTGCCGACTACGACCCGAGCGGAGAAAACGAGATGACCGAAGACGGGGAAACCACTAACGAACGGCTCGTTCGTGTATTCCTTGAGACGCTGAGCAGCGGCGATCTCGAGAAGCTGCGTCCACAGATTCATGCCGACGGCAGCTGGGATGCGACCGGTACCAGCATTCCGGGCGCTGGCATCACGCAAGGACGCGACAAGATCATCGACGAGCTGCTCGCCCCTGTTCGCGGCCTGTTCGTCCCGGGCGACCCGAAGATCACCATTCTGCGCATCTTTGCGAAGAACGAATGGGTCGCGGCCGAAACCGAAGCGCACGGTCAGCTTGCGAACGGCAAACGCTACGACAACCGCTACGCGTGGATTTTCGAGATCCGCGAGGGCAAGGTTTACGCCGTGCGCGAGTACATGGATACCGGCTACATTCTGACGCAGTTGGCCGACTCATGACGGCCACGTACGATATCGTTGCGATCGGCTCAGGTCATAATGGCCTGGTTGCGGCCGCATATCTCGCCGCAGCCGGCAAAAAGGTCCTGGTCCTGGAGCGCAACGCGTGGTTCGGCGGCGGCGTCGTCACGCGCGAGCTGACGGTTCCCGGCTTCCGACACGACCAGCATTCGATTGCGCACATCTTTATCCACGGCAACCCGCTGCTCGCCAACGACGAGCTCGGGCTGAAGTCGCGTCATGGGTTGAAGTACGTCTTTCCGGACGTGCCGATGATGTCGGTGTTCGAGGACGGCTCGACGCTCGCGCTCTACCGCGACCGCGAGAAGAGCTGCGCGGAAATCGCCCGGTACTCGAGGAAGGACGCCGACGCCTATCGCCGGCTCGCCGAAGAAGCGGCCGGCTACATGCCGATGGTGCTCGCCGGTCTTTACGCGCCCCCTGCCCCGCTCGGCGCAACCTACGCGCTGATGGACCAGAGCCGCGAAGGCCGCGAGCTGTGGCGCATGATGCAGATGAGCATGCACGACCTTCTCGCCGAGCGCTTCGAGCATCCGCGGGTCCGCATGCACTTCGCGCGCATCGCCGGTGAGAACCTCGTCTCGCCCGATGAGAAATCGACCGGCTTCGGCGTCTTGGTGTTCGTCGGGTTTCTGGAGAAGTACGGCAGCGGCATTCCGATCGGCGGCTCCGCAGCGTTGACGGACGCCCTGATCGCGAGCATCCGGGAGAACGGCGGTGACGTGCTCGACAATGCCGACGTCGCGCGCGTGATGGTCCGCAACGGCCGTGCGGCCGGCGTCGAGACGAGCGACGGGCGTCAATTCACGGCCAAAGACGCGGTCATCGGCGCACTGCATCCGCACGACCTCGGCCGCATGGTCGAGGGGCTTGCACCGGAAGTGGTTTCGGCCGCCGAACGTACGCAAGTCTCCGAGGTCGCATGCATCACGCTCATTGCGGCACTGAATGCACCGCTGCGCTTTCGTGCCGGCGAGCACGTGCGCGGCGCGATGATCGAGCTGTTGCCCAATGATTACGACACGATGCGCAAGTCGTTCGATAGCGTGCGTTATCGCGGCTTCTCCGACTACCCGCTGCTCGGCATCGCCTCATTGACAATGTTCGATCCATCGCGCGCCCCGGCAGGCAAGGCGACGATGCACGCCTGGGACTACGTGCCGTACCAGCGCGGCGATGGCCGCAACTGGGACGACACCAAGGCGGACTATGTCGAGGTCATGATCGCCCACCTGTCGAAGTTCATTGAAAACCTGCCGGATGACATCATCGCCTGGCACAGCGACAGCCCAGTCGACATGGAGCGCACATCCTCGAGCTTTAGAGGCGGTGACCTGCACGGCATCGCGACGACGACCTATCAATATGGCGCACATCGACCGACACCGGATCTCGGTCAGAACACCGTGCCGGGATGCGAGCGCCTCTATCTCGTGGGTCCGTTCCAGCATCCGGGCGGCGGAGTGTTCGGTGCGGGTCGCGCCACAGCGCTGCGCATGTTCGACGACCTCGGGCTCGACTTCTCGAAGGTCGGAGCGCGGCAATGATTCTCTACTCGCCGGACAATTCCGCGTTGATGGAGATTCAAAGCCTTGAGCGCAGCGGCGACGAGCTCGTGATCAAGGGCAAGGTGTTCGGCACGATGCCGATCACCGCGCGGCTCACGCCGACGGAGGTGCGTAAAGGGCTGAAGATGATGCGGCCGAGCCTCGCGTGGTTCCTGCTCCGGATGCTGGTTCGGCGAAGCCGCGGCGACGCGCCGTAACGCCGAAGCGGTATCGGAGAGCGGCGCTACGTGGTGCGCCGTCTGAGCTGGCAAAGCGGCGCATCTGCGCCGCTTCGCGGCCCGCCGCACGGCTCTTTGCCGCGCGGCGCAGCGCTTCTCTCCGCGCCCGCGGCGTAGCTCAGGAGCGCTCGTCGATAAACTGGATCGCGCGCTCGAGCAGCGCGGAATCGACGCTCATGGCTTGGACGATTCGGTTGTACTGCTCCGGCGTCCAGCCATGCTCCTCGATTGCCTGCATGCCTTGTCGCTGCATTTCGCTCTGCGCCTCGAAGGTTTCCTCCTCGGACGTGGCCTCGGCCAACTTCGTCTCGTACTCCGCGATCGTGTCCTGCAGCTCGACGTAGATATCAGCGAAAGTCTCGAGCTCGCTATCGGACACCGGTGAGCTCTGCGCTGCGGCACCGGGCGCCTCGAGCGGCGACTGTGCAGACGGCGGCTCCGCCGGAGCCTGCGGCTCGCCAGGTTGCTGCGCGAATGCGAGCGGCGTTGCCGCGAGGGCGGCCGCTGCAAATATGGACGGCAACGAACCTTTCATGAAGGGTCTCCTCGTTTCTTAGAATCCGAAAGCAGACTAGTGCAAGGGGCATGCCGGCCCGCGAGGCCCGCCGCAGCTTGGGCTGCCCCCGTCCAGGTGTTGTCGAACGACAACGCTGTTGCCGCCTTGCCGACGCCTGGCCGGCCTCATCGCCTCTGCCGGCACCGAATCGCGCCCTGTTGCCGAATAGGCCGCGCGGCCGCCGTGCATAGCCCAGATTGCACCGTTGTGGGAGAATCAGTCGGCGGCGCACGCCGCACGCCCGTATCCATACAACAATGTCCGCCGCCGCATCGGGCGCGCGGGCCGATCAGAGACGGGGAACTATGCGCTCTGCGGTGAACCTACGCGTCGCGCTCTCGATCGCGACAGGGTTGGCGCGGTGACCTCCTGGGGGTCTGAGCACGCGTTCGCGCAGAACGCCATTCAGCCTGCGCCCGCCGAAGCTGCCCCGGCACGAGAAGCCACCTTGAGAGAGAAAGCAATATGATACGAATCGCCTTGCTGTGCCTTTCGCTCGGCTGCGCGGGTCTGGCGGCCGCACAGAGCCTGACCGAATCACCTCTGTACGTCGCCGACTTCCACTGCGAATCGACACCGCCGCTCAGCGACTCCAGCGTGCACCGCTGGAACGGCTGGGGCCCGACGGTGACCAATACGCGGTTTCAGGGCGAGGAAGCCGGCGGTATCACCGCGGACGACCTGCCGAGCTTGAAACTGGCGTGGGCATATGGGTTGCCGCGCGAGCAGCAGGCCCGCGGCCAGCCCGCCGTGATTGGCGGCCGCTTGTTCGTCGGCTCGCAGGCGGGCGCGCTCTATGCGCTCGATGCGAAGACCGGCTGCACGCACTGGCAGTTTTTCCCGGAAGCGGGCGTACGCAGCGCGACATCGGTCGGGCCGCATCGCTTCGCCGATGGGCGTGACGGCTACGCCGTGTACTTCGTCGATGCGCAAGGCTACGTCTATGCGCTGGATGCCGATTCCGGCGAGCAGCTCTGGCAAACCCGTGTCGAGAATCATCCGAGCGTTCGCGGCACGGGCGCGCTGACGCTGCACGAAGGCCGGCTCTATGTGCCCATGACCGGCATCGGCGAGGCGATGAGCGGCGCCGACCCGGAATATCCGTGCTGCACATTTCGCGGCAGCCTGACCGCCGTCGATGCGGCGACCGGCGAGGTGATCTGGAAAACGCACACGCTGCCGGAGCCGCAGCGCCGCGGCACGAGCAGCGCCGGCGCACCGCTCTGGGGGCCCGCTGGCGTCGGCATTTGGAATGCGCCGACCATCGACGCGGAGCGCGGCTTGATCTACTCCGGCACCGGCCCCGCGTACGCGGATGCGGGCACGACTCCGGAAACGACCGACGCGGTGATCGCATTTGACTTGGAAACGGGCGAAATCCGCTGGACGAATCAGTTTACGCGCGACGTCTGGCTGCTCGGCTGTGACGACGGCGCCGACAATCCGAACTGCCCGACCGAGCAAGGGCCAGACCTCGATTTTTCCGCTTCACCGATTCTCACGACGACCTCGGACGGCCGCGACGTCATCGTGATCCCGCAAAAATCCGGCATGGTGTACGCGCTCGATCCGGACGACGAGGGCAGCACGCTATGGAGCTACCGTGCTGGACCCGGCGGCCCGGTCGGCGGAGTGTGGGGCAGCGCGGTCGATGGCGATCAGATGTACGTTGCCGTAAGTGGATTCTCGAACGAGGAAACCGGCGGCATCCATGCCATCGACATCCGCACCGGCGAACGCCTTTGGTATACGCCGCCGCAGCCGTTGCTGTGCGACCCGCCCGGCCCGCGCTGCAGCGCGACCCAGGCCGCCGCGGTCACGGCGGTGCCGGGCGCGGTGTTCTCGGGGGCGGCGGACGGCGGTCTTCGCGCGTACTCGGCCGAGGACGGCGAGGTCCTTTGGACTTTCGATGCGAATCGCCGTTTCGATACGGTCAATGGCGTCGAAGCGAACGGTGCGTCCTTTGACGGACCGGGGCCCGTGGTCGCCGACGGCATGTTGTATGTGCTGTCGGGCGATGCGGGCTTCGTCGGCCGGCCCGGCAACGTGCTGTTGGCGTTCTCCGTCGAGGAGTAACGGCGGTTGCACGCGGGGCCGCGCCGCTGCGCGCGGCCCCTCGGAGCGACATCCTAGAACCGCTACGGGCGTGAGAACAAAGGGAAGGAAAAGTCGTTCGGGATGTTGCCGCGTCGACCACGGCAGAGCAAGCACCCTGGCGCCGCTCAATCGAGCACGGCTTGTCGCCACTCCGTAATGAAGGTGTTGACAGCGTCTTCCTCGATCAGGAAGGCGTCATGGCCGTGCTTGGACTCGAGCACAGCGAGTCGTGCTCGCGGGATGTGATTTGCGAGCTCGCGCTGCTCGTCGAGCGGATAGAGGACATCGGTGTCGATGCCGATCACCAGCGCAGGTTGGCGGATGGCCGCCAACGTATCGAAGTAGTCGCCTCTACCGCGGGCGACATCATGAGCATCCATCGACTGGGTCAGGCGCACATAGCAATTGGCGTCGAAGCGCTCAACGAGCTTCGCGCCTTGATGCTGGAGGTACGTCTCGACCGCGAAGCGCGACACGCCTGCGTCGTCGACGACCTCGCGGCCGAAACGGGACGCGAACGATGCGAATGATCGATATGAGATCATCGCAATCATACGGGCGACCGCAAGACCGCGGGCCGGCCCGTCGCCGGGCTCATAACGACCGCCGCACCAGCCGGGGTCCGAGAAGATCGCCTGACGCTGCGCCTCACTCCAGCCGATGCACCATGCCGAATGCCGGCCGCCGCATGCGATCGGCACGACACCGCGGACGTAGTCGCCCTGGAACACCCACTCGAGCGCTTGCATGCCGCCCATCGAGCCGCCCACGGCGAATTGCACGCGGCGTACCCCGAGCCGCTCGAGCAGCAGCCGGTGCAGCGCGACGGTGTCGCGGATCGTCGGTATCGGAAAGTCGGCGCCGTACGGAGCGCCGGTTGCTCGATTCACCGTCAGCGGCGACGCGCTGCCGTACGGTGAGCCGAGCATATTTGCGCAAACGATGAAGTCGCGGTCGGTATCGAGCGCGCGGCCTGGCCCGAGCAGGCCCGGCCACCACAGCTCGATGTCCGCATTGCCGGTCAGCGCATGGCAGACGACGACAGCGTTGTCCCCTGCCGCAGACAGCCGGCCCCAGGTGCGATAGGCGACCGGCACTTCCTCGAGCGTTTCGCCGCATTCGAGGCGAAACCGCGGAATGATTTCGACGAGCTCGTTCACATTGTTCCGCTGCGACGGCTCGCGGCGAGCCGCCGCCGCGTGCTTACTTCGCCGCCGCCAAACCTTTGTCGATGTCCTCGATGATATCGTCGATGTGCTCGATACCTACCGACAGGCGCACGAGCTCCGGCGCGATGCCGCCCGCCTTCTGCTGCTCCAGCGTCATCTGCGAGTGCGTCGTGGAAGCCGGATGGATCGCAAGGCTCTTCGCATCACCGACGTTCGCGAGATGGCTGAACAGCTCCAGGCCTTCGATGAATTTGCGCCCCGCCTCGAGGCCGCCCTTGATGCCGAAGACCACCATCGAGCCGCCCATGCCGCTCAGATACTTGTCGTTCAATCGATTCGCCGGATCGCCCGCGAGCCCCGGATAGCGGATCCACTCGATCTGTGAGTGCCCCTGCAGATACTCGACGACCTTGCGGGCGTTCTCGCAGTGCCGCTCCATACGCAGCGGCAGCGTCTCGATGCCCTGCAGGAACATCCACGCGTTATCGGGGCTGATGCAGGCACCGAGATTGCGCAGCGGCACCACCCGCATACGAAGCAGATACGCCACCGCAGCGAGCGGATCCGGCAGGTCATACGCCCAACGCAAGCCGTGGTAGCTCGAGTCGGGTTGAGTCATCAGCGGAAACTTATCACTCTTCCAGTCGAAGCGGCCCGAATCGATCACGATGCCGCCGATGCCAATGCCCTGGCCGCCCAGCCACTTCGTCAGCGAGTGGATAACGATATCGGCGCCGTGCTCGATCGAGCGCTGCAACACCGGCGTCGTGAACGTCGCATCGACGATCAGCGGCAAGCCGTGTGCGTGCGCGATGTCGGCGATCGCTTCGATATCGGCGATGTCGCACGCGGGGTTCGACAGCGTTTCGCAGAACAGCAGCTTGGTCTTCGGTGTGATCGCGGCGGCAAAGTTTTCCGGTTCATTCGGATCGACGAACGTCACTTTGTAGCCGAACTGCGGAAGAATATCGTTGAACTGGGTGAATGTGCCGCCGTAAAGATTGTTGGCGGACACGATTTCGTCACCCGCTTGGCAGATGTTGTTGACGGCGTTGAAAATCGCCGCCATGCCGGACGAAAGCGCAAGTGCCGCGGCGCCGCCTTCCATCGCCGCGACGCGCTGCTCGAGCGCGTCCTGCGTCGGGTTCATGATGCGCGTGTAGATGTTGCCGAGTTCGCGCAGCCCGAACAGATTCGCCGCATGATCCGTGTCGTTAAACACATACGAGCTCGTGCGGTATAGCGGGATAGTGCGCGAGTTCGTCGCCGGATCCGGCTGAGCGCCGGCATGAATACATTGCGTTTCAAGCTTCACTCTGGTCTCCCGTTTCGGATAGCAATGAATTTCACGCTGCAATACGAAGGCCAGATCGCCTCACATGCCTTCGGGCGCTTCCGGGCCGGTCGCCCGGCCGGCCAATGCGAGCATACCGAGCGCCGCAAGGATCAGCGCGATCCCGAGGCCCTCTGAAAGCGTAGGACGCTCGCCAAGCTGCAGCCAAGCCGCCGCGACGCCGATGATCGGCACGATCAGCGAGCTCAAGCTGCTGATCGTCGCCGGCAGCCTTTGCAGAATGTAGAGCCAGAGCAGCATTGCGAGGGCCGTGCCGCCGACAGCATTGTAGATCAGCGCGCCGACGAAATAGCCGCTCCACTCGATCGGCCGCTCGGGCACCACCAGCGCGACGACGATCAGCGGAACGCAGCCGAAGGCCATCTGCCATGCCGTGAGCGACAACAGCTCGTCGCGGCCGTTGATTGGAATCTTCTTGACGATGATGACGCTGGCGGCCCAGGAGGCGCCAGCCGCCACGGCCAACAGGCTGTTGACGAGCCCGGCTTCGGTCGCCGTGGGATCGAGCACCAGCACGAGGCCGACGAGCGCGACCCCGACCGCCGGCCACTGCATGCCGCTGAGACGCTCGCCGAGAAACGGCCAGGCGAGCAGAATCACCCAGAACGGCATCGTGTAGGCCAACACCGCGCTCTTGCCGGCGTCCCCGATCGCGAGCGACCACGAAATCAGGCCGACGAAGCCGGTGGTCTGGAACAGACCGAGCCAAACCGTCTTGCCGACGTGGCGCGGCTTCAGCGGCACGCGCAGCACCTGCAGCAGCGCGAAGACCAGCACAGCCCCCAGACCGACGCGGAGCACCGCAAAATCTAGCGGGCCCGCGTAGTCGAGCGCCAGCTTCATCACGACCCAGTTGTAGCCCCACAGAAAGGCCAGCATTGCAAATGCTGCGAGGGGTCCAGCGCGGGATGGGGTCACTCCAAAGGCGGCGCCGTAGCAAAGACTCGTTGATCGTCAGGCCGGCTGAATGCGGTATGCGCGCAACTGCCGTGCGAACTCCTCCAGAGCGGCGATACCGCTCGACTCCGCATCGGCGCACCAAGCTTGCAGCCGCGCGAGCAGCTCCTGCTGCTCCTTGGCCTGCTGGGTCCAAAGCGCCTTCAGACGCAGCTTGAACTCGTAAACCGTCTTCAGCGTCGCGTTACCGCGCAGCACTTCCTCCAGATGCTCGGCGTGGGCGCTCTCGAGCGGCGCCTCCTCACGAAGGATCAGCGCCTTGATTCGGCGCAGACCCTTGCGGGCCTCTCGGCCGAGCGCGCGCGACTCGGCCCGCACGACCGGGACCACGACGCGGCTGCCGTAGAGCTTCAGCACGTGGAAGCGGTTCGTGACCACGGCGCGCAGCATATCCATGTCGACCGCCAGACGGTCGACGGCGGTGCGGTCGCCGGCAAACTGCATCCGCGGCGCGGTGCGGCGCACGCTGGCGAGGCCAAGCAGCTCGAGCGTACGGATATACATCCAGCCGATATCGAATTCCCACCACTTGTTCGACAACTTTGCGGACGAGCCGTACGCATGGTGATTGTTGTGCAGCTCTTCGCCGCCGATCAGCAGGCCGAACGGCACGATATTGCGCGACGCATCGTGCGTCTCGAAATTTCGATAGCCCCAATAGTGGCCGACGCCATTGATGACCCCGGCCGCCCAGAACGGGATCCAGATCATCTGCACGCCCCAGATCACCAGGCCGACGGCGCCGAACAGCAGCACGTCGATCGCGAGCATGAGGCCGATGCCGAGAAAGCGATGCTTCGAGTAGACGTTGCGCTCGAGCCAGTCGTCCGGAGTGCCGGCGCCGAAGGCCTCGATGGTCGCGGTGTTCATGGCCTCATTGCGATACAGCCAGGCGCCGGCAAACAGCACCCGCCAGATGCCCTTCTGCTGCGGGCTGTGCGGATCTTCCTCCGCTTCGCAGCGCGCGTGATGCTTGCGATGGATAGCGACCCACTCGCGCGTGACCATGCCTGTGGTCAGCCAGAGCCAGAATCGGAAGAAATGGCTAACCGCCGGATGCAGCGACAAGGCTCGGTGTGCCTGGTGGCGATGCAGAAAGATCGTGACGCTTGCAATCGTCACGTGGGTCAGCGCAAGCGCTGCCGCGATATAGCCCCAGGCGGTGAGCGTGAGGAGTCCGTCGAACGTCATTCGAACCTCGTCAGTTCCGATCGTAATAGGTGCGATGCCGGCCGGAGCGTGCCGGCGCGTTCGCGCGGGCAGGTACCAAAGGCAGGCATTCGAACAAGAGTAACAGAACGTGCAGCGTGGCCAAGCTTCGGATTATCGCTTTACGAAATATCCAGGTTCGCTGTGCTCCCAGAGACCCCGGCCGCCCCGCCGCCGCCGTCTCGACCGCTGCCCGACAGTCGGCTATCGTAACCGTCGCGCGACAGGGGGAGAATACATATGGACACGGTCCGTATTCGTACGATGGCAGCAGTGCTGCTTGCCGCAGCTCTGCCGGTAGGGGCGCAGGAGGGCTTTCCGCTCGACGGCACGTGGCGCGGCGCTTGGGGGCCCGCGGGCAACGATACCCAGGTCGTCATCGTCATGAGCTGGGACGGCGAACGCATAAGCGGCCTGGTCAATCCAGGGTCGCAATCCTTCGATTTCACCCGTGCCGAGCTCGAGCCGAGCACTTGGACGGTCCGCATCGAAGCCGTGGACCGGGACGGCGAGCCCGTCGAGATCGAAGGGACGCTGCAAAATATCGGCGCCTACGATCGCCACATCACCGGGACCTGGAGCACGCGCAGCGCCGCGCAGCCGTTCCGGATCACCCGTCAGTGAGCGAAGCGCGCGGCGGCGCATCGCCGGGCCGAGTACGATCTTCGCCCTCGGCTCGCGTGCGTGTAAGCTTTCCGCAACGCTGGACTTGATCACACTTGCAAGCTACGCTCCGACGCCGGTTCGACGAATAAACTACAACGACCGCTGGGGAGCTAGTATTGGAACTCATCGCTTGGATCGAGGAGACGGCGCTCGCTGAATGGGTGCGCGCTTCCCTCATCGGCTACCCGATGATGATTACCCTTCATTCCGTTGGGCTCGCCGTCGTCGTTGGCCTCGCCGTCGTTATCGACCTGCGGCTTCTCGGCGCGTTCCGTGGTATCCCGTTCTCGGCGCTGCGAACGTTCTTCACGATCGCGTGGGTCGGCTTTCTCGTCAACTTCTTATCGGGTGCCGCCCTGTTCACGTCGCAATCGACTGTGTACGTCACGGACGCGACCTTTCTGATCAAGATGGCCTTCGTGGCGGTGGGCGCGGTCACCGTCGGCTACCAGCAGCCGGCCGTCGCCCGCCTCAGCGACGGCGGTGGCGGTAGCGCCGGCGTCGTTGTGCCGGGCGGCGCCAAGGCCGCTGCAGTGATCTCGCTCGCTGTCTGGGCAGGCGCCACCGTCACCGGTCGCCTGATCGCCTACCTGTAGCCGAAGGAATGCCCCGATGAATTCCATATTCGCGTGGATGGAGTCGACCTGGATCAACAGCCTCGCATTGAACTATGCGTGGACGTGGCCGATCCTCGAGACGCTGCATTTCATAGGCATGTCGCTGCTGATCGGCGCGATCATCGTCATGGATCTGAGGCTGATCGGCGTGCAGCGGGTCATTCCATGGTTCACGACGCATCAATTGGTGCCGCTCGCTTTTATTGGCTTCGCAATCAACCTGATCACCGGAATCATCTTCCTCTTCGGCGATCCGTACCGCTACGCGATTAATCCGTCCTTCCAGGCGAAGGCGGTGCTGATCCTGCTCGCGGGCTTGAACGCGCTGTTCTATGCCGTGAAGGTGGCCCCGACGATGAAGACGTTACCGGCGCACAGCGATACGCCGGCCCTCGCCAAAGCCGTCGGCGCTGCATCGCTCGTGCTGTGGATCGGCGTGCTGTGTTTTGGGCGGTTGATACCGTACCTCGGCCTCGGCGAGCTGTAGCGACCTGCTCGCGTCGAGCGTTGTAGTGCGATCTCAATAGCTACGGTTGGTAGTCCGGGCGACAGACGTCGGTGATGCAGATCGAGTCGAGCGTCCGGTCCGGCG
>CAZFJU010000062.1:0-19242 GCA_964518995.1 uncultured Gammaproteobacteria bacterium
CGTCAGCACCCAGTTGTAGACCTTGATCGCCGTCGGCACGGCGATGATCAGCGTCGTCGTCGCGAAGAAGAAGCCGAAGTACGGATTCATGCCGCTGACGTACATGTGATGCGCCCACACGACGAACGACAGCGCGCCGATCGCGACGATCGCCCAGACCATCATTCGATAGCCGAAGATGTTCTTGCGGGCATGGGTCGAGAGGAGGTCCGAGACGATGCCGAACGCCGGCAGCGCGACGATATAGACCTCCGGGTGACCAAAGAACCAGAACAAATGCTGGAACAGGATCGGGCTGCCGCCATCGTTGCCGGTCTCCGTCCCCATCGACAGCAGCGCCGGCATGAAGAAGCTGGTGCCGACCACGCGGTCGAGCATCAGCATGATCGCGGCGACGAGGAGGGCCGGGAACGCGAACAGTCCAAGGATCGTTGCGACGAAGATCCCCCACACGGAGAGCGGCATGCGCATCAGCGTCATGCCGCGGCAGCGCGCCTGCAGCACGGTGGTGACATAGTTGAGGCCGCCCATCGTGAACGCGACGACGAAGATCGCGAGCGACGCGAGCATCAAAATGATGCCCCAGTCGGTCCCCGACGTGCCTTCCGCGATGGCTTGCGGCGGGTACAACGTCCAGCCCGCGCCAGTCGGCCCGCCAGGCGCGAAGAAGCTCGCGAGCAGCACGATGACGGACAGCAGGTACACCCAGAAGCTCAGCATGTTCAAGTACGGGAACACCATGTCGCGCGCGCCGCACATCAGCGGAATGAGGTAGTTGCCGAAGCCGCCGAGGAACAACGCGGTAAGCAGGTAAATGACCATGATCATCCCGTGCATGGTCACGAACTGGTAGTAGTTGTAGGGCGTGATGAAGGCGAAAGCTTCGGGGAAGCCGATCTGCAAGCGCATCAGCAGTGACAAGCCGAGGGCGATGAGGCCCACGAAGATCGCGACGCTGCCGTACTGGATCGCAATAACCTTGTGATCCTGGCTCCAGATGTACTTCGTGACGAAGGTATCCGGGTCGTGTACGTGGTGGTCGCGGTCAGCGATTGCGACGTATGCCATTCGAGCTCCCTCGAGGCCGCGCACACAAGCGGCGGCCCGCTCAGTTCAAATCGATTCGCGTACCCTTTTCACCGGACGGTCCATTCCATGCGCTTAGAGCGTATTGATGTACGCGACGAGGTCCTCCAGTGCCCGGTCGTCGCGCAGGCTCGCGGCCATCATGGCCATTTGCGTGCCGTATAAGTCATCGGCGTGCGCGCCTCGCACGCCCTGACGGAAGTACTGCAGCTGCCGCAGCAGATACCAATCGCTCATGCCGGCGAGCCGCGGCGCCCGAGTGCTCCAGCTGCCCTGACCAACGCGTCCGTGACACGCTGCGCAAGTGGCGTAGAGCGCGCGGCCGCGCGCAGGATCACCGAATACGGTGGGGTCGGGCGGCTCGTCGGGAAGCGCTTCGATGTAGGCGGCGACATCGGCCAGCATTCGCTCGTTCGCCAGCGTGTTCGCCATTGGCGCCATCTGCATGCCGAACACGTCGCGGGAGTCCGCGCCGCGCACTCTCTGCTGATAGAGCTTGATCTGCCGCGTGAGGTACCACGCCTCTTGGCCGGCGATCTTCGGCGCGTTCAGCGTCTGATTGCCTTCGCCCTGCGCGCCATGGCAGGCGCTGCAGACGGCGTAAGTCGCGGCGCCGGCGCCCGGATCGCCCGGCGGCGCGGCGGCCGTGTCCGCAAAGGTCGGGAGCCCGGCCAGCCAGGACTCGAATTTGTCTTCGTCGTCCACAACCACGCGGCCCCGCATCGCGAAGTGTGCGAGACCGCAAAGCTCCTCGCAGAGCAGCTCGTAGCTGCCGGTGCGGGTCGGCGTGAGCCATTGATAGGTGACCATACCCGGCACGAGGTCCATCTTCGTGCGGAACTGCGGCACGGTGAAGTTGTGCAGCACGTCCGTCGAGCGGAGCAACAGATGGATCGGGCGGTCGACGGGAAGATGCAGGATCGGATTGGCGACCAGCTTGTCGTCGCGGCCCGCCGGATCGTCCGGGTCAATGCCGAACGGATTGCCGACGCTCATGTGGCGGACTTCGGTGCGGCCGAGCACGCCGTCATCGCCGGGGAAGCGGAAGCTCCAGTGCCATTGCTTGCCCACTGCTTCGACGACCATCGCGTCTTCGGGCACGGTGACGAACTCGCCCCAGACGAAGAGCCCCGGCGTCAACATCGCGGCGACGCCGAGTGCGGTGATCGCGGTGAGCCCGCTTTCGAGCTTCTTGCTCTCGGGCTCGTAATGCGCCCGGTGATTCTTGCGGTGCCGGAACCGGACGAGGCAGTAGGCGGTGAACAGGTTCACGGCGACGAAGACGATGCCGCAAACGAGGAACGTTACCTCGACGGTGAAATCGATAGAGCCCCAGTTGGACGCAAGGGGCGTGAAATACCAGGGGCTGACAAAATGGAATAGGACGGATCCGACGACCAGCAGAACAATTACGACGGCTAATGCCATGCTCTTGCACCTTGCGTTGTCGTAGCGACCGCTAAGCGCTCGCTGCTTGCACGAAAGGCGTGTCGGTCTCGTTGATCCTGCCCTGGGCTACTCCACCTCGAACTTCCTGTTCAAATTAACAGGCCGTTGCAATCCACCAGATTATTCAACGGCCTGCTAGAGACTTTGTGAACGTCCTGTTCTGACAAGACGCGACTCGCTTCCTACTCGATGATGAGCTTGCCGTTCATCAGCACGAAGTGACCGGGGAACGAGCAGAAATACGTGTAGTCGCCGCCCGCTTCGAGCCCGGACAGATCGAACGTCACCGACGTTTCCTCACCTCCGCCGACCATCTCGGTCGCGACGATAACTCGCTCGTCGTCGGCCGGAACGTAGTCGGGCGGCCCGGCAGCTTGGCCCGCTTGCGCGACCGGCATGTAGTTCTCTGTGGTCGTCAAGACCCAGTTATGCCCCATCACATTGACGGGGAGCTGGCCCGCGTGGCGAAGGGTCAGGGTGACCTCCTCACAGCTGGAGCTCACGCGCAGCTCTCGCTTATCGAACTGGATCTGATCGTTGCCTTCGATGGTCAACGAGCACTCCTGTGCAAAGCCCGGCGCTGCGGCAAACAGACCTAACAAACCGAGCGTGACCGTAAAACGCTTCATTGAGCTTCCCCTGCTTACAATGGACTCAGAACTGGCTACTAGTAAATCACCTGAAATCTTAACAGACCCTTAACGACCGGTCATGACAGCGCGAGCCGCAGCGGGTCCTATGCCCACGTATGCGATGATCGAGGGGTCGAGTCAAGATGATTGCGGTCGCGGCCGGCGATGTCAACGCCGGATGAGGACTCGACAGGAAGTCGGGCGTCCGCCATCGACATCGAGCGGCTCCGCGATGGGGCCTTCAAGCGCCGCGGGTATTGAGCATCGCCTGCTCGGATATTTGCTGCCAGCGCTGCGATTGCTGCAGAAATGCCCGGTAGGACGTCCAGACCTTGGCCGCGACCGGATCACGGGCTGCCAGCGCATCGACCACCTGCCACGTCAGCCGCTCGAACTCGGCCAGCACCGGCTGCGGGAACGAGAGCACCTCGACCGATTCGTCCGCATCGAGCTGCGCGAGCGATTGCGCGTTTCGCGTCATGAACTCGGCCGTCATGTCGAGATTCATCGCCTGACATGCCACCTCGACGATGGCCTTCAGGTCGTCCGGCAGCCGGTCCCACGCTTGACGGTTCACGAGGCATTCGAGCGTGGGGCCGGGCTCCTGCCACCCGGGGTAATAGTAGTAGCGAGCGGCTTGATGGAGCCCGGTCGCGACGTCGTTATACGGGCCGACCCACTCGGCCGCATCGATGTTGCCCGTCTGCAGCGCCGTGAAGATGTCGCCGCCGGGGAGATTGACGGGCGTGCCGCCGGCGAGCCTCAGCACCTCGCCGCCGATGCCCGGGATGCGCATCTTGAGGCCCCGGAGGTCGGCGACGCTGTCGATGCGGCGATTGAACCAGCCGCCGGTCTGCACACCGGTGTTGCCGACCGGGAACGGCACGAGGTTGAACGGCTCGTAGACTTCCCGCCACAGCTCGAGGCCGCCGCCATAGTAGAGCCAGCCGTTCATCTCGTGCGCGGTCAAACCGAACGGAATCGACGCGAAGAATTGCGCCGCCTCGACCTGGCCTCGCCAATAGTAGGCGGCCGAATGCCCCATCTCCGCGGTGCCTCGCGAGACGGCGTCGAAGACCTCGAAGGCCGGAATCAGCTCGCCCGCGGCGTACACGCGAATCCGTAGCCGGCCGGCGCTCATTTCCTCGATGCGGCGGACCAGCGTGTTGACGGACGTGCCGAGCCCCGGGAAATTCGGCGCCCAAGTCGTCACGATGCGCCAGTTGAAGCGCTCGTCGCTGCGTGCCGCGACGCTCGAGGTTTCTGGTGCCGGAGAGCACGCAGTCAGCGCGGCGGCTCCGCCGGCGCCGGCGAGGAAATCGCGACGTTTCATGGTGCCTTTCCCAGGATGGTCAGATAAATCGGGTACTAATAACAGAATCGCCAGCGTGCGCACAGGGGCGGCTCTTTTCCCACGACCCCGGCCGGCCGGCGCGCTCCGAGGGGCCGGGTGCCCGATCCTTCTCCGGCTTCGCAGCGTGAGCAATGTGGCCTCGGGCGGCTCGACAACGCCGATGTGCGAGAATGAGCTGAAACGGAGCGGGCTTTGATCGGGCTGCTGCAGCGTGTGAGTCGGGGCCGCGTGACGGTCGATGCGGAAATCGTGGGTGAAATCGGCGCCGGCTTGCTCGTGCTCGTCGGGGTCGAGCGCGGAGATAGTGCTCGCGAAGCGAAACGTCTGGCCGAAAGGCTTGTCGAATACCGAGTATTCCCCGATCACGCCGGCCGAATGAATCGCAGCGTGAAGGACACGGCGGGGGCGATACTGCTCGTGCCGCAGTTTACGCTCGCGGCGGATACCCGGAAGGGCACCCGGCCGGGCTTCTCGAAGGCAGCCGATCCGGCGGATGGCGCGCGGCTTTTCGACGCCCTGGTGGCCGAGGTCGCGGTGCTCGGTGTGCCGACGGCATGCGGCCGATTCGGCGCCGAGATGGAAGTGGATCTGACGAACGTCGGCCCTGTGACGTTCTGGCTACAGGTGGCGCCGCAGGTATAACGGTGCCGGTGCGCCGCTTGGCGTATGATTAAGGACTTTGCTTGTCCCTCCAGGAGGGCTCGAATATGGGACTTGGCGGAATCAGCATTTGGCAGCTTCTGATCATTCTCGCGATCGTTGTGCTCGTGTTCGGCACCAAGCGCTTGAAGACGCTTGGCGGGGATCTCGGCGGCGCGCTGAAGAGCTTCAGAAAGGCGATGGATCAGGACGAAGAGAAAGAACGGATCAGCGAGGAGCAGAAGCGCATCGAGGTCGCCGAGCCGGGCGAGCCCACGCACGTCGCGGAGCCTGATGCCGAGTTCGCTGACCGTAAGGATAGGGCCTCGCACGGCTAGGCCGCAGCGGGTCCCACGGCATGTTCGGCGTCAGCTCCTTAGAGCTGCTCCTGATCTTCATCATCGGGTTGCTGATCCTCGGCCCTGAGCGGCTGCCGCGCGTGGCGGCCCAGATCGGGCGGTGGGTGGCCAAGGCCCGGCGCACGGCCAACCAGCTGCGCTATCAGCTCGAGCGCGAAGTGGCGCTCGACGAGCTGTACAAATCCCAGAAGAAGCAGCCGCCCAAGCGTCCGGTGGCCCCGGCCGACCCGCCGGCCTCGGCGGACTCCGCGACCTCGACCCACGCGGCTGACGATAACGCGGCGGGCGGGGCTCCAGCCGCCGACCCGGCGCAGGAATCCACGTCGAGCACGGCGCCGACATCGGCGGTCCGCGCCGATGCCGAGGCAGCGCCTTCGGCAGCGAGCGCGCAGGACGCGAGCGTCTCTCCGCCGGCAACGGTCCCGCCCGCTGCCGCGCCCGTCTCGCGCGACCCCGGCTCGAGCGAGATTCGCACTGCGGGCGAGCCGCTCGAGACGACGACGGCCGATGCCGCCGGGGTCGAAGAGCGTAGATAGCGGCCAACACGGCTTTCGGAAGCGCAATGAGCAGTATGGTGGACGATCAAGAGCCTGAAGAGCTTGCAGAAGCCACTCTGGTCTCGCATCTCATAGAGCTGCGCTCGAGGATCATGAAATCGATGCTGGCTGTCGGCATCGTATTCCTGTGCCTCGTGCCGTTCGCTCAGGAGATTTTCTCGATCGTCTCCGCACCGCTGCGGGAAGCCCTGCCGGAAGGCATGAACCCCATCGCGACGCGCGTCGCAAGCCCGTTTCTGACCCCGTTCATGACGACGCTGTTCGTGTCGTTATTTCTTGCAATGCCAGTGGTGCTTTACCAGATCTGGCAGTTCGTGGCGCCCGGGTTGTACCGGCGCGAGAAACGCTTCGCCGTTCCGTTGCTCGTGTCCAGCATCGTGCTGTTCTATTCGGGCGTGGCATTTGCGTACTACGTGGTTTTTCCGCTGATTTTCAGATTTTTCGCCGCGGTGACGCCGGAAGGCGTCGCCATGACGCCCGATATCGGCGAGTACCTGACGTTCGTGCTGACGCTGTTCCTTGCGTTCGGCGTCGCGTTCGAGGTGCCGATCGCGACCGTGATGCTGATTTGGAGCGGTCTCGTCTCCATCGAGAAGCTGAAGGCCGCGCGTCCGTACGTCTTCCTGGGCGCGTTCGTCATCGGCATGTTTCTGACGCCGCCGGACATCATCTCGCAGACGCTGCTCGCGCTGCCGATGTACGCGCTGTACGAGGTGGGGATCGTAATGTCCAAATACGTGCTCCGCGACAAATTGCAGGAGAGAGCCCAGTCCGTCGAGGAAAGCGAAACCTAATCGCGCGCGCCGCCGAATGAGCGCTCCGATTCGGCCGCCGCCTCGATGACTACTCACTTATCCTTGCTCGGCGGCAACGAGCTGGGCTCGGACCTGCGGCGCGGGGGCCTCAGCGCCTGAAGAACACGTTGACGAGCACGGTAAGGATGATGCTGACGACGATCATCGAGGTGAGCGGAAAGAAGAAGCGCGTATTGCCCCGCTCGATATTGATATCCCCCGGCAATTTGCCGAACCACCCGAGCGCACCGGGTGCAAAGTGCAGCACGAGGCCGAGCGCCAGCATCGCGAGCCCGATCCCAATCAACAGTTTCGAAAGCATCGTCCAATCTCCGCGCGCATGAACCTGCTCGAGTCCAAGCTGCCGAACGTCGGCACCACAATCTTCACCGTGATGTCGCAGCTGGCCGAGCAGCACGGCGCCATTAACCTCGCACAAGGGTTTCCGGATTTCCAACCGCCGGCCAGGCTCGTCGAGCTCGTCACGCATCACCTTGAAGCAGGCCGGAACCAGTATGCGCCGATGGCAGGCGTGCGCGGGCTGCGCGATGCCATCGCCGAGAAGCTCCGTGTGCTCTATGGCGTCCACACGGATGCCGAAACGGAGATCACGATCACGCCGGGCGCCACCGAAGCGCTGTTCGCCGCGATTCACGCCATCGTCCGCGCGGGTGACGAGGTCATCGTCTTCGACCCCGCGTACGACTCCTACGAGCCCGCCGTGGCGCTCGCCGGCGGCACTACGGTACATGTGCCGCTCGCTCTCCCTTCGTTCGCGATCGACTGGGAGCGGCTGAAGTCCGTTTTGTCCGATCGGACCCGCCTCGTGATCGTGAACTCTCCGCACAATCCGAGCGGCGCGCTGCTGAGCGAGCACGACCTCGACGAGCTTGCGGCGATGCTGCGGCCTTACGGCTGTTACGTGCTGAGCGACGAGGTTTACGAGCACATCGTGTTCGACGGCCGGCATGCCACCGTGTTGGCCCATGCCGAGCTCCGACAGCGCTCGTTTGCGGTGTTCTCGTTCGGCAAGACCTATCACGCGACCGGATGGAAGGTCGGCTACGTCGTCGCGCCGCGCGCGCTGACGGACGAGCTGCGCAAGATTCACCAGTACCTCGCGTTCGCCGCCGTGACGCCGCTGCAGCACGCACTCGCGGATTTCATTCGTGAGGGACCGGAGCACTATCTGTCGCTGCCGAGCTTTTACCGGTCGAAGCGGGATCTGTTCGTCGAGCTGCTGGAAGAGACGCGTTTCGACGTCACCCCGGCGCGCGGCACATACTTCCAGCTCGCCGACTACGGTCGGATCAGCACGGAGCCCGATACGGAGTTTGCCCGTCGGCTGACCATCGAGCATGGCGTCGCCGTCATTCCGATTTCCGTCTTTTGCGCGGAGCCGCCCGAGTCGACGCTCGTGCGCTTCTGCTTCGCGAAGCAGGAGCAGACTCTGATCGAGGCTGCGGCGCGGCTTCGCAAGGTCTAGGTCAATGCAGTCCGCGGAGGTCGACGAGCGCGCGCGCTTGATGCGCCTGGCAGGCGCGGCATCGGTCAGCGTGGCGGTCGTGCTGATCCTGCTGAAATCATGGGCGTATGCTGCGAGCGGCTCGGTCGCGCTGCTCGGCTCGCTGGCCGACTCGCTGCTCGACCTCGCAGCGTCGCTGATCACGCTGTTCGCGGTGCGCTTTGCGCTCGCGCCGGCCGACTACGAGCATCGCTTCGGGCACGGCAAGTCCGAAGGCGTGGCCGGTCTGGTCCAGGCGCTAATTGTTGCAGGCTCGGCGTTCTACGTAGGGCTCGAGGCGGTTCGCCGTCTTATTGCGCCCGAGCCGCTCACCGCTCCGGCCGCCGCGATTGGCGCGCTCGTCATCTCCCTCGTGCTGACGCTGGCGCTGTTTGCGCTGCAGCGCTATGTGATCGCGCGGACGTCGTCGCTTGCGATCTCGGCAGATTCGGTGCACTACCAGGCCGATATTTTGACCAACATCGCGCTTCTGGTGGGGCTGATCGTGAGCTACCGCTTCGGCTGGTACGTGCTCGATCCGCTGCTCGGTTTGCTGGTCGTTGTGATCATCTTGTGGAGCGTGCGCCGCATCGCGATGGAGGCGCTCGACGTGCTGCTCGACCGCGAGCTGCCGGCCAAGTCACGCCGCAAAATCGAGCGCATTATTACGGCACACCCGGATGTGCTCGGCTTTCATGACGTACGGACACGCTCGTCGGGCTATACGGAGTTCGTGCAGCTGCACTTGGAGCTCGACCCGAAGCTGAGCTTGCTCGACGCGCATACGATCTCCGAGGAGGTCGAGCGGGAATTGCGCCAGGCGTTTCCGCGGGCGGAGGTGCTGATCCATATCGATCCGCACGGCGTGTCGGAGCCGCAGGATCCGTTCCGGGAGCCGCTCTAGCTTTAGCCGCCGGTACGCTCCGACGCGGCAAGCTCGTCGATGAGCTCGATGACCTGCTCGTAGCTGCCTGCGAGGTTCGCGTTGGTCGTGTACTTGCCATTCACGACGATGGTCGGAACGCTGCTGATGCGATAGCGACGGTTCAACTCCTCGGCGCGTTGCACGCGCGCGTGCACATCGTAGGAGTCGAAGGTTTCCTGGAACTCGGCGGCGCCGACACCGAAACGCTCGAAGAACGCCGCCAGGGATTCGCGGGTGTCGAGATAATTGCCGTGCTCATGGATCTCGGCGAAGAACGCCGCGTGCATCTCGTCGAGCTTGCCGAGCGCCTCTGCAGCGTAGAACGCTCGTGCATGCATCTGCAGCAGCGGGTTCCATACGGCCGGGATGCGCACGAAGCTCACGTACGGCGGTTTCTGCTCATTCCAGCGTTCGAGGGTTGGCTCGAAGGTATAGCAGTGCGGGCAGCCGTACCAGAAGATCTCCGCGACCTCGGTTTGCTCCGGGCCCGAGCTGGTGGGCTGAGTGGGCGACAGCCGCTCGTAGTGCGTGCCGAGCTGAAAGCGTACAGATGTGGGGGCTTCGGCCGCGTCCTCGATGAGGGCGGGGTGGGCGTCCGCGTCGGGCGCGAGCGTGGCTTGGCCATTGCCGTCGAGCTCGCGTGCGGTGTCGACGGTGGGGTCGCCGGCGTTGCACCCTGCGAGGAAGATCAGCCCAAGCGGCAGCAAGAGACGGTATAGCGTATCCACAGCGAGTCTCCGTGCGATGCCGGGCTCGCGGGGAGCGAGGTCCCGACGGAATCCAAGCTCATTACGGCCTCGCGCAGCCCTTCGGCGCCGCGCGAGGCGCTCGCCTTACTGCGTGAGGCCCTGCACGTAGCTGACCACGGCCTGCATCTCGTCTTCGAGCAACAGCTCCGCTACGTTACGCATCATCTGGTTATAGGCCGTATCCGACCGGCGGGTGCCCGCGGCGTACTCCTGCATCGTCGTGAGCATGTACGGCGCGTGCTGACCGCTGATGCGAGGATACCCTGCCAGGTAGTTGCCGCTGCCGGCGGGCCCATGGCATGCGCTGCACGCCGGCACGTTGCGCTGCGGAATGCCGGCGCGGTAAATGCTCTCGCCGAGGTTGACGAGCTCCGGATCGGCGCCCTTCGGCGACAGAGGCTGCGCGGCGTAGTACGCCGCGAGGTCGCGCATATCCTCGTCCGACAGCATCATGGCGAAGTTCTGCATGCCCGGATCCTGCCGCTCGCCGTTCTTATACGCTTGCAGCTGGTTATAGGTATAGCGCGGGTGTTGGCCGGCGAGGCTCGGCCACTCCGCCGTGACGCTGTTGCCGTCGGCGCCATGGCAGGCGGCGCATGTCGCCGATTTTTCGAGTCCCGCATCGACGGATCCGCCGAAGAAGACGTCCGACTCCTGTTGGGCATGCGCCGTGCCGGTCAGCATGGCGACAGCGATTACGACGGCGCCCAGCACCGTCAAGGGTCGCACTCGGCGACCGCGCGGTTCGTCGATCATCTCGTCCACGCTCTGCGAAGCTTCCTTGGGGTTTTCGTCAGAATGAGGGCGGATTGTACACTACTGGCGCTGCGCCGTTTCCAACCCGCCGCCTCCGAAAGCATGCACGCCGCGCGCCGTGCGCTTACGCGAGCTTGGAAGGGCAGCCAGCCGTAACGTCGTTTGCCTGAGGGGACCGCCATCGCCGCCGCCAAGTTTCTGACGAGTGCCTCGGATCCGAGCGGGTTCCCGCGCGACGACGCCGGCGAGATCGCGTTCGTCGGTCGCTCGAACTCGGGAAAGTCGAGCGCGATCAACGTCGTCACGGGCGCCCGCAAGCTTGCGCGGGTCAGCAAGACCCCCGGCCGCACGCAGCTCGTCAATTTTTTCGAGCTCGGCTCGGGCAGGCGTATCGTCGATTTACCGGGCTATGGGTTCGCCAAGGTCGCGCCGGAGGTGCGTAAGCATTGGCGGGCGCTGCTCGAGGCTTATCTCGGCGGTCGGCCGAACGTGCTCGGCCTCGTGATCACCATGGACATCCGGCGCGGGGTGACGGAGCTCGACCGGACGATGCTCGAGTGGTCGGAGTCGTTCGACCTGCCGACCGTGGCACTGCTGACGAAGGCCGACAAGGTCAGCCGCAATGAGGCGGCCAAGCAGCGTCGGCGCGTCGAGGCCGACGCGCCGTCGGCGGCGGCGGTGATCGTATTCTCGGCGTTGACGGGGCAGGGTGCAGACGAGGTGCGCGCGCAGCTCGACGTCTGGGGTGGCGCGGCGCTCGACGCAGATAAAAAAGGGCCCCGGGGGGGGACCACGGGGCCAATTTAAAAAGCCCCGGGCATGGGATTCAGGGGACACGCCCGGGGCTCAACGGTTCCGGTTGGGGAACCGGAACCAAGCCCGCTTAGGGAGGATAGCGGGGACGCTCTCTCGAACGTCTGCTGAGTTAGTCACGGCGGGTTTCGAAAAGTTCCGCGGCGCTGTCCCCCGCTTCCACAGTCCGATGCCACGGGGCCGACGCCCGTGGTCCGACTCATGCTAATGGGCCTCGTCCCAGTGGCCGCCCGTCCGGGCGTCGACCTTGAGCGGGACGTCGAGCGTCGCGGCGGATTCCATCAGCCGGACCACTTCCGCGGTCGCCTGCGCCGCGTGGTCTTCCCGCACCTCGAGCACCAGCTCATCATGGACTTGCATGATCAGCCGCGCATCGACCGAGGACGCTTGCAGCCACGCATGAATCTTCAACATCGCGCGTTTGATGATGTCGGCGGCGGTGCCCTGCATCGGCGCGTTGATTGCGCTGCGCTCGGCGTACTGACGCCGCTGCGCGTTGCGCTCGTTGATCTCCGGCAGATAGAGCCGTCGCCCGAACACGGTTGAGACGTAGCCGTCGCGGCGGGCCTGCTCGCGGGTCTCGTCCATGTAGCGTTTTACGCCCGGATAGCGCTGGAAATAGAGCTCGATGTAGCGCTGCGCCTCGCCGCGCTCGACGCCGAGCTGGCGCGCGAGGCCGAATGCCGACATCCCGTAGATCAGCCCGAAATTGATCGCCTTCGCAGATCGGCGCTGGTCGGTGCTGACGCGATCGGTCGGCAGGTTGAACACCTCTGCGGCGGTGGCGCGGTGGATATCTTCGGCCTCTGCGAACGCGGTGAGCAGGCCCTCGTCGCCCGACAGATGCGCCATGATCCGGAGCTCGATCTGGGAATAGTCGGCTGCGAGCAGGCGATAGCCCGGCTCGGCGATGAAGGCTTGCCGGATCTTGCGCCCCTCGGCCGTACGGATCGGGATGTTCTGCAGGTTCGGGTCCGAGGAGGATAGCCGCCCGGTCGCGGCGACGGCTTGGTGATAACAGGTATGGATGCGGCCGGTGCGCGGGTTGATCTCGCGCGGCAGCTTGTCCGCGTACGTCGATTTGAGCTTCGCAAGCGCGCGGTGCTCGAGAATCAGCCGGGGCAGATCGTAGCTCTCGGCGAGCTCGGCAAGCACGCTTTCCGCTGTCGACGGTTGTCCGCCCGGCGTCTTGCCCAGCACGGGAAGCCCGAGCCGCTCATAGAGCACTTCTTGCAGCTGCTTCGGCGAGCCCAGATTGAACGGCCCGCCGCCGGCCTCGTACGCCGCGCTTTCGATCTGCGCGAGGGTCTCGGCGAGCTCGTTGCTCTGGCGCTGCAGCATCGCGGCATCGACCTTGACGCCTGCCTGCTCCATGGCGAACAGCACGTGCGCCAACGGCTGCTCGATCTCGACGTACAGCGGCTCGAGACCCGGGGTGTCCGCGAGCCGCGGCCATAGCACCTCGTGAGTGCGCAGTGCGACGTCGGCCCGCCCGGACGCATAGCGGCACGCGTCGTCGAGCGGCAGCTGATCGAACGTGATCTGCTTCGCGCCCCGGCCGCAGACGTCCTCGAAGGTCACTGTGGCGACACTCAAGTACTTGGCGGCGATCGCATCGAGATCGTGCCGCGTCCCGACCGAGTTCAGCACATATGATTCGAGCATCGTGTCGTAACGGGCGCCGCGTAGGGCAATCCCGTCGCGCGCGAGCACGTGCGCCGCGAACTTGATGTCGTGACCGACCTTGATCGAGGTCTCGGACTCGAGCCACGGCCGCAGTCGCTCGATGACCGTGTCGCGGTCGAGTTGCTCGGGTGCGCCGGCATAGCGGTGCCGGAACGGGATATACGCCGCCTCGCCATGCGTGGTCGACAGCGCGACGCCGACGAGCTCCGCCCGCATGTAGCCCGGGACGTCGGTCGTGACGCCGAGCGCGGCGAGCGGTGCGGTGCGAAGGCGATCGATCCAGCCGTCCAGCTGCGCCACGGTCAAAATCAGTTCGTAGCTCAGCGAAGCGTCGTCCACCACATCGAGCGGGACGTCTAGGTCGTCATCGGCCGGCTCGGGCAGTCGCCGCTTGATCAGCGAGTACAGCTCGAGGCGCGCATACAGCGCCCGCAGCCCGTCGATATCCGGCGGGCCGACCGTGAGCTCGTCGACGCTTAACGGCAGGTCGCAATCGCAGCGGATCGTCGCCAGCTCGCGGAACAGCGGCAGATCGGGCAAGGCCTCGCGCAAGCGCTCGCCGACTTTGCCGGTGATCTCGCCGGCGCGCTCGATCAGGCCGTCGAGCGAGCCGTGCTGCTCGAGCCACTTCGCTGCCGTCTTCGCGCCGACGCCCTTGACGCCCGGAATGTTGTCGGTGGTATCGCCGACCAGCGCGAGGTAGTCGATGATCAGCTCGGGTCCGACGCCGTACTTGGCTCGTACGGCGGCCTCGTCGATCGGCTGAGACGCATCGCGCCCCTGGCGCGGCATCGTGTCGACCAGCGTGATGCGCTCGCCGACGAGCTGCGCCATATCCTTGTCGGATGTCGAGATCACCGTCGAGATGCCGGCGCGCTCCGCTTGCTTGGCGAGCGTGCCGATCACGTCATCGGCCTCGATCCCGGGCACGCTGACGACCGGTAAGCCGAGCTTGCGTATCGCTTCGAGCAGCGGTTCGGTCTGCGCGCCGAGGGCGTCCGGCATCGGCGGGCGGTGGGCTTTGTAATCTTCGTACAGCTCGTCGCGGAAGGTCTTGCCGGGCGCGTCGAAGACGACGGCCATGCGGGTGGGCTGATACTCGTCGAGCAGCTTGTAGATCATGTTCAGCACGCCGAGCACCGCGCCGGTCGGCTGCCCGGTCGTCGTCGAAAGATCCGGCAGCGCGTGGTACGCGCGATAGAGATACGACGAGCCGTCGACGAGGACGAGGGGCTTATCGGCCATCGTTTGCGCTTTCCTCGTCGTCTTCGGCGGAGACGTCGCCTCCCGCCGGGGCGGTCGTCGCCGGGGTGCGAACCGATGCGTCGTCGGGCCGTACCAGCGGACCCTTCTGCCCGCATCCGCCGAGCACCGTCAGCATCATCACGAGGCCGGAGACGCTCGCTCGGCGCGCGCGCGCGCATCGGCCGCCCGAACGGCGAACGGATCGAAACAGCGTCTTTGCCGTCAAGCCGTCACCGCGGCTTGGCCGCCAGCTCGGCGGCGACCTGACGATACGCTTCCCGGAACGGCAGGCCCTGCTCGAGCACGAGCTGATTGGCCCGTGCCGCGGCAAACAGCTCGTCGCCGAGCGCGATATTCTCCGCTCGGAACTCCACGCCGCGCAGCGCGTGTGCGGTGATCTCGAGAACGGCTTCCGCGAGATCGATGCTGCGAAAGAGCGGCGGCTTCAGCCGCTGCAGATCGCGGTGGTAGCCCGAGCTGAGCTTGGCCGTGATGCCGACTGTCTCGACGAGCGCGCCGTGGATCGGCGCCTGTGCGCTGCGCAGCAGCTCGAATACGTCGGGGTTGCGCTTCTGCGGCATGATCGAAGAGCCGGTCGTCATTTCCGCCGGCAGGGTGACGTACGCGAACTCGGCCGTGTAGAACAGCAGCAGATCAGAGGCGAGCCGCGCGACGTCGCCGACCAGCAGCGAAAGCTCGAACAGGACGCTCGCCTCCGCTTTGCCGCGCGACAACTGCACGGCCGTGACGGGCTCGTGAACGGATGCGAAACCGAGCTCGCGCCGCGTCGCGTCGCGGTCGAGCGGCAGATTCGGCACGCCGTAGCCGGCCGCCGAGCCGAGCGGATTGCGGTCGATGCGCTCGAGGGTGCGCAGCAGGCCGTCGCGGTCGTCACGCAGCTCGGCGGCGAAACCTTCAGCCCAGAGACGCACCGAGCTCGGCATCGCCGGCTGCATGTGCGTGTAGCCCGGCAGCGGAATCTCGCCTTGCCGGTCGGCGAGCGCCGCGAGCGCGGCGACCACGGCATCGGCGCCGTCGGCCAGCGCACGGACCGCATCCTTCAGGTACAGACGCAGCGCGACGAGCACCTGATCGTTGCGTGATCGGCCGAGATGCACGCGGCCGCCCGCTTCGCCGATCCGCTCGATCAGACGTGTCTCGAGCGCGCCATGCACGTCTTCGTCCGCGAGGTCGATCCGCCATTCGCCGGCGGCATGCGCCGCGCCGAGCGCCTCGAGGCCGGTGCGGATCGCGCTGCCGTCAGCGGCCGAGAGCAGGCCCTGCTGCACGAGCATTCCGGCATGCGCGATCGATGCTTGCACGTCGTATTCGACCAGCCGCTCGTCGAGCAGATGGTCTTCACCTGCCGTAAAGCGCAGGATGCGCTCGTCGAGCGGCAACCCCTTGTCCCACAGTCTCGCCATGGCTCAAGCGCCGGAAAATGGGGTCAGAGCCCTTTTTTCGCGTGGTCTGCGCACCGGGAGGTTTTGCCCGAGCCGAAAAAAGGGCTCTGACCCCATTTTCATGCCTGCTGCTCCTCGGGGCTCAGGTGCTCGACGTCCTCGACGACCATCGTGCCGGTGCCCTCGTTCGTGAAGACCTCGAGGAGCAGGCTGTCCGGCAGCGAGTACGAGATGACGTGCACGCGGCGCACGCCTCCGGCAAGCGCTTTCTCGATCGCGGCCGCCTTTGGCAGCATGCCGTCCTTGAGCTTGCCCTCGCCCTTCAGGCGCTGAAGCCCGGCGATATCGACGTACGAGATCAGTGAGCGCGGATCGCCGACGCTCTCGAGGATGCCCGGGACGCCGGTCGCGAGAATCAGCTTCTCGGCTTTGAGCTCGCACGCAATGGCGGCGGCGACGGTGTCTGCGTTGATGTTCAGCAGTGTGCCCGAGTCGTCGGCCGAGATCGGGCTGACGATCGGCACGAGATCATCGTCGAGCAGCTTCGCGACCACCGTGGCATCGACGCGCTCGATGTCGCCGACATAGCCGTAGTCGACTGCGCCGCCTTCCCGCTGGACCGGCGGGCGCTTCTTGGCCCGGATCAGCCCGCCGTCCACGCCGCTAATGCCGACCGCGGGCACGCCGAGCTCGCGGCACGCGGCCAAAATACGCGTGTTGATGTCGCCGTTCATGACCATCGTCGCGACTTCGAGCGTCTCCTGGTCCGTGACCCGACGGCCGTCGACGAAGCGGCTTTCCAGGCCGAGCCGCTCCGCGAGACGCGTGGCCTGCGGCCCGCCGCCGTGCACGACGACGACCCGGATACCGACCTGATGCAGGATCCCGATCTGCTCCATCAGCGCACGCGTCGACTCGGGCGACGCGAAAGCGTCACCGCCCGCCTTCAGCACGAATACTTTGCGCTTGTACATTCGTACGTACGGCACCGCATGCCGCAGCGCGGTGACTACGATCGTTCTTTCCGTCCCTGAGAGTCTCGGCATCGCTTTCATCCCTTCAGCATCCGGTGGAGCACGGCCATCTGCACGAGCATCCTGTTATGCGCTTCGCGTATGACGACGCTGCGCGGCCCGTCGAGAATACGGTCGGCCACGACGACGCCGCGCCGGACCGGCAAGCAGTGCATGAAACGGCAGTCGGACTGCGCATTCTCGAACCACGGCTCGTCGACGCACCAGTCGATCAGCGGCTCGCGCAGCGCCTGATCCGCGAGCCGGTCGGTGTAGTAGCGCGTCGATGACCACGACTTCGCATAGATCACGTGCGCGCCTTCCATCGCTTCGCGGCGATCGGTGGTCTCGAGCACGCGGCCGCCGGCGCTCTCCGCGGCGGCGCGGGCCTTCGCCATGATCGGCTCCGGCAGCTCGAAGCCCTCCGGCCGAAGCACGACCACCTCCATGCCGCGCATCGCGGCCATGTGCACCGTCGCCGACGGCACGGCCAGCGGCAGCGCTTTCGGATGGTACGCCCACGACAGCACGAATCGACCGCCTTGCGCGGGGACGCCGAGCTCGTCCATCGTTTTCCAATCCGCGAGACTCTGGCACGGATGATTGATTGCCGATTCCATGTTGATCATTGGCTTGTCGCCGGCCAGCGATGCGAGCTCGGCAAATTCGCGGTCGGCGAGATCGTCATCGAGGCTCAAGCGCTTCGCGAACGCGCGGATGCCGATCGCGTCGCCGTAGGAAGCGATGACCGGCACGGCCTCGCGCACATGCTCCGCGGCGACGCCGTCCATCACGATGCCGCTGCGCGACTCGAGGCCGTGGATCGACATATCCGGCGAGATCACGAACGAGCCGCCGCCGAGCCGCACCATCGCCGCCTGGAAGGAGGCCAGCGTGCGCAGCGACGGGCTCAGAAACAGCAGCGAGAGCACCTTGCCCTCGAGCGCACGCGGCTCCGGCTGTTTTTCCAGCCGGGCGGCGAGGTCGAGCAGCACGCGGACCTCGTCCCGCGAAAAATCGGCTAGATCGTCAAAGCGTTTCATTCGCGAGCTCCTTCAATGCGGCGGCCAGCAGTTCGACGTGCGCACGCTCGAGCACGAGCGGAGGCAACAGCCGCAGGACGTGCGCATCCGTGCTCGTGCCGGTCAGAATGTTTCGTGCGAGCAGCGCGTCGCGGACCTTCGCGGCCGGCGGCGTCGTCTTCAGGCCGAGCAGGAAGCCTTGGCCCTGCACGCCGTGCACCGGGCCGACGATGCATGTTTCGCGAATCAACGCAGAGAGCTCGCGCACGTTGTCGATCAGGCGATCTTGCTCGATCGCGTCGATCGTCGCGACGACGGCGGCGCATGCGAGCGGGCCGCCGCCGAACGTCGTGCCGAGCTGCCCCGGCTTGAACTCCTTGGCGATCGTCGGCGTCATCAGCAGTGCGCCGCACGGGAAGCCGCCCGCGATGCCCTTGGCCGTGGTCAGCAGGTCCGGCATCACGCGGTACAGGTCCGCGCCGAACGCAGCGCCGAGCCGGCCCATGCCGGTCTGCACTTCGTCGAGGATCAACAGCGCTTCGTGCCGGTCGCACGCCTGACGTGCGGCGCGCAAGAAGTCCGTGGCCAGATCGAATGCGCCGGCGAGGCCCTGCACGGGCTCGACGATCACCGCGGCCGTGCGCTCGTCGACCGCCGCATGCATCGCGGCGACATCGTTGCGCGGCACGAAGACAACGTCGAACGGCGCGCGCGGAAAGCCGTACCACTGCTTTGCGCCCCACGTGGCGGCGCCGGCCCCGGCCGTGCGGCCGTGGAAGCCGTGCTCGACGGCGACGATCTTCGGCCGCCCCGTGAGCGTCAGCGCGACGCGCAGGGCGTTCTCATTCGCCTCCGCGCCGCTGTTCACGAAGAACACGCGTTCCAGCCCCTCCGGCGCGAAGCGGGCGAGTTTCTCTGCGGCCTCGTGGCGCACGGCGAGCGGAAGGATGTTGCTCTGAAAGAGCAGGGTGGAGGCCTGCCGGCAGATCGCCTCGGTCAGGCGCGGATGGCCATAGCCGAGCGCGGCGACCGCGTGGCCGCCGTAGAAATCGAGCACCTTGCGGCCGTCGGCGTCCTCGAGCCATGCGCCTTCGCCCTTGAGCGGCGCGAAGGGCAGGGTGGGAAATACCTCATCGAGATGGGCTCCCCGCGCGGCGGACATCACAGCCACCCCGGCGGCGGCGCCGTGAGACCCGTGGTCTCCGGCAGCCCGAGCAGTCGATTCACCCATTGTATGCTGCCTCCCGCAGCGCCCT
>CAZFJU010000063.1:0-19164 GCA_964518995.1 uncultured Gammaproteobacteria bacterium
CGCGGCCTGCGCGACAAGACCGAGGTGTGGTGCCACACCTGCTGGGGCAACCCGTCTCAGCAGCGCATGTTTGCCGAAGTGCAGAGCTACAAGCCCGCGCTCGAGATTCTGAACGACATCGATGCCGATGTGATCACGTTCGAGTCGGTCAGCTCGAACGGCATGGATCTCGAAGCGATCGGCCGCTATATCACGAAGATGAAGATCGCGATCGGCGTCATCGATCATCATTCTCTGCAGGTCGAGCGTCCCGAGGCCGTCGCCGAGCACATCCGGCTCGCGCTGAAGCACATTCCGGCCGAGCGCCTGATTGTCTCCTCGGACTGCGGCATGGGCCGCGAGGGCATGAGCCGGCGGCATGCCATGTATAAGATGGCGTCGCTCGTGCAGGGCACGAACATCGTCCGCAAGGAGCTCGGCGTTCCGCCGGCCGAGTGCCTGCTCGCCGACCCGCGGCTGTCGCTCGTCCCGGGCGCCTGATCTTCCTTAGCGGCGGGCACCTCGGTGCCCGCCATTGCCCCGAACTCTACCTCGTCCGAATAGGCCGATCCGCATAGGCCTATCGAATAGGTCGCGCGGCACGCGGCGCCGGACGTCGACTGCCTCGCGTCGACGCGCCCCGTCGCTCGCGCCGTTACCGCGCGCGGGCTCGGCTCATGCCTTCGCAAGACGCGCCCGCGGCAGCGTGCCATACGTGCGCATGCCGAACAGCAGCGCAACGCCGACGACCGCCGCGCCAAGCGCGGCGACGGATTCCTGCCCGAACCACACCGTGCTGCCGCCCACCGCGACTGCGCCGACCGTCAGTAGGGTGCCGACCGCGACGTCTCTCGGCCTGTCGGCGCGGAATGTTTGCACACCGCGCGCGAGCAGAAATGCGCCGACCAACGCCGTGATCACGGCGTAGCCGATTGCAAGCGGCGAACCTTGCAGAATGAACGCTTCGTTGTAGCACCACAGGAACGGCATGAAATATGCGACGAGCGAGAGCTTCAAGCCTTCGGTGGAGGTTCTCCACATCCCCGCGTTGGCGACACCCGCGGCGACGTAGCTTGCGACCGCGACCGGCGGCGTCAAGAATGACAGCAAGCCGAAATAGAAGATGAACAGATGCGCGGCAAGCGGCGAGATGCCCATCTCGACGAGCGCGGGCGCGAGCACGACGGAAAGCACGACGTAAATCGCCGTCGTCGGCATACCCATCCCGAGGACGATCGAGATCGCGCCGGTGATCAGCAACATGACCAGGAGCCCGGCATTGCGGCCGATCTCGCTCAGCACGAGCGACAGCGAAAACCCGAGCCCGGTGATATTCATCACCCCGATCACGATGCCCGCGCCGCCGCCGATCATCAGCAGCGGCAGCATATTCTCGCCCGTGCCGACGAATAGCGATCGCACTGCGCCGAGGTTCAACATCGATCGCATCTTCAGCGCCGCGAGCACGAGTAACGCTAGCACGGAGAACATCGCGGCCAGCGCCGGGTCGTAACCGCGCCCGAACAGCAGATATACAAGCAGGCCCAGCGGCAGCAGAAAAATCCACCCGGTGCGCAACGCCGCTTTCGCGCTCGGCAGCTCGCTTCTAGGCAAGCCGTGCAGGTTGTGGCGGACCGCCAGCGCGTCGATCTGCAGAAACAGGCAAACGTAGTAAAGCACCGCGGGCACGAGCGCGGCGAGCGCCACCGTCGCATAGCTGATTTGCAGGAACTCGGCGATCAGGAACGCCGTAGCGCCCATCACCGGCGGCGCGAACTGCCCCCCGTTCGACGCGACCGCCTCGATCGCCCCGGCCTGATGCGGCTTGAATCCGGAGCGCTTCATCAAGGGGATCGTCACGATCCCGGTCGACATGATATTGCCGATGACCGTGCCGTTGATCGTCGCGAAAATGGTCGAGCCGACGACGGCGACTTTCGCCGGCCCGCCGCGGCGGTGCCCCATGCTCGAGAGCGCGATGTCCGTGAAGAACTTGAGCGCGCCCGTAATCTCCATCAGCCGCCCGAGCAAGATAAACGCCAGCACGAGCATGCCGATGACCTGCAGCACGAGCCCCGGGACGCCATTCGTATCGGCATAGACGTACATGACGATCGACGACACGGGCAGCTGCTCAGCGCCGAAAGGCGGCGGGAACACGTAGCCGAACAGCGCGTAGGCGATCAGCAGCCAGACGAGAATTGTGATCGCCAGCCCGGCCGTCTTGCGCATCGCTTCCATCAGCAACACGATGCCGATGATGCCGGGGACATACTTGGATGGCGTATAGCCCGAGATATCGATCACCCAGGCGTTGTAGTTCACGGCCATCCATAACCAGCTGCCGATTGCCAAGACGCCGAGCGCCACCTCGAGCGCCGTCGGGCGCTCGAAATACGGATAACGTAGAAACCCGGCGGCGATGCCGACGCCGAGCAACAGGCCGATCCATTCCGAGGCGATGAACGAGAGCCCGAAGTACTGCGGCAGATCGATGATCCACGCGATGCCGATTACAGTGATCGCCGCCAAATAGAATGAGAGGAGCTTGCTGAAAACGTCGTTCATGGAGTGATCACCGGCCCTGCCGCCCGTCCGTCGTCGTGCCCGTGCACCGGGCGGCTCGCTCAGCCGAGGTGCTGCTTGAAGAAGTCGATGGTCCGCTGCCAGGCGAGCGCGGCGGCCTCCGCGTCGAAGCGCGGGGTTGTATCGTTGTTGAAGCCGTGATTCGTGCCTGGATAGAAAAAGACTTGATACTCGACGCCGGCATCATCCAGCGCAGACTGGTAAGGCGGCCACCCTGCATTGATGCGCTCATCCGTCTCGGCATAGTGCAGCATCAGCGGCGAGCGAATGCTTGTGGCCTGATCGAGCGGCGCCTGCCCGCCGTAGAAGGCGACACCGGCCGCAAGCTCGAGCAGCCGAACCGCGAGCTGATTGACCATGCCGCCGCCGAAGCAGAAACCCACGGCGCCGACGCGGCCGTTGCATTCCTCCGCCTCCCCGAGCCACGTGACCGCGGCCGCGAAATCCTCGACGAGGCGATCTCGATCGAGCTGCGCAAACAGCTCGCGAGCGCGATCCTCGTCGCCGGGATAGCCGCCGAGCGGGGTCAGCGCATCCGGCGCGAAGGCGGCGAAGCCTTCGAGCGCCACGCGCCGCGCGATGTCTTCGATATGCGGGTTCAGCCCACGATTCTCGTGTATGACGACCACCCCGGGCAGCGGCTCGGTCGCGCCCGCGGGCGTGATGAGATAGCCGCGCATCGTGCCGGCGCCCTCGGGCGACTCGAATTCGACATAGCGCGATTCGAGTCGATCATCGTCCACGTCTATACGCTGACCCGCGGCGAAATCGGGCACCAACGACTCAAGCAGCGCCGCTGCGCCGATGCCGCCGATGGCGACAGAGGCAGCACGGTCGAGAAAATCGCGGCGGCTGATGTCGCCGTGCACGAACTGATCGAAAAGTCTCAGGACTGCGGGGCTGTAGTCGGTGGCTTTTTTTCTCGTCATCCGCGTCGCTCCCCAAAGCCGATGTCGGTCGAAGCGCTCAATGGTAGCGGATTCCTGGCCGCGCGAAGAGTCGCGCAGGCGACGCGCTCAGGCGGATGCAAGCACCCCTCGTGAATTGGCGGCGGTGACGCTGCTCCGGGGCTGCGTCACCGACGGCCAGCGTCGAAGAAGAAGTCGAGCATCTTCGCAGCGATCTGCCGTTGCGCGCCCTCAAGATGCAAATGATGGCCGCCCGCGAGGCTGACCACCTCCATCTTAGCGAAGGCCGGCAGAAGCTCGGTGTACTCGGGCAGACGATTGAACGGGCTGCCGGTGGCACGGAACATCAGCACCGATGCCGTGATCCGCGTGACGAAGGCGCGCGCCTGCTCCAGGGTATAGCGGACCTCGGACGAGCCCTTCAGCCGCTGATCGGCGTGCCACGTGAAGCCGCCCTCGACCGCTCGCAGCGAGCGATGCGCGAGAATCTCGGCCGCCTCGAGCGTCACTTGCGAGAATCCCGCGGCCCGCTCGGCGATCGCGCGTTCCCGGGTATCGAACACGCGGCCTTGGCGATTGTAGAGTGCGCGTCGTCCGCGCAAGGCGTCGGCAAGACGCGCCGGCGCGTGGTCCGGCGACTCGATCAGCGGCAGGCCGCCCTCGATCAGCACGAGTTGCTCGACCCGCTCGGGAAAGGCTCCGGCGAGCAACGTGCCGATCGCCGCGCCGCGCGAGTGGCCGATGAAACGGAAGCGGGTCCAGCCGAGCTGGTCCGCCACCTCGATCACGTCGCCGACATCCTGCCACAGGCTGTAACCGGAATCGGCGGAACGAAAGTCGCTATAGCCATGGCCCGCGGCATCGAGGGCAACGATGCGACAGCCGGTCAAGCCCGGGGCCAGCAGATCGAAGCTGCCGGCATTATCGAGCCAGCCGTGTAATGCGAGCACGGGCACATCATGCTCGCCGCCCCATTCGCGGGCGGCGAGCGTAAAGCCCGGGACCGAGAAGCGCCGCTCGTGCGGCATGCCGCTTGGATTCGCCGCCGTTAGAATCGCCCGCCCGGCCCCTGCTGCTGCTGAAACGGGGTAGACGACGAGAACCGCTCGGAGATGAATTGCTGCAGGCGTTCCTGCTGCTCGTAAAGACTCGAGCTCGGCAGCAACAGCACGCGGTCGCCGGGCTCGAGTCCGGAAACGACCTCGCTATATTCGAGATCCGTGAGCCCAGTCATCACCTTTACCGGTACCGGACGATTGTTGCGCAGCGCCACGACCCAGTACTCGCCGCCGAACTGGTAAGTGCCCTGGCCGGACTCTGTGACCCGCGATGGCCCTCCTGGACCCGCGCCGCGGCCGGCCAATCCGCCGGAACTGCCCGGGAAACCGCTCTCGCCCTGCGGACGTCGTGCGCCCGCACGATCGCCGAATGCCTGGCCCATGATGGTGCGCATCATATTTCGCTGCTCGGCGCTCAATTCAGCGCCCGACTCACGCGCGCGCATCAGGGCCTCGACTTGCTCGCGATCGACGCCCTCGGGCAGCGTGATGGTCTGGCCGCCGATTGTGATGGTCGACTCGCTTCTCGCCATCAGCGTTTCGACGTCCGCGCTCGGGTCGAGCGCAAGGTAGATCTCCTCGACGGGAATGCCGAGCATCGACGCCGTAATCGGCACGTCCTTGAACGCGCGCAGCGCCGCGGTCGGTACCGCGGTGACGTTCTCACGCTCGGCGATCTCGATGTTGACCTCGGCATTCATGCCGGGACGCAGCACGCCGTGCTCGTTATCGAGTGTGATCAGCACTGCAAACATCGTGACGTTTTGGTCAACGAAGGCTTGCGGCTCGATCTTCTGCACGCGGCCGTGGAACGGCTGATTGGGGTAGGCGGCGACAACGACGCTCGCCTCCATGCCCGGATGAATCTTGCCGATGTCGGTCTCATCGACGAGGGCGCGCACCTGCACGACTTTGAGATCGGCCATCTTCATCAGAATGGTGCCGTCGCTGACCGCCTGAGTCGGCGAAGAGATGACCGCGCCAGGCTCGACGCTACGCTCGATGATCGTGCCGGCGGTCGGCGCGCGCACGTCCGTATCTGACATCGCAATGCGCGCATTCTCGAGCGCGACCTCGGCGCTGACGACCTGCGCTTCGGAGTTCGCGTACTCGAGCTGCGACTGCTCGTAATCCGACTGCGTCAAAGTGCCTGACCCGAACAGGGTCTCCGCCCGCCGCATCGCCGTCTCGGCAATTTGGCGGCGCGCGCGCGCGGCTTTCAATGTCGCTTCTGTCTCGGCGAGCACGTTGCGCGGAGTGCGCTTGTCGACCTCGACGAGCAGAGCGCCCGCAGCGACGACGTCGCCCGTATCGGCGTGTACGCTGAGGATTTCGCCGGAGGCCTTGGACTTGACCTCGACCGTCGTGACCGGCTCGATAACGCCCGACGCTTCGACGCTGACTTGGATGTCGACGACATCCACCGCCTCGGAGTCGTAGAGCGGCACGATGTCGTCCGGGCTCGGTTGACAGCCGACCAGCAGCAATGCCGAAGCTACGGCGAGCAGGATCGAGCGCTTTGCAAGAAGGGTGGTCATTAGTGAATTACCCGCGGGTTCTGATAGTCCTGCGCGATGGCGCCGTCTCGAAGCACGAGCACACGCCGGGCATGCTCCGCGATATCCGCCTCGTGCGTAACGAGGATGATGGTGTGGCCCGTGCGATGCAGATCGTCGAACAGGCCCATGATGTCTGCGCTAGTGGCCGAGTCGAGGTTTCCGGTCGGCTCGTCGGCCAGCAGGATGCTCGGCTCGGTGACCAATGCGCGCGCAATGGCCACACGTTGCCGCTGACCGCCGGACATCTCGCTCGGGCGATGGTGGATCCGCTCGCCGAGCCCCACGCGCTCGAGCGCCTTATGGGCGCGCTCGATGCGCTGCTTGCGCTTGACGCCGGCATAAACGAGCGGCAGCTCGACGTTGTGCAGCGCGTTCGCGCGCGGCAGCAGGTTGAAGGTTTGAAAGACGAAACCGACGTCGCGATTGCGGACGCGCGCCAGCTCCCTGTCTCTCATATCCGAGACGAGCTTGCCGTTCAGCCAATACTCGCCGTCGTCCGGCGTGTCGAGGCAGCCGATGAGATTCATCAGTGTCGACTTGCCAGAGCCCGACGGGCCCATGATGGCGACGTACTCACCTTTCTCGATCGACAAATCGACGCCACGCAGCGCTTGGATCAACTCCCCACCCATGTGGTATCGACGTTGCAGATTGTGGGTTTGAATGATTGCGCTCACCGTCGTCTCTCTCCGGGCAGACACGGGGCAGCGATGTGCCCGGCCGTGCGCCCCGATCACCTCATCGAACCGTGGGAACGAATCGTAGCCCGCGCGTAAGCTGGCGTCGCTGAAGGATTCTTAAGTGCTCAAGCGGGCGTGAACGGCGCGACCGCGGCCGGCCGCAAGTGCTCGCGCAGGAACGCGATCGAGCGCTCGAACGCGAGCGCGGAATCGCCCGGGCTGAAGCTCGCGCGGCCCTCGCTGTCGAAGCCGTGATCGGCGCCCGCGTAGATGTGATAAATGCCGGTGGGATTCGCGCTGCGGATCTGCTCGATGCTTTCCGGTGGAATGGAGCGGTCGCGATCCCCGAAATGATAGAGCACCGGGCATTTCGGCCGCTTGTCGAGCCGCTGCGTGATCGCGCTGCCGTAGTAGGACACGGCCGCTGCGATCGGCAGCTCGATCGCCGCGACATGCGCAACCGTGCCGCCCCAGCAAAAACCTACGACGCCTATCGGCATCTGGCCCATCGTGTCGATCGCCGCTTGCAGATCTGCAAGCGCATTCGGCCACTCGAGCTGGCGCATCGCCGTGCGGCCGCGGTCGATCTCGCTGTACTCGAGAACCATGCCGCGCTCGAGACGGTCGAATAGCGCCGGCGCAATGGCGGTGAACCCCTCCGCCGCGTAGCGCTCGGTCACGGCGCGGATATGCGCCGTGAGCCCGAAGATCTCCTGCACGATAACGACCCCGCCGACCGGATCGCCGTCGGGGTCGGCACGGTAACCGTCCAAAACGTGCCCGTCTTGCGAGCTCAGCCGTGCCATTTTGCCCATGTCGATGCCGTCGATCCGCTAGTTTTCGCTCGAAGCGCCCTGCGTGCGGCTTAAGCGCCGGTAGTACTCGGCGACCGCATCCTCGAACCCGCGGACGACGGGCGCCGGCGCGCCGGTGCGCACCGTCGCGCTGCTCGATGCGCCGGACGCTGACCTGAGGTCGAGCTCCGTCCTCTCGAGCAGGTTGACGAGCGCACGGTACTCGCGCTCGATCAGCTCGGCGTTCGCGCCGCCGCCCGGGAGCCCGCGTCGAAGCGCTTCGCTCAACTCGCGCACCGCGCGCATCTGCTCCTCGGTCAACCCCTGTGCCCGCATCTGATTGCTTAGATTCAACAGCTCATTGCCGGCTGACTCGAGGCGCTGCTGCGCCTCCTCCAACCGCTCGGGATCTTGCCAGAACGCATTCGGGTTGGGTCCCCAGACGTCGCCGCGGTTCGGATCGTAAAAGCCGCCGCGCGGACCCAGGCCGCCGCGGTCGAATGGGCCGCCCGCCGTCAGGCCGCCGCCTCCGCCCTGCTGCTGACCGCCCTGCTGTTGGCCGCCCTGAGGCTGATTGTTGGGGTCGTTCTGTTGGCCCTCCTGCGGCTGGCCAGGCTGTTGACCCTGCTGCTGGCCCTGCTGCTGCCCGGGTCCCGCCTGGCGCGGATCGACCCCGGGCTGGCGCGTCAGCTCGTTCAGCTCACGGCGCAGCGCCTGCAGCTCTGCGATCAGCTCTGCATTGGGATCGGCGGCGAGCTGCTGACCTTGCACGGCTTCTTCCGTGGCCCTCGCCTGAGCCTCTTGAGTGCGCCGCTCGAGGTCACGCAGGGACGACGTCGTCACCGCATCCGTCGCCGCGGCCTCCATCCCGTAGCCTTCGCGGATCAGCTCGGATGCGACCGCGAGGCGCCGCAGCGTCTCTGCCTGCTGCAGGCCACGCAACGCATCGGAAAGCTCGCTCGACGCGCCCGGGGTTTGCTCGCGGAACTGCTGCGCAACGCGCTGAATGTCGCGCTCCAACGCTTCGACCGCTTCACGCAGCTCGCCCTTGCGGTTGCCTAGATCGGCTGCCTGCTCGCGATCCATGCGCCGGCGCACACCGCGGTCGATCCGGTCGTCGATTGCGCTGCGCATGGCTTGCTGCAGCTCAGCCTGCAGCTCGCGCTGCTCCCGGTACAGCTCGGACGAGCGTTCCGCGAGATCCGTGAAGGCCTCATTGGCCGCCTGTTGCCGCTGCGCCGTCATCTGCTCGAGCGCCGCTTGCAGCTGCCGCCGAGCCTGCTCGATTGCGCGCTGCGCCTGGGCTGGATCCATGTCCTCCCCGCGCTCTCCAGCTCGATCCATGGCCTCGAGCGCCTGACCGAGCTGCTGGATCGCCTGCTGCGTCGGATCACCGCGCTGCCCGCCGGCCGACGCCTGCTGTTGGCCTTGCTGACCCTGCTGGCCCGGTTGACCTTGCTGAGCCTGCTGGCCCGGTTGACCCTGCTGGTCCTGCTGACCTTGCTGGCCCTCCTGACCCTGCTGTTGCTGCTGTTGTTGCTGTTGCTGCTGGTTAGCGAGCTGCTCCTGAAGCTGCTCGAGCTGGCGGCGAAGCTCCTCGGTGTCTCGTCGCAGCTGCTCTTGCTGCCAGCGATCCCGCTCCGTCATCTCCTGGCGTCGATTCGCCTGCCGGGCCAAGTTCTCCTGCCGGCGGGCGAGCTCCTGCAGCCTACGAATCGCCTCGTCGATGTTCTCCGCTTGCTGCTGCGGCTGATCGAAAGCGACCGGCGATTCGGTCTCGTACTGATTCTTCTCGAGGTCCATCTCGAGCTCGAACAGCTCGGACAGGTCGCGGCCGGCGCCGCCGCCCCCGCCGCCGCCGCCGTTGCGCTGGAACGAGACCTGGATGTCCGTGAACATCGACTCGGCGCGCAACAGATGCTGCAGCGCCTCTTGCTCGGGCGCCACGGCCTCCACGAGCTCGACTTCGGCGAGCCGCTCCGCGGCCGGATCCATCGCCTCCGCAGCCAGCTCGAGGCTTTCGACGAACTCCGCAATCCGCTCATCCTGCGTGGTCAGCTGACGGGCCCGCGTACGGCTCGCGAGCGTGCGGGCCTGATCGGCGAGCGTGCGCTGCAACTGCGCGAGCATTTGCGCGTTATCGCTCAGTTGCTGCTCGTCGAGGTAGCTCGACTGCTCCTCGTCCCGCTCCCGGATCAAGTTCCAGGTGGCGACCAGGATCTCCCGCTGCCGGCGCGAGATTTCATCTTCCTGAGCGGCGCCGCCGCCCCCGCCGCCGCCGCCCGCTTGGCTCGACTGCGAGAAGCGTCTCTCGAACGGCTGCACCTCGATAAAGTACAGATCGCTTTCGGCCGAGCGCGTGCGGTCCTCGGCGTAGACGTAGTACGAGATCAGATCGCCCGGCTCGAGACTCACCTCGGCCGGCGCCGCGGCGGCCGGCTCGTCCGCCGCGCTCTCCTGCGAGGGCTGATCGAATTGCCCTCCAAGCGGCGGCACACGGAAGTCGTCGAAATTGATGACGGATGGCGGTCCACTGCGCGCGCTCGCGCGCGGCGCCCGGGGCGGCTTCCGCAGCTCCTCAAGGTAGAAAATTTCGTCCTGCTCGACGAATGTGCCGTCCTCGCCGAGCGTGACTGGCACCGACTGCCATTCACCGCCGTTGACCGAATACCGCAGCTCGACGTTCTGCAGGCCGTAGTCATCGCTCGCCTCGATGCGCAGCGCAACCTCTTCGATATTGCTGGCCCGCGCGTCGCGGCCGGGGCGCGTGACCTTGACGACCGGCGCAGCATCCGGGATCACATTGATGAAGTAGTCATCGGTAAGCCGAATGTCGGTCGAGTCGAACAGTGTCGATATGAAGTACTCACCCTGCTCGTTGATCGACAGCGTGGCCGTGCCGACCGTGCCGTCGGTGCTCATCGACACGCGTTGCCCGTTCGCGACCAGCTCCGCATTGTCGAGCGGGCGATCGGTATGCACCTCGAGATCGACCTCGGTGCCGGCGACGGCACGGATGTCGCCGCCGGGATCGACCGTCAGCGGCTCGAGGTTGCTCCACTCCGGATAGCGATAGGTGAGCTTGATGTTGTTGATCCGCGGCAGATCGACGACGTCGACCGTATACACCGGGCTGCGGATTCCGGCGCCGGCAACGTAGTACCGCATCGGCTCGCGCAGCGCGAAGAACGTGAAGCCGAAGCCGCCGTCGCTGCGCGTCATCGTCGCAGATTGCCAGCTGTCGCTCGACGCAAACTGCGCGAACACCTGCATGTCGCGCGGCACGAAGCCTTCGGCGCGCGCGGCCACTGCCAGATCCCCGCCGCGGCGCAGCGTATCGTCGCCCGGCGTGACCGCGATGAACTGCGGCGGCAGCGTGTCGTCTAGGATCCAGCCGGCCCACAGGTGCCGGACGCCGTAGCGCCAGTTATCCGGGCCGAAGGCGGCGACGCCGATCAGCAGAGCGACCGCCCCGAGCGCCACCAGCGCAGGCACGCGAATCTGCCACGACGGGATCTTCAATGCGGCGGGAATGCCCCGCGCGAGGCTGAGGGCGTCCTCGGCCAGCAATGCGAGGAACGGCGAGCGTGCGTCTCTGCGCGCGAGCCCGTCATAGGTTTCGAGACGGCCTTCGAAATCGGGTGCCCGCTGCTCTATCTCGGCGATGGCGCGGTTGCGCCGCAGCCGCCGGAGCGGATAGACGACCAGCCAGGCCATCACGACGCCGAGCACGATCGCGAGCGCGATTCGCGCTGTCAGCACGAACTGCGCATCGAACGCGCGCCGCGTGCCGGCGTACACCGCGATCATCGTGATGGCGAACGCGGCGATCGCCAAGATGGCCGTGCCCCGCGCGACGACCAGTGCTTCGAGGCGCCGCCGGAACCCGGATAGATACGAGTCGAGCTCTTTCTGTGCGGTCATGTGGCAATACCTCTTCGCACCCTAAGATGCCAGTTTCCCACAAGTGATTCCATGAGTAGCGCTGCAATGAGCACCCACAGCAACCAGGTGCCGAGCGGCACGGCAACGGCCTCGCCGGCCTCCGTCGCGACATCTACGCGGCCGTCCGCATCGAAGCCGAGACCCTGCCAGCGCGCGAGCGTGCTGCCGTCGACGGGCGTCAAATCCGATTCGCGCGGATCGGGATTGACCGCAACCACCTCTGTTCGTCCGCCGCCGACCGCCTCGTAAAAGCCGGCCCGCCCGAGGACCACGTCGCTGGTGCCGCCGCCTAGACCCAGTGCCCGCGCGCCGTCCGGATCAAAGATCTGCCCGCCCTCCATACCGAGGACACGCACCGACAGCGTGCTGCCGAGCGCGGCCTCGCTGCTGAAACCGCCGCCGCCGAGCATGTAGTTCGCGAGCCCGGCGAGCAACGGGACGAACACGGGCTGCACCGGCAGATCGTTCCAGGTGCGATCGAGCGTCGACGTGTAAAGCAGCACGCGACCGTCGCCGATCCGGCTTTCGACCAGGAGCGGTGAACCGGTGTCGAGCTCGAGCAGCACGTCATCGTCGGCATCCGGCACGATGCCGACATAGCGGCTAAATTTGCCGCTGCGCAGCCGGTCCAGGCCCCGGAGCGCAGGATGGGTGCCATCGACGCCGCTGATCGAAACCATCTGATTCGCATCCAGCGACTGCCGGCCGGAATCGAGCGCGTGACCGGTGATTGGCACGGCGCCGAGCGAGCTCGCCCGCGGACCGAGCGCCGCAAGCACCTCGCCGCCCGCAGCCACATAGCTCGTAAGAAGCTCGGCGTTCGGCGGGCTCACGACGCCAGTGTCGGTCAGGATGATGAAGTCGTACTCGGCGAGCGTCCGGTCGGCCAGCGCGCCGATGCCGATGCGCTCGATCTCGAGCGCGAGCGTGCCGACCGTCTCGAGCGCGGCCCGGACGAACAGGTCGTCGTCGGTGCGCTGGCCGCTGGACACGAGCAGCACGCTGCGCGGCTCCGGGCGCTTCAGCGACAGATAGCGCGTGTCATCGAGTGCGAGACGGTCGCCAGGATCGAGCGCCAGCGTGACCCGATTCGCGCCCGCCATCAGCTCGAGCGGCTCGAATGCAACGACGGCCCGGCCATTCGGCTCGATCTCCACGCGGCGCTCGGCCACGACGCTGCCATTCAACTCGAGCCGCACGGCCCGCTCCGCAGGCTCGTCCGAGAAGCTGCGCACCTCGGCTTCGAGCTCACCGGTCAACGGCGAGCCGCTAAAGCTTTGGATCGCCCAATTCTCGTCGCTCTCCGCCGCGACGTTGTGGATCTCAAGCACGGCCGGCAACGTCGGCGCGAGCTCCGCAAAACGCGCCGGCATCGCGGTCTGCTGGCCGTCGGTAATGATGTGCAGCACGGCGGGACGGTTCGCATCGCGGATCACGCCGTCGAGCGCCCGCATGATCTGGCCGTAATCCATCCGGAAGGCGGTAGGCTCGATGGTCGCCATCGCTTGGCGCGCCGCGGTGAAGTCGTCGCTCGCCGAGGTGACAAGCTCGGCCACGCGGCCCGCAGCCACGACCTGCACCAGATCCCCGCTCGACAGCTCGTCCAGCACGTCGTTCGCGGCTTCGACAGCGCGCCCCCACCGCTCCTCGTGGCCCATCGAGCCCGAGACATCCATCACGACGACGTGCAGGCGGCCGTCCTCTGCCGCGGCCGCGGCCGGCGAGCGCAGCCAAGCCGGCTGCGCGAAAATCAGCGCGAGCAGCACGAGCACAGCGATCCGAGCTGCCAGCAACAGCCAATATTGCAACTTCTTCGCGAGCATGCGGCGCGGCTCGCCGGGCTCGAGAAACATCAGCGAGCTGAATACCCGGCGATTCGGATTGGTCGACGACAGCCGATGCAGCCACAGCGGCAAGCCGATCGCCAGCAGCCCGGCGAGAAAAGCGGGTGCGAGCAGCGTCACACTAAGCCCCCAACCCCCGCCGTTGGCGGAAGAGCAAATAACTGCGCAGCGCCGCGTCGAGCGGCTCGGCGATATTCACCAGCACGTGGTCGGCGCCGGCGCCGAGCGCCGCCTTCTTGAGCGCATCGACGTGCCCGCGAATACGCTCCCGATATCGGGAATGCATGTAGATCGGCGAAACCTCCATCGTCTCCCCGGTCTCCAGGTCCTCGAGCAATGCGGATTCTTTGAGCTTCGGCTCGATCTCCTCGGGGTCGAGCAGCTGAAACAGCACGACGTCCTGGCCCTGATACGCGAGCGGCTGCACACCCTTCAGCAGTGAGTCGGGATCGCAGTAGAAATCCGAGATGACCGCGACCAAACCGCGACCTTTCTGAAACTCGCGAAACCGCTCGATAGGCACCCTGAGATCGGTGCCGGTGCCGGGCTCGGCCCGATCGATCGCATGCAGCACCGCTTGCAGCTGCCCAATCCGGGTCGATGGCGGGCGGTGCTCGCGCACCTCGTCGTCGAAGACGATCAGGCCCACCGCATCGTGCTGGCGCGAAGCCATGTAGGCGAGCGTCGCCGCGAGGAACTTCGCATATTGCAGCTTGGTGACGGAGCCGGAGCCGTAGCCCATCGAGGCGCTCGTATCGAGCAGGATCACGAGATGCGTGTTGGTCTCGCCGACGTAGCGCTTGATGTACGTGCGCTCCGTGCGCGCATAGACGTTCCAGTCGACGAAGCGCGGGTCGTCCCCTTCGGAATACGCTCGGTACTCGGCGAACTCTTGGCTGAAGCCAAAGTACGGCGAGCGGTGCATGCCGGTCAAAAACCCCTCTACGACGGCACGGGCCACCAGATCGAGGGTGGACAGCGACGCGAGCACATCCGGACGCAGTAGATGTTGAGGGGCCCGCGCGCTCACCCGCAGCCCCTGCCGGCACGCGCCGGCCGCTCAACCGCTGCAGTCGTCCGCGCCGCGAGGAAATGCATCAGACCGCCTTCGCTTGACGGGCGTGGCCGCTGCCGAGGCCGTCGACGAGCTGCTTCAGCACCGTATCGACGGTGATACCGTCGGATTCCGCGAAATAGTTTGCCAGCACACGATGCCGCAGCACCGGTAGCGCGAGCGTGGTGACATCCTCGCGAGTGACGTGATAACGGCCGGCCAGCAGCGCACGCGCCTTTGCCGCGAGTGTGATGAACATCGTCGCACGCACGCTCGCACCATATTGAATGTACCGCCGCACGACATCCGGCGCTAACGGATCGCCGGGCCGCGTCGCGCGCACGAGCTCGACGGCGAAGCGGTTCACGGATTCTGCGACCGGCACCTGCCGAACGAGCGCTTGATACTGCAGGATCTGCTCCGGCGTCGTGCACGCCTCGACGTGCGGCATATCCATTTGCGTCGTGTAGCGATTCACGACCTCGAGCTCGTCGTCCGGACTGAGATAGTCCAGCACGACATTGAACAGAAAGCGGTCGAGCTGCGCTTCCGGCAGCGGGTATGTGCCTTCGAGCTCGATCGGATTCTGGGTGGCGAGCACGAAAAACGGGCGCTCGATCTTATGGTGATGGCCGCGCACCATAACCAAGAACTCCTGCATCGCCTCAAGCAGCGCGGACTGCGTCTTCGGCGGCGTTCGGTTGATCTCGTCGGCGAGCAGCACATTCGCAAAGATCGGGCCCGGCACGAACGTCCACGTGCGGTGACCGGTCGTGATGTCTTCCTCGATGATGTCGGTGCCGGTGACGTCTGTCGGCATCAGGTCCGGCGTGAACTGAATACGCTTGAACGTCAGCCCGAGCGCGGACGCCAGCGTGCGGACCAGCAGCGTCTTGGCCGTGCCCGGCATGCCGGTGATCAGGCAGTGACCGCCGACGAGCAGTGTCAACAGCAGCGAGTCGACGACTTCGTCCTGCCCGACGATGACCTTACGAACCTCCGTGCGAATTCGGTCGAACGAAGCGTGAAAGTTCTTGATCGCTTCGCGAGTCTCCTCGGTGTCCAATGCGTTTTGCTGTTCAGCGCTCAACGTACGATCTCCAATAGCATTTGCTGAGCCTCGCGATAATGAGGCGCGATTTCTAGAGCATACAGTAAATGTTCGCGGGCCCGCGCACCGTCCTCGAGCGCGTGATACGCACGCGCCATACGGTAGTGGACGTTCGCCTGATCGTGCGGAGCGAGCGCGGCGTAGATCTGATACTCGAACAACGCCTGCTCGGCGCGGCCGACCTCCAGCAAGCGATCGCCAAGCTCTGCATGCACATCCTGACCGAGCGGCGCGACCAGCAGCACGTCCTCGAGCACGGCAACCGCTTCGTCGACATTGCCGGCCTCATAGTGCCACTTCGCAAGCGCGCGCAGCGCCGTAGGATCGTGCCCGCCGCGGCGACGATACTCGGCAAGGGTGGCGGCCGCCTGCGCGGTGTCGTTGGCCTCCTCGTGCGCCTTGGCCTTGACGAGATACGCACTGCCCTGGTCGACGAAATCCGGGTACAGCTCCACCGCCCGTGCCGCGGCCTCGAGGGCAGCCGGCCAATCCTCGGCATTCGAGCGCTGGTGCGCTTCGCGCTGGGCGCTTTGCCAGCTCTCCAGATTCGCGATCGTCGAGCCGAGCTCCGCCTCGATGTACGCAGCAAATTCTTCGTCGAATTGCTCCGCAGGGACACCGAGCGCACGCTGCACGGCTTCCGCCGTATCGACCCCCTCTCCGAACAGCGCAAGCATTTGCTGCAGCCCGGCTTGCCCCCAGCGTTCCGCAATGTACTCGCAGATCAGGCCGGCCTGCATATAGGACACAATGACCTGAGCCTGGTAGGTGGGACGGATGAAGCCTCGATCCAGCTCGGCGATGGGCAGCAGCCGGTCTTCCTTGACGGCATCGAGAAACACGATCGGCAAGTGCCGACCGGGCAGCGGGCCCGTCGCCCATTCCTCGTACACCGACACGCCCTCGCTGAACCAGCGCGGCACCAGATGCGCTGTGGCCTCGAGCGTGATGACGTGCGCCATCTCGTGCCACAACGTCGTGGCCCAGTGAAACTCGCCCTCGGCGCGGCCGGAGGGGCTGTCCATCGCGACGAGATGGCCAAACGTCACACCGAGCAGCCCGATGCCCGGCAGCCCGGAGGTGCGCACCGCGAAATCGTCGTGCTCGGGATAAAGCTCCACGATGACCGGTTCCGCGAGCGTGAAATCGTATCGCTCGGAGAACGTCGCAATGCTGTCACGCACCAAGTCGAGCACATACGGCTCGAGCACCTCTGCCTCGCTTTCGTGAAGGCGCAGGATGATGCCGGGATCGTACGGCTGACCCTCCTCGGGCTCGTGCGTCGAGACGACGAAGTTCTCGAAGCTGTCTATGAGCCGCAGCGTATTGACGATCTGTGGGCTGTACGGATCCCGTTGATAAGCCGCCGCCAGGTGCCGCTGCGCTTCGGCGACGCGATTCTCGCGGAGCAGATTCACACCGAGCTCGGCATGAGCCGAAGAAAGGCTCGGCCGCAGCTCGACGGCCTTCTGCAGCAGCTCGATCGCTTCGCGATAACGGCGGGTAATCACATAGAAATGAGCCTGCGTCTCGTAGATTTCCCCGTAAACCGGGTTGTATTCCAAGGCGCGCTGCACCCATTCGTTATCGGCCTCGCCATTCAAAAGCTCGAGCGAGGCTTTGAGCGCATACACTTCGAGCGGCGGCAACTCCCGCTCCTCGACGGCTGCGAGCGCCTGATCGAGCCGGCCGGCCGCGCGCTCGAGCGCGCCTTCCTCGAGATCCATGCGAGCGAGCATCAGCAGCGCGGCGGGATGGTCCCGGTCGGCGGACAGCACCTCGTCCAGATAACCTTTCGCCCGATCCTCGAAGCGCCTCGCGGCAACCTCGGCCAAGCCGAGCTTCGCGCCGATATGGTCCGGATCCCGCTCGAGGGCCTCGTTGAAAAGCTGAACGGCGTCGTTCGCCTGATGCGTTGCCAGAAACAGGTAGCCCCAGCGGGCGCGCAGCGCGCCCTCGTCGGGCGCCTCCTGCACGGCTTCGCGAAACGCATCGTTGGCGCCGCGAAAATCACCGAGCGCGCGCGCCGCCTCGGCGCGGACGGCCAGATCGCTGCCGGCCCGTAGTTGCTGATAGCAACCGTTCGCTCGCGCCTCAGCGCCGCGATAGGCCAGCTCGTCGCATTCCGCGAGCGCCTCGGGCCGTTCGCCGTACTCAATCGTCAGCCCCATCGCGGCCGGCGCGAATGCGGCGAGCAGTAGCGTCAGCAGCGTCCTCATGGTGTCGACCGATCAGTCCTCCGTTGACTCGAGGGCCGCTTCGGCCCGGTCGATCTCCTGTTGCACGGTAGCCAGCTGCAATAACAGTGCCTGAAGCGCATCGAGGTAGGCGTCAGGGGCCATCTCGTCGCGCCGTTGACGAAGCGACTCGAGCTCCCCTTCGATCTCCGCCATCTGGGCAGATAGACGCTCGATCTCCGGCGTCTGCGTCGGCCGCTCGCTGAGCCGCGCCACCGTAAACCGCTGCGCGCCGTCGCCGACCAGCTGCGGATGCTCGGTGGCGAGCATGCCTTCCGCCTCGAAGCTGTCGGCGACCGCGCGGGCCGCGAAGTCGAACGCCTCCTGCACGCTGACGAGCCCGTTTTTGTCGAGATCCGCCTCGTCACTCGACAGCGCGGCCACCCAATGCTCCGCGAAACGCGTGGCATTCCGCTCGTTGCCGCTGCGGGTGGCCGTGATCACGGTACGGCCATCGGCCGTCCAGCTCTCGAGCACCGCGCCGCTCGCGCTGGTCGCATTCATGACGAGCTGCGCGCTTGTCGGCACGCTTGCGAGCAGCTCGCCGAGCGCTTCGCCGGTCAGGTCGGGGCCGGGCAGATTCAGCTTGTAATGCTCACCATCATATGTGCCGTGGCCGATCAAAAAAACGATTAACGTATCCGTCGACTCAAGCGCCGTGGCGAGACGAGCGAACGCCGCACGCACATTCTCCTGAGTCGCGTCGTCGCCTGTCAGCAGCTGCACTTGCTCATCGTTACCCGTCGTGCGGCGCGCGGCCGCCGCAAGCGCATCCGCCTGCTCGGCGAATCGATCGGCGAATCGGTCCTCGCCGCCGAGGCCCGCCACGATCAAATAATGCGGCTCGGCGCCGGCGGCGGCCGCGACGAGCGCAGCGAGCGCCGCTAGACCGCGCCGCTTCACAGCCGTCCCCAGAACAGCCTCAGCACCCACTCGGAGCCCTTCAGCAGTAACAAGACCAGGAACACGATGGGCATGTTCCAAAGATTGAGCACCTGACGCTCGACCAGACCGGCCTCCGAGAAGCGTACGACCTCGGGGATCCGGCCGACGTCGGCCAGCGCGAAGTAACTGCCGCCGGTCGCATTTGCGATGCGCTCGAGCAGCGGGCGGTTCTGCTCGACCCGGAAGTGCTCGGCGACGCCGTCTGCCCGCCGCACGGCGACCTGCGCCGTGCCGAGCGTGTCGTCGCCCGCGGTAGCGGTGGCGCTGAACCGGTAGATGCCCGGCTGCGTCGCGTCGTAGACACCCGCGTAGACGCCGGGCTCGCCGGGCACCGGCGTTAGCTCGAGCTCCGCCGTGACGCCGGCGCCGCCTTCGGCGGTGACGGCGACGACGGCATCGCGAGCCGGCAGGTACTTGTTGTCGCGCACCTCCGCGCGCAACGAGATGCGGCTTTCGTCCCCGTA
>CAZFJU010000064.1:0-3012 GCA_964518995.1 uncultured Gammaproteobacteria bacterium
CGACGGCGACGACCGTGCTCGCGCTCGTGCCGCTCGCGATCGGCAGCGGCGAGGCGGCGCAGCTGCGCAGCCCGCTCGCGTTGACGGTCATCGGCGGCCTCATTGCGTCGATGATCGGGTCGCTGTTCGTGATCCCGTCGCTCTATCTCGTGCTCGACCGGCTCGAGCTTCGTTCGACGACGCCCACTGCGTAGGCCGTCGCCATGACGTTCAGCCTCGTCGCACTGCCCGTTCACCGTCCGATCGCGACGTCGATGTTCTTTCTCGCGCTCGTCCTGCTCGGTCTGTTCGCATGGTATCGGCTGCCGATCGAGCTGCTGCCGGCGCTCGGCGGCGATCGGCTCGTCGCATCGTTCGCACGGCCGGGGTCAGAGCCCGAGGTGGTCGAGCGCGAGATCCTGCTGCCGCTCGCGGCGCGCTCCGGCGAGCTGGCCGGCATCACGGAGACCTGGGGCGAGGTAAACGCCAGCGGCGGGCGGCTGGTGCTCGAGTTTGAGCGCGGCACCAACATCCGCGTGCGTGAGCTCGAGCTGGCCAGTATTGCCGCGGAGCTTGCGCGGACGCAGCCGGAAGGCACGTTCATCAACGTGTCGTCGCAGGATCTCACGGCGTTCAGCCGGTTTGCGATGATCATCCACGTGACGGGCGGCGCGGACCAGAACGCGTTACGCGATCTCGTCGACACGCGCATTCGGCCGCGGATCGCGTCGCTGCCCGGCGTGAGCCAGGTGCTGGCGACGGGCGGTGCGCCGCGCGAGGTCACCGTCTGGATCGACCCCGAACGCAGCGCCGCGCTCGGCGTTCGGCCCGAGACGGTGACAGCGCGGCTCGGCCAGTCGGTGCAACGGCTGCAGCATCTCGGCGGCACCGAGCGCGACGGGAGGCGCTGGCAGGTGGTGCTCGACGGCCAGCCGCAGGGTGTCGCGTCGCTCGGCGAGCTGCGCATCGACCCGGCACGCCCCGTGCTGCTGCGCCATATCGCCGACATCGAGATGACGACCGCGCGCGCGGACAGTGCGTTTCGTATCAACGGCGCGGATGCGACGGGGCTGATCGTCTTTCAGGAGGAAGGCGCGAACCTGGTCCGGCTCGGCCGCACGCTGCGTGCGCGCGTCGACGCGCTGCGCGCCGAGTGGGCGCCGTATGGCGTCGATTTCCGTATCGGCTTCGATGCGGCCGAAACCGTCGAGACGCAGCTCGACCGGCTGAAGCAGCTCGCGCTGTGGGGTTTCGTGATCGCGCTCGTCGTGCTGTATCTGTTCTTGCGCGAGCTGCGTGCGGTCGCGGTGGTCGCGGTGGCCGTGCCGGTGAGCCTGCTCGTGGCCGGCGCGCTGCTCTATCTCGGCGGCTATTCCCTCAATCTGGTGACGCTGCTCGGGCTCGCCGTGGGCATCGGCATGCTCGTCGACAACAGTGTGGTCGTCTTCGAAGCCGTGCAGCGGCTGCTCGAGCGCGGCGTGCCGGCGGCGTCCGCGGCGATCGGCGGCATCGAGCGCACGGTACGGGCGATCATCGCCGCGAGCGCGACCAATGCCGTCGTCTTCCTGCCGGCGCTCTTCCTCGTCGAGGACAGCTTCATCCGCGGCGCGCTCGAGCTGGTGGCCGTCGCCATTCTGTTCCCGCTGTTCGCGTCGCTCGTCGTCGCGGTCGGCCTCGTGCCGCTGCTCGCGCAGCGCTTCGCCGCGCGGGCGGCCATCGCGCGCCTCGAGCGCCGTGCCGTTCCGCGCCGTGAGCACGGCGCACCGCCGCCGCAGCGCACGCGCGCGGTGCTGTCGGCCGTGCTGAAGTCGGCGTTGCGGCGGCCGACGCCATGGCTCGCCGGCGTCACCGTCTCGATCGTGCTGACGATCGTTATCGCGGTGCCGTGGGTTCTGGTCGGCAGTCTGCCCCAGCAGGCTGCGCAGGCGGAGCAGGTGACGCTCGAGATCGAGATGGCCGGCGGCGCTTCGCTGGCTGCGGCCGGCGGCGTATTCGGCCGCGCGGAGGAGGCGGTCCTCGCGCTCGCCGGGATCGAGCTGATCGAAAGCTCGTTCCAAGAGATCGGCGGCACGCTGACCGTGCATCTCGAGCGTGCCGCGCGCGACGCGGGCGACGTCACGGCCGGGCGCGTGCGCGAGGAGGTCCGCACGGCCCTCGAGGGCCTCGACGGCGTCGAGCTGCGGACGACGAGCTTCGACGGCAGCGGCGAGAACGGCTTCGGCGCGGGCGGCGTCGGCGCGCTCGGCGATGCGGCCGCGGACGTGCGCGTGTCCGGGCCCGACATGCAGCAGATCCATCTGATCGCGCGCGAGATTCAGGGGCGCCTCGAGTCGATGCCGGAGGTCGAGGAAGCGTGGGTAACCGGCGGTATCGGCCAGGACGAGCTGCGCCTCGAGCCGCTGCCGGGCGCGCTCGCCGCCTACCGGCTCAATCCGGAGGAGGTGCTCGAAGCGTTGAACGTGATTCGCCGCGAAGGCGTGCCGCTGCCGGTCGGCTTCATGCTCGCCGATGGACGGGAGCTGCCGTTGACGGTGCGCCGCCCGGAGCTCGAGGTCGTCGATGCCCTCGCGTCGATCGCGACGCTGCCGCTTGCGATCGACGACGGCGCTCTGCCGCTCGGCGTCGTGACGGCCGGCAGCCGGGTGCCGGCGTCGCCGGCGATCGTGCACCACAACGGCAGGCGCGAGCTCGCGGTCGGCTATCGCCTGAGCGGTGCGGCGCCCGCAACCGGCCCCGCGCGGGTAGCGCTCGAGGGCGCGATCCGGGATGCCGTGCGCGCGGTCTATCGGCCGGCGGGGTACACGGTCGAAACGGCCGGCGCCGACGAGACGGCCAACTGGTTCCGGCTCATCTTCATACCGGTGCTGTTGCTGTTGTTCGCGGTGCTCGCCATCACGTTCGAATCATTGACCCTGCCGGTGCTCGTGCTCGTCGCCGTGCCGCTCACCGTGCTCGGCGCCACGTGGTCGCTCGTGCTCGCCGGCGTCGGCGCCGGGATGTATGCGCTGGTCGGCGTCATCGCGCTGCTCGGTC